>NZ_JBHSED010000002.1:0-193289 GCF_042651945.1 Cohnella boryungensis | reverse complement strand
CGTTTTTGTTTCTTACGCTCAATGTTCAGTTTTCAAAGAACCATTCGGTGTTTCTTCTTGCGTCCGCCGCGCTAACGGCGACTTTTATAATATATCACAGGGAAACGACCCATGCAAGTCTTTTTTTAATCTTTTCTTTCTACTTCTATAACTAACGAGAAACCCGGCCTCAGGCCGGGTTGGATACGAGCTGTCGAAAGCTCAGAATATAAGGATGCGTTGCCAATTGATCGACAAGCTTCACTAGCATATCGCCGTCCTTTATTTTCAGCTTAAAGTGAACGTTCACTCTGTTGTCGCTCTTCTCCGACTCGGACGATTCCTTCTTGTCTACGTTCATCTCTACCACGACAACGCCGTTAGTCTCCATTAATCGCACAATCTCGCCTAGATGCCCTGATTGACAGCATACGTTCATCTCAAGCTTCTGCCTGCGCTTCACGCTGAAAAAACGCTTTTCCCACCGATTCAACAAAAACAAGCTGAACAGCACGACGAAAGTCGTCAGCAACGACACGAAGTAAAAGCCCGCTCCTACACAAAGCCCGATAGCCGCCACGACCCACAGGGAGGCCGCCGTCGTTAAGCCCGAAATCGTAAATCCGTTGCGCATGATCGCTCCCGCTCCAAGAAAGCCGATCCCGCTAATGACTTGTGCCGCCAAGCGGGCAGGGTCCATGCGAACGTTGGCTTCATCGGCGAATTCCGAGAAGCCGTAGATGGAGAGAAGCATAATTGATGTCGCGCCCACGCACACTAGAATGTGCGTTCTGAAGCCCGCCGCGCGATTGCTCCATTCCCGTTCCAAGCCGACAAGCCCGCCAGCCGCGACCGAGAGAACAATGCGAATGGCCAGCTCCCAATAGGAAATTGCCCATACGCCCTCACCCACGGCCTGTCGCTGAATGTTTTCCTTTGCTGGTCCTGACGAAATTGTCGATTCCCACGTAAGTCTCCAAACCGGCTTCCCCCTCTCGAGAAAACAAAAAACACCGAATCATGCCTGCGCATTCCATCGAAAGCACAAAACCGATTACGGCGTTATCTCTATGTCTATCCGTTCTTTCTGTGATCATTCTTATGACAAAGCTGGCTTGATCGTTTTATTTCGTGGAAAACACTTCGCAAATGTAGTATTGACGGTTTAATCCCAAATTCACGATCTCGCCGTTCACAGATATCATAGGTCGCGTCGGATGGTTGCGATCGGTAAAGACGATTTCCCCGATACGGCCGTCATTCAGCTTGATGAACACGCCGTTATGGAACTGCGTCGTTCTCTCAATGAAGGTTTGCACATAAAACGGATCGAGCTTGCCGAAGGAGCCGGCATGAAGCTCTTCAAGCACCAGATAAGGAGACTCCGCTTTGCGGTAGTTTCGATTGGAGGTCATCGCGTGATACACATCGGCGATCGCAACGATTTTGGCATAGGGGTGGATCTTCTCCCCTTTGACCTTCATCGGATATCCGCTGCCGTCAATCCGTTCATGGTGTTGAAGGGCAGTCAGCCAAACTCCCTGATTCAGGGAAGCAATTCCCTCCAGCAGCTTGAATCCGTAGACGCTGTGCTGTCTCATTTCCTGAAATTCTTCCGATGTCAGTCTTGTCGACTTGTTAAAGATACTCGGATCGACCTTAACGTTGCCGATATCGTGAAGCAAGCCGGCCATGGCAATCGGAAGCCAATCCTTCTCCGGGAACTTGTTCCACTTCGCGAGCTGATAGGAAGTCATCGCGCATAGCACGCTATTGCGGATAAGCACGTCTACGGCGCCCGCCGCAGGAGGAGGAATGAATGTGAGTACATTATAATCATCCATATGCTCGATTAACGCATTTAAGCCATTACGCAAATCCAGGACAGGAAGCTTCTGCCCGGACGTAATCATGGACTGAATACGCTTGAGCAGCTTTTCCATCTGGAGAAACTCTTGCTGAAGATAGGTGAGCTTAACTTCAGTAGTCGCAGAAGTCTCTTCTGCGGCGGCATCCGCATTCACATCCTCCAAGCCTTCGCGCTCAATATCCGCGCTCGGGATAAGAAAAGCCTGCAAGATTTCCATGTCTCTATCTGACAGTACCCGTCCTTGCTGCAGCAGCACGCTTCCGAGTACAGTCTGAACATCACTGCCTAACCGATCGCCAATCTGTATTTGTGTAATCGGAATATTCGGCATGCCGCATCTCCTCCTCTAGCTTTCAGCGCAAGAAGACAGCTTATTCGCTGTCTTCTTCGCCTTCCACTTCTTCAGAATCGCTGTCCTCGCTCTTCGGCGCCCGTGCAACCGTCGCAACGGAATCCTCGTCGCGGATATTGATCAGCTTAACCCCTTGCGTGATCCGTCCCATTGTATTGATGCCGGACATGCTGGTGCGGATCAACGTTCCGGAAGAAGTCATGATCATCAGATCTTCGTCGTTCTGAACCACTTTCAAGCCGACGATATCCCCGTTCTTGTCCGTCACGTTTAACGTTTTGATTCCTTTGCCGCCGCGCGTCTGAGACCGATATTCCGTCATCGGAGTACGCTTCCCGTAGCCCTTGGCGGTTACGATTAGCACGTCCTGCTCCGGTTGAACAATATCCATATCAATCACCTTGTCGCCGTCGTCCAATTGGATTCCTTTTACGCCGGTCGCGGAGCGCCCCATCGCCCGAACGTCATCCTCGGAGAAGCGGATGGACATGCCCTGGCTTGTTCCCATCACGATCTCCCGACTGCCGTCCGTCAGCTTAACTCCGATCAAGTCATCATCCTCGCGCAAGGAAATCGCGATCAGGCCGACTTTGCGAATATTTGCATAATCGTCGAGAGGCGTTTTCTTGACAATCCCGTTGCGGGTTGCGAAGAAGAGGAACTGGTTAGGCTCGAAGGCCTCTACCGGAATAACCGCATTGATCGTCTCGCCCTGCTCGATCTGAATCAGGTTGATGATCGGCGTTCCTCGAGCCGTCCGGCTTAAATCCGGAATCTCATAGGCCTTCATCCGGAAGACGCGTCCTTTGTTCGTGAAGAATAGCAGGTAGTGGTGGGTATTCGAGATGAACAGATTTTCAATGAAATCGTCATCCTTCGTTCCCATGCCCATAATGCCTCGTCCGCCCCGCTTCTGGCTGCGGTAAGTGGAGACGGGAAGACGTTTGATGTAGCCGGAGTGGGTCATCGTTACGACGACATCGTCGCGAGGAATCAAGTCCTCATCCAATATTTCGTCGTCGCTGACCGTAATCTCGGTGCGGCGCTCATCCCCGAACTTCACCTTAACCTCTTCAAGCTCCTCGTGGATAATGTCGTTTACGAGATTCTCATCCGCGAGAATAGCTTTGTATTCGGCTATTTTCACCTGCAGCTCGGTGTATTCCTGCTCGATCTTCTCGCGCTCCAACCCTGTAAGGCGTTGCAGGCGCATATCCAGAATCGCTTGAGCCTGATCGTTCGAAAGGCCGAAGCGTGTAATCAAGCCTTCGCGAGCCTCATCAGTCGTACGGGAGGAGCGAATCAACGCGATAACCTCGTCCAGGTGATCCAGCGCAATACGCAGACCTTCCAGGATGTGCGCGCGAGCCTCGGCTTTCTTCAGGTCATATTCCGTGCGGCGTCTAATGACTTCAACCTGATGCTTGATATAGTGACTAAGCACTTCCTTGAGGTTAAGCACCTTAGGCTCGTTATTCACCAGCGCCAGCATGTTCACGCCGAAGCTCGTCTGCATCTGGGTTTGCTTATACAGGTTGTTCAGCACGACCGTCGGCGTTACGTCACGTCGAAGCTCAATCACAATACGCATGCCGTTGCGGTCGGATTCGTCGCGAAGATCGGTGATGCCGTCGATCTTCTTCTCTCTTACAAGCTCGGCGATTTTCTCCACGAGTCTGGCCTTGTTGACTTGATAAGGAATCTCGTGAACGAGAATTCTCGCCTTGCCGTTGTTCTCCTCAATCGTCGCCCGTGCGCGCATCGTCACCGAGCCGCGTCCCGTCGCATACGCCTGACGGATGCCGACTCGACCCAGGATAAGGCCGGCCGTCGGAAAATCGGGACCCTTGATGTATTCCATCAGATCGTAAGGAGTCAATTCGGGATCGCGCAGCAATGCTTGAGTTCCCTCAATGACCTCCCGCAGGTTATGAGGAGGAATATTCGTCGCCATACCGACGGCGATTCCTGTATTGCCGTTAACGAGCAGATTCGGATATCTCGCGGGCAAGACGACGGGTTCGTGTTCTTCGCCGTCATAGTTCGGTCTGTAATCGATCGTTTCCTTGTTGATGTCCCGCAGCATTTCCATCGCGATCTTGGAAAGGCGGGCTTCTGTGTAACGCATGGCTGCCGCAAAATCGCCGTCTACTGAACCGAAGTTTCCGTGACCGTCGACCAGCATGTAGCGAAGAGAGAAATCCTGCGCCATCCGAACCATGGCTTCATAGATCGGGGAGTCGCCGTGCGGGTGATACTTACCGATGACCTCTCCCACGATTCTCGCCGACTTCTTGTAGGGCTTGTCCGGGGACATGCCGAGCTCGGACATGGCATACAGAATACGTCTATGAACCGGCTTCAAGCCGTCGCGAACATCCGGCAAAGCCCGGCTGACGATAATGCTCATCGCGTAATCCATGAACGATTCCCGCATCTCGGCCCCAATATCGCGATCTCTGACTTGGGATTGGGAGCGTTGTTCTTCCGACATGAAGATCCTCCTTAACGAATATACAAGCGGATAAGAACGCTCTTGCAATTGCACACCGCAAGGCGTTTTCCGTCATAGATTAGAAAATGTACAATAACTCCATTATACCATATTGACGAAGGGAAAGGTTGGATGAAACCCGCATGTCCATTCAACGCGTCCGCAGCAAACGGGCCAAAACCGATGCTCTTCTTGCCGACCCTACCTTAAGGGAGCATGTGCCGGATACTCGCGCATTCCAGCGTTCTACTGTCGAGCAAATGCTCGATCAATACGAGATGATCTATGTCAAGCCGGTTAACGGAACTTTCGGAAACGGCGTCATTCGAGTAGAGAAGAGCAACGAGGCCTCTCAGCCCTATCTGTTTCAATCCGGCGAAGCCAAATACGCCTTCGTTTCGTTCGATCAGATGTTCCGCAAGCTGCTTGACGTGAAGAAGCCAAAGCCCTATTTAGCCCAACAAGGGATCGATCTGCTGAAATATGCCGGCCGAAGATTCGATCTGCGGATCATGGTTCAGAAGAATCCCAAAGGCCGGTGGGAATCTACGGGAATGATCGGCCGCCTTGCGCATCCGCGAAAAATCGTAACCAATTATCATGCGGGAGGGACTCCGATGTCTGTCCCGACTCTGCTAAAGCGGCATTTGACCACAGAGCAGCGGAAAGCCTGCGAGGCCCGTCTCAGCAAGCTTGGGGTCGAAACCGCGGAAGCCTTGGCCAAGCGATTCCCGAGAATAAAGGAAATCGGAATAGACATCGCCATCGATCTGCGGATAAAGCCGTGGATTCTGGAGGTCAATACCTTGCCCGATCCTTTTCTGTTCAAGAAGCTGCCCGACCGGTCCGTGTTCCGCAGAATCTATTCCTATGCGGTTGCTTACGGCCGGTTCAGAGTCCGCAAACGCAAAGCGTAATCCGCAGGGGGTATCTCCGCAACTAGAGATACCCCCTGCTTATGATTCCGATCTTATACGTCCAGGTTCTTAACGAACTTCGCATATTGTTGGATGAAATCCCTGCGGGGCTCTACATTGTCGCCCATCAAGGTATCGAACATGAGGTCCGCTTGCATCGCGTCCTCTATGCGGACCTGCAGCATCGAGCGGCTGTCCGGATCCATCGTCGTCTCCCATAGCTGGGTTCCGTTCATTTCTCCCAAGCCCTTATAGCGTTGAATGTTCAGCTTGGCGCCTTCGCCGAATTCGGAGATGATCGCATCCCGCTCTTTCTCGGTCATCGCATAGCGTACAGTCTTGTTGCGCTCAATCTTGAACAAAGGCGGCTGAGCGATATAGACGTAGCCTTCTTCGATCAGCTTGCGCATGTAGCGATAGAAGAACGTAAGAATCAAAGTGCGGATATGCGCTCCGTCAACGTCGGCATCGGTCATGATGATGATCTTGTGGTACCGGGCCTTCGTAATGTCAAAGTCCTCGCTAATTCCCGTTCCCAAAGCGGTAATCATCGCCCGAATCTCTAGGTTGGACAAAATCTTGTCCAACCGCGCCTTCTCTACGTTAAGGATTTTCCCCCTTAGCGGCAGGATGGCTTGGAAATGGCGATCGCGTCCCAGCTTGGCCGATCCGCCCGCAGAGTCGCCTTCCACGATATAGAGCTCGCTGATCGAAGCGTCCTTGGAGGAACAATCGGCCAGCTTCCCCGGCAGGGAGCTGACTTCCAGCGCGCTCTTGCGACGAGTCAGCTCGCGGGCCTTGCGCGCGGCTTCCCTTGCTCTTGCGGCTTGAAGCCCCTTATCTAGAACCTTGCGAGCCACGGCCGGATTCTCGTCCATAAACTCAAGCAGCTTTTCGCTGAACAACGATTCCACGATTCCGCGAACTTCGCTGTTGCCGAGCTTCGTCTTGGTTTGGCCTTCGAATTGCGGCTCGGGGATCTTAACGGAAATAATCGCCGTCAAGCCCTCGCGCACGTCATCCCCGGACAAGTTCGATTCGCTCTCCTTAACCAGGCCGTTCTTGCGGGCATAATCGTTAATGATCCGCGTAAGGGCGCTCTTGAATCCGGATTCGTGGGTTCCGCCCTCATGAGTATTGATATTGTTGGCGAAGGAGTACAAATTCTCGGAATAGCCGTCATTATACTGCATCGCGATCTCGCAATGGATATGATCTCTGGAGCCTTCGACATAGATAGGGTTCTCGTGCAACGGCTCGCGGGTCCGATTCAAATATTGGACAAATTCCACGATCCCGCCGTCGTATTTGAACGAATCGCTCATTCCCGTCCGTTCGTCCTTGAGATTGATTTCAATCCCTTTGTTCAGGAACGCAAGCTCGCGTATGCGTCCGACGAGCACGTCGTATTCGTAAATAGTCGTTTCCGTGAAAATCTCCGGATCCGGCTTGAACCGCGTGTGGGTTCCCGTCTCTTCGGTGTCGCCGATGATCTTCAGATCGTATTGCGGAATGCCGCGGCGATATTCTTGCTGATGAATATGCCCGTCCCGCTTTACGGTAACGACGACCAGCTCCGACAAGGCGTTTACGACGGATATCCCGACCCCGTGCAAGCCCCCGGATACTTTGTAGCCCTCGCCGCCGAACTTGCCGCCCGCGTGAAGCACCGTCATAACGACCTCAAGCGTCGATTTCTGCAGCTTCGTATTCAATCCGACCGGAATTCCCCGGCCGTTATCGATAACGGTAATGCTGTTGTCTTCTTGTATGATGACATCGATCCGGGTACAATAGCCGGCCAATGCTTCGTCAATACTGTTGTCGACGACTTCCCAGACGAGATGGTGCAGCCCTTTGCCGCTCGTCGAGCCGATGTACATGCCCGGACGTTTGCGTACCGCCTCCAAGCCTTCCAGTACCTGAATCTGGCTCTCATCGTAATTATTCTGCTGATTAACGGACAAACCTTCCACCGCCTTCTTTACGTAGCAACTGCTGAATCACGACCAAGGGGGCGCCTTTGCCGCAGGTCTCGGGCCTGCTTCGCCCCTATAAACAGGTACAGCCTTCCTGAGGAAGGCGTTCACCTTGTAGGTTACCCTTCCAGATGACGCGTCCGCTTCTTGAGCGTGGACGTAGAGATTGGAGAGTAATAGACCTTATGCTCCGTGACGACGATCGATTTCGGATCTTCCTCGCCGATCGTTTCGACTTCCTTGTTCTTCTGCGCATGTAAGACGAATTGACGCGACAGCTTCGATGATTGCTCGATCGAAATATCGAAGATCGCGACAAGCTGCGACGTTCGAATGATTTTTTCCCCGCCCAGATGGATGTACACGGAGTTCCTCCTTAACTAGCGCAGCAATCGCCCGTCTCTCACGTGAAAAATGGAAGCATCCTTCAAACGATTCATGTTCACGCTCTCCAAGCCTGTCGTGGTGATAAAGGTTTGAACGCGGCTCTGAAACGTCTCAATGAGCTGTGTCTGACGGGTCTGGTCCAGCTCCGACAGTACGTCATCGAGCAATAAGAGCGGATATTCCCCGATTTCTTCGTGCATGAGCTCCAATTCCGCGAGCTTCAGCGACAACGCCGCCGTGCGCTGCTGGCCTTGGGAGCCGAAGGATTGAACGTCCTTGCCGTTAATGGCGAAGGATAGATCGTCCCGATGCGGGCCGGTCAATGTCGTGCCTCGCCTGAATTCCTGTTCCTTGCCCTGTGTTAACTTTATCATAAATTGCCCGAATAAAGAAGAAAGTTCTTGGTTATCCATCCCAGCCGCCGTCCCGAATGACGGTTTGTACTCTACTGTGAAATGCTCGTTGCCGCCGGTAATACCGGCATGAATCTTCTCCGCCCATTTCTGTAGCTGTATAATAAAGTTTTTCCTTTTTTTCATCATTTTAACACCGGTCGTCGCCAACTGCTCGTTCCATACTTCAAGCATATGAGGGGAGGCCCGATGAATGTCCGTCGACTTCAGATAATTGTTGCGCTGCTGCAAAATTTTCTGATATTGCTGCATGTCGTACAAATACCCGGGATGCACCTGTCCGATCTCCATGTCCATGAATCGACGGCGCACGCTCGGAGCTCCCTTGACGATATCCAGATCCTCCGGCGCGAACAGGACGACGTTGAGCGTGCCGACGAAGCTGCTCAACTTGCGCTGCTCAAGTCCGTTAACCTTGGCCTTCTTGCCCTGTGCGGACAGCTGCAGCTCCAGGCTGACATCTCCAAGCTTGCGGGTCATCCCTGCGCGAATGATCGCCGCCTTCTGATCCCAGCCGATCAGCTCTTTATCCTTGGACGTGCGATGGGACTTGGTTAAGGACAGGACGTGGATCGCCTCAAGCAGGTTCGTCTTCCCTTGGGCATTCGGACCGATGAAAATGTTCACGCCGCCTTCGGTTGCCAGCTTGACGGAATCATAGTTGCGGTAACCTTGAAGCTCCAGCGCGTTCAATTGCATTCGACATTCACTCTCCAACTGGCTCGGGAAATTTCGGCAATTCTTTATCGAGTTCCGATCCTGAACGACCCGAAGCCCTCGACCTCAACGACGTCCTCGACTCTTAGCTTGCGTCCTCTGCGATTATCGGGCTCTCCGTTGACCTTGACCTCTTTTTCCTGCAGGAAAAATTTCACTTCCCCGCCCGTTCCGATGCATTCGGCCAGCTTGAGAAACTGTCCGAGCGTAATGTACTCCGTGGAAATTCCGATCGTTTTCATTCGCTTCGCCTCAATTCGTCGTCCGGTAAGGAAGGATAAGGTGCAAGCTGAGCTCATGATCGTTGGGACGAATGATGATCGGACTCATCGCGCCATTAAAGCCGATAAATAGCTCTTCGCTGTCGATGACTTTCAGCACGTCCAGCATATATTTGGAGTTAAACGCGATTTTGAGCGGCTCCCCGCGCATTTCCGTCAGGCTGAGCTGCTCGGTAACTTTGCCGAGCTCGGAGGAGCTGGAGGAGATTTCGATCCCTCCGTTATCTGTCGTCACGAGCCGAACGATATTCGTCTTCTCCTCGCGGGAAAGCAAATAAGCGCGATCTATCGAATCGCTGAGCAATTTGGTGTTCAGGACGAGTTCTGTTTTGAAGCTTTGCGGAATAATCTTGGAAGTGTCGGGATAAGTCCCGTCCAGCATCCTTGTATAGAAGAGGACGTTGCCGAGCTTGAACAGCACCTGGTTCTCGGCAACGACGATATCCACCATCACATTTTGGTCCGGCACGATTTTCGCCAGCTCGTTCAAGGTTTTACCGGAAATGACAATGTTGGAGAAGCGTACGTCTCCCGCATCGACATTAGATTGCCGGCTAGCCAAGCGATGACGGTCCGTCGCCACGAATTTATACACTCCGTTGCTGAGGTTCCACAATACCCCTGTCAGAATCGGGGTGGATTCGTTCGTCGTTACGGCAAATACGGTTTGTCTGATCATATCTCTGAGGAGATCTCCCGGAATCGATACAACCTGATCTTCAACGATGGAAGGAAGCACGGGGAATTCTTCCGGATCAAGCCCTACGAGCTGGATTTCCGTCGCGCCGGACGTGATGAGCGTCTGGAAGCGTTCTCCCACTTCGATATGAACTTCCTCATGCGGAAGCTTCTTGATGATCTCAACGAAAAACTTGGCTGTCAGCACGACGCTTCCGGGTTTAATGACCGTTGCCACCGTTTTATTGCCGTTCTCCAATGCGATGAAGCTTTGGATCGAAATATCGGTATCGCTGGCCGTCAGCGTAATTCCGTTGTGACTCGCATCCAGCTTGATCCCGCTCAGAATCGGAATCGTCGTTCTCGACGCAACAGCCTTGGAGACGTGCTGAATGGCTTCGTTCAATTCGTTGCGTTGTATCGTGAATTTCATGGGTTCACCTCATTGTTAATTGTAAAGCTGCTTTGCAATTGTTCGATTCAAGGAATCAAGGAATATCTTCCGTATATAGGGGGTCGATTGTTCAGGGAGGAACGACCGTTTTACCTGTATTGTAGCATGTTTAAATATTAAAGTCGTAGTAGGCACCCTGAATATGTGGATAACCGCGAAAAATGGCGAAAACAACGCCTATCCACATGTGGACGCTTTGTGCATAGGCGTTGCTGTCTATTTATGGCGATTTTTATATCGAATCAGGTCAGGTTTTTGATTTTCTCGGTCAGGCTGTTGATAATTTTGTACAGGTCCTGATCCACCTTGAGCAGCTGAGAGATTTTCTCGTGAGCATGGATGACGGTCGTATGATCGCGCCCGCCGAAAGCGTCTCCGATCTTCGGAAGCGAATAGTCGGTCAGCTCGCGGGACAGATACATGGCGATCTGGCGAGGGAAGGCGACCGCCTTCGTTCTTTTGCGCGCCTTGAAATCCTCAAGCTTAAGTCCATAAAAGTCGCCTACGCGCTGCTGAATGTCTTGCATCGTAATCAGGCGGTTGCGTCCCGTAGGCAATATATCTTTCAGCGCCTCGGCTGCGAGGTGGGCGGATATGTCCTGGTTCGTGAGAGAAGAATAAGCGACGATACGGATAAGAGCGCCTTCGAGCTCGCGAATGTTCGAGTCGATCATGTTGGCGATGTACATCATTGCTTCGTTCGGGATATCGAGATTCTCTGCTTTCGCTTTCTTGCGAAGAATCGCAATCCGCGTCTCCAGATCGGGCGGCTGTATGTCCGTTATCAATCCCCATTCGAACCGCGAGCGAAGCCGTTCCTCCAGCGTCGGAATTTCCTTGGGCGGACGGTCGCTGGAAATGACGATCTGCTTGTGCTCCTCGTGAAGCGCATTAAACGTGTGGAAAAACTCCTCTTGCGTTCCTTCCTTGCCGGCGAGGAATTGAATGTCGTCGATGAGCAGGACATCGATGTTGCGATACTTGTTGCGGAAGCTTTCGCCTCGATTGTCGCGGATGGCGTTAATAAATTCGTTGGTGAACTTCTCGGAGGATAAGTACAGCACCTTCATGTGCGGATTATGTTCCAATATATAATGGCCGATGGCGTGCATGAGGTGGGTTTTGCCGAGTCCTACGCCGCCGTACATGAAAAAAGGATTGTAGGATTTGGCGGGCAACTCCGCGACGGCCAGGGACGCGGCGTGAGCAAACCGGTTAGCGGCCCCGATGACGAACGTATCGAACGTGTATTTGGGGTTCAGCATGTGCATCATGGGTTCTTCTTGCGCAGGCTGCTGCATAATTGCAATCTGCGGGGCAGGCTCTGCCGGCTCGAACGCCCGTACTTCTTCTATAGAAAACTTCACGTCAACGGGTCTGCCGATGTAGTCGGATAGAGTCGAAGAAACAAGCTTCATATAACGCGTTTCCAGCCACTCTACGGCAAAGGTTGTCGGCGCGGTTACGACAAAGGCGTTCTCGCTGACAAAGGAAGCCTTCGTCGCTTTAAACCAAGTGTCGAAGCTTGGCTTGCTGAGCTTCGTTTGGATGACCGACAACACCTGCTGCCAGACATCGTTGTTGTGGTTGTCCACGACAATTTCTCTCCTTTAACCCTTCGCAAGGACAAAAAATAAGCGGAAAAACGAAAGCCGAAGCAAATTCGACCAGTTATCCACAATATTCCCTGAATTGATACTAGGTTTATCCACGAATAGGGGGTTTGTTCACAAAGTTATACACAGGGTGTTAGTAAGTCGAGGATAGAATTTCGAAATCCACGGGAAAAGACATGACTAATCATAGCAGACAAACCCGTGTAATTCAATGAATTTCCCCCTGTTATCCACAATTTCAATAACTTGTGGATGAAATCTGTGCACAGCACAAGATATTGTTGATAAAATGTGAGACGCTCCGACAAAGCTCGAGAGGGTTCGTCTTTGCCTCTCTATTTATGCACATGTGCATAAGTGAAATACGGATAATAAGACAATTGATTGACATTCTGGCTCGATCGTGGTTTAATAGATGGACGTGAGTTTTTATGTAAGGGGGTTGAATTCATGGGTCCTACATTTAAGCCGAATGTAAGCAAGCGCAAGAAGGTACACGGATTCCGTAGCCGCATGAGCTCGAAGAACGGTCGTAAAGTTCTTAAAGCTCGTCGCCAAAAAGGTCGCAAAGTATTGACGGCATAGTTAATGAAAGACCACTTGAGGGTGGTCTTTTTTTCTACGGTCATAGAGCAAGCGGATTTCCGAATAGATGGAGCGGTGGTTATGCATAGAAAGCTGCGCCTTCGGAAGAGGGAAGACTTCAATACGGTCTACCGATACGGGAAGTCGTTCGCCAATTCGCAGTTTGTCGTCTATTGGCGCAGACGGGCGAAGAAGGGATCCTTTCGGATGGGCGTATCCGCCAGCAGCAAGCTGGGAGGAGCCGTCGTTCGCAACCGTTTAAGGCGAATGGTGAAGGAGATTGTTCGGCTGAACGCGGGCAAGCTGTTGGAGGATATCGATCTGATTCTGATCGTTCGCAAACCGGCCTTGGCGCTCGCTTACAAGGAGATGGAGGGAAGCATCCTTCATGTTCTGCGCAAGGCGGGGTTGCTGATCGGCTCCAAGCCCAATCCGTCCGGCTCGAGACCGGCTTCGGGGCGGGGCAATCGTCCGGCTCAGCGGAAAGATAAATGAGGAACAGGAAAGCGGGGGTTGCAAGCAAGCCTCGGCTTTTCTTTGTCTTCTTTAATATGGTATAGTGGAACTGAATAGTTGAAGCTGTGGACTGGCTGTAATCGGATTCAAACAAGAAGTTCAACTTACGGCATGCCGGGCGATTAAGAGGGGAGTTTTTAGTTTTGTTGCGAAATCGCAAATGGTGGATCGTTCTCGGCGGTATTTCGCTGATGGCGCTGCTCGCTGGTTGTACGCCGGCGACTGAGGCAATACCTACTTCACAAATGGCGGACAGCGGTTCCTGGTGGACTCGAAACGTCGTTTACTGGTTCTCGCTCATGTTGGACAAGTTTGCGGAATGGTTCGGCGGCGAATATGGTTTGTCCATTTTATTGCTTACCATTATTGTAAGGACGATCATCCTTCCTCTAATGATAAAACAATACAAGAATACGAAAGCCATGCAAGCCCTTCAACCGGAAATGAAAAAAATCCGCGAGAAGTTCAAGGATGATCCGAAGAAGCAGCAAGAAGAAATGATGAGGCTGTATCAAACCAATCAAGTCAACCCGCTCGCCGGCTGCTTGCCGTTGATTGTGCAGATGCCGATCTTCATCGCCCTGTATAACTCGATCTACAAGAACGTCGAGATCCGGGATCATTCCTTCCTGGGGCTGCAGCTCGGAACGGCGCCGTCGGATGGACAATGGTACTACTATGTCATTCCGATCGTGGCTGCATTGACGACTTTCATTCAATCGATGATGATGGCCCAGCAGCAGACGATGGTCGGTCCGATGAAGGGGCTCATGTACATCTTCCCGGTAATGATCTTCGTCATGGCGATCAACTTCCCGGTTGCGTTGCCGCTGTACTGGATCTACAGCAACATTTACACGATCGTTCAGAATTACTTTATGTACGGAAAGTCTAAGAAAAAGGAAGAAGAAGAAGCTCCTCAACCAAAACCAAAAAAGGGTAAAGGTAAGGAGGCACGCGCAAAATGAAAAAGCTCCTGGCATCGGGGAAAACGATAGAAGATGCGGTTCGCAGCGGCCTGGCCCAACTGGGCGTTAAGGAAGATCGCGTGAACGTCAAGGTATTGGAGCAGCCGAGCAAAGGACTGTTCGGGCTCATTGGAGCCAAAGAGGCGAAGGTGGAGCTGGAGTTGCTGCCGGATGGCGTGGAGGAAGCGATACAATTTCTTCGCGACGTAGCGGGAGCAATGGAGCTCAGCGTTTCTGTTGAACGAATGGACGAGAATGATGCAATACGGATTAACGTAACGGGTTCGGACCTGGGCATTCTAATCGGTCGACGTGGGCAGACATTGGATTCTCTTCAATATTTGACGAACATTGTGGCTAATCGCCACTCGGACCATCATCTTCGTATCGTGCTCGATGCCGAGCAATTTCGTGAGCGCCGCCGCCAGACGTTGGAGGCATTGTCCGAACGAATGGCTATGAAGGCTATCAGGACGCGCAAGGAAATCGTGCTTGAGCCGATGACTGCGCAAGAAAGAAAAATCATACACGCGCGATTGCAGACGAATCCCAACATCAAGACCTACAGCCAAGGGGATGAGCCGAATCGTCGTATCGTGATCGCACCAAAGCAATAAAATGATCCGCGCAATGGCTTCCGCAACGTTGGGGGGTCATTGCGCTTTTTGGTACCCCGCGGGAAAGAGGGATAAGCATGAACGAGGATACGATCGCGGCGATTGCCACGGCGCTCGGGGAAGGCAGTATCGCTGTCGTAAGAGTGAGCGGACCGGATTCGATCGAGGCCGTTGCCAAGTTATTCAAATCGAAGCAGGATTTGCGCGAGGCCGAGACCCATACCGTCCAGTATGGGCGGATCGTAGATCCGCTATCCGGACATATATTAGATGAAGTGTTAGTTACGGTGATGAAAGGGCCGAGATCGTTTACGGCTGAGGATGTTGTGGAGATTAGTACGCATGGAGGCATTGTGGCGGTCAAATCCGTATTGGAGCTCGTGCTGAGAGAAGGCGTTCGGCTGGCGGAGCCCGGCGAGTTCACCAAGCGGGCCTTCCTGAATGGCAGAATCGATCTGGCTCAAGCGGAAGCGGTCATTGACCTGATTCGTTCGAAATCGGATCGGGCCTTCCAGGTGGCAAGAAGACAGGCGGAAGGCTCGGTGTCGAAAAGAATCATCCCGCTGAGGCAGCAGCTAATCGAGCTGATTGCTCATGTGGAGGTCAATATCGATTATCCCGAGCACGATGTCGAGGATGTCACTTCTGAGCTGATTCGAGCTCAGTGCGGCGAGGTTCTTGCCCAAGTAACCGACCTCTTGCACAAATCGAATGAAGGGAAGATACTGAGGGAAGGGATTGTGACGGCGATCGTCGGTCGCCCGAATGCCGGAAAATCCTCCCTGCTTAATGCGCTGGCCCGCGAAAATAAAGCGATCGTAACGGATATTCCGGGCACAACGAGGGATATCGTGGAAGAATCCGTCTCCTTGTCGGGAATTCCTCTGCGGCTTCTCGATACAGCGGGAATTCGGGAGACGACTGATCGGGTAGAGCAGATCGGGGTGGAGAGATCCCACGGCGCATTAAACGATGCCGATCTGATCCTGCTTGTGCTTAATCGTCATGATGCCTTGCATGAGGATGAGAGGAAGCTGCTGCAGCAATTAAAGGATCGTTCGACCATTGTTGTCGTAAACAAGATCGACCTTCCGGCTCAGTTGGTCATGGACGAGATCGAACGCGATTATGCACAGGATCGCATCGTCTACTTGTCAGCCAAGGAAGGCGAGGGCATCGAGCAATTGGAGAAGGCCGTGTCGAATCTGTTTTTCAGCGGTACGGTGGAATCCGGGGATATTACCTATGTGAGCAATGCCCGGCATATCGCCTTGCTGCATCAAACCCGGCAATCGCTGGAGGATGCCATTGAAGCGACTTATGTGGGAGTTCCGATCGATCTCATTCAGATCGATATTACTTCTTCATGGGAGACGCTGGGGCAAATCCTAGGGGATGCGGCCGGAGATTCGCTGCTGGATCAAATATTCTCCCAATTTTGTTTGGGGAAATGACATAAGCTAAGGAAAGCAAGGAGGGAAGCATATGACTTATCATGCAGGAGATTACGATGTAATCGTAATCGGCGCGGGGCATGCGGGCTGCGAGGCCGCATTGGCTGCCGCGCGAATGGGCTGTGAGACGTTGCTGCTGACAATCAACCTGGATATGGTGGCATTTATGCCATGCAATCCATCTGTCGGCGGACCGGCGAAGGGACACGTTGTGCGGGAGATCGATGCGCTCGGCGGAGAAATGGGGCGCAATATCGATAAGACGTTCATTCAGATGAGAATGTTGAATACGGGGAAAGGCCCAGCTGTCCATGCCTTGAGGGCGCAGGCGGATAAATTTCTATATCAGCACACGATGAAGGAGACGATCGAGAATCAGCCTAATTTGACCTTGCGTCAAGGCCTGGCAGAGGATTTGATCGTGGAGGACGGCGCTTGCGTGGGGGTCATTACCAAAACAGGAGCGCAGTACGGCGCCAAAACGGTCGTTCTTACGACGGGCACTTACCTGCGCGGCAAAGTGATTCTCGGCGAATTGATGTACGAGAGCGGACCAAACAATCAACAGCCGGCAGTCAAGCTGTCGGAATCGTTGAAGCGATTGGGCTTCCAGCTGGCGCGCTTCAAGACGGGGACGCCGCCAAGAGTTCATCAGGACTCCATCGATTTCGACAAAACGGAGATTCAACCTGGAGACAGCAAGCCTAAGTATTTCTCCTATGAAACGGAGTATATGGCGCATAGTCAGGAGCAGCTTCCGTGTTGGCTGACTTATACTTCGGAAGATACTCATCAGATCATTAACGACAATCTGCATCGCGCGCCGATGTTCTCCGGTCTAATCGAAGGCACGGGTCCGCGTTATTGTCCGTCGATCGAAGATAAGATCGTTCGCTTCGCGGATAAGCCGAAGCATCAGATTTTCCTGGAGCCGGAAGGACGCAATACGAAGGAATATTACGTGCAAGGTCTATCGACGAGTATGCCAGAGGATGTTCAACTGCGGATCTTGCGTTCAATCCCGGGTCTGGAAAAGGTTGAAATGATGCGTACCGGCTATGCGATCGAATACGATGCCGTTGTGCCGACACAGCTGTGGCCTTCGCTGGAGACGAAGGTCGTCCAGAACTTATTCACGGCTGGCCAGATTAACGGCACCTCCGGTTATGAGGAAGCGGCTGGTCAAGGCATTATGGCCGGGATTAATGCGGCCCGCAAAGCGAAGGGCGAGGAGCCTGTCGTTATCGATCGCTCCAAAGGCTACATCGGCGTCATGATTGACGATCTGGTGACGAAAGGGACGAATGAGCCGTATCGACTGCTGACCTCTCGTGCAGAATATCGATTGTTGCTTCGACATGACAACGCCGATCTTCGGCTAACGCCGCTCGGTTACGAAATCGGCTTAATTAAGGAAGCCCGTTACGAGAAGTTCCTGGAGAAGAAAGACCAGGTCGAGACAGAGATCGCACGACTAAAGGCAACGAAGTTTCGGCCGGATGAAGCCGTTCAAGCGATGCTTGCGGGAGTCAATTCCGCCCCGATTACAAATTCGGTGGACGGATTAACGCTGCTGCGTCGCCCGGAAGTGACTTACATGCACCTGGAACAGCTTGCTCCACCTCCAATCGAGCTTTCAGCGGACGTTAAAGAGCAAGTGGAAATTCAAGTGAAATATACAGGATATATCGAGAAGCAGCAGCTTCAGGTTGAACGTATGGAGAAGATGGAGAAAAAACGAATTCCCGACAACATCGATTATGACATCATTCACGGTTTGGCGACGGAAGCCAAACAAAAGCTCGGCAAAATTCGACCTCTATCGCTCGGCCAAGCTTCCCGCATAGCCGGCGTAACCCCAGCTGATCTGTCCATTCTGCTCGTTCATCTTGAACATTATAATCGGGTAACTGCGGCGGCGCACAACTCATGATGGATCAAGTAGAGCAACTATTCCAGCATCGTCTGGAGCCGCTCGGCATCCGATTGACCGAGAAGCAGCTTGAACAATTCAACTTATACTACTCCTTGCTGGTGGAGTGGAATGAGAAGATGAATCTGACGGGAATTACGGAGAGGGAAGCGGTATACGAGAAGCATTTCTATGATTCCTTGACGCTTGCGAATGCCATCACCTTCGACATGCATCGTTCTCTTGTGGACATTGGATCGGGCGCCGGATTCCCCTCAATTCCGCTCGCGATCGTCTACCCGCATTTGCGCATTACGATTGTAGACTCCTTGGCGAAGCGAATTCGTTTCCTGGAAGAGGTTGTTTCACGACTGCAATTAACAGAGGTTACTTGTCTGCATAGCCGTGCGGAGGATGCGGCGCGCAGCGAAAGTCATCGAGACAGCTACGACATTGTAACTGCAAGAGCTGTCGCGCGTCTGGCTGTACTGAATGAGTTTTGTTTACCTTTCGTGCGTACGGGAGGCCTATTCGCGGCAATGAAGGGAACAGATATTACGGCCGAACTGGAAGAAGGACGTTATAGCTTGATGAAGCTGAATGGGCGGTTGGTGGACGTGAAGCACCTTACGCTTCCCGCCGAAGGCTCGGATCGACATCTGATCATCTGCGAGAAGAAAGCTCCGACACCAGCGCTGTACCCGCGTAAAGCGGGAATTCCGCTCAAGACGCCATTGTTGAAAACATAGAAACAAGCGCAATATCGTCATCGAAATGTTCCACGTGAAACAATAATCCTGCTTGAGAGGGGATTTGTTTCACGTGGAACATTTTTACGTTTACTGAGGTCAGACAAACATGCTATTCTAAGAGTGTGAGAAGCTGCGAGCGGATAGGGGCTTACTGGATCACCGTGGAGCTGCGCGGTCGGCTTGATCGTTCTGCGTACATAGGCGTGAAAGTTTTTTCAGCAGCAGGAAAATGGACCTCGATAGCGAATAAATTATAGTAACAGATTAGTGTGCCGCAGATGTGCCGCATGGCGCGAATTGGCGGCGCTTTTTCGTCGCTATGGACACGAACTTATCCGCCCTATCTTACTTAATGTGGTGATCCGAGAGAAATGAAAGAGCAATTTTCACGCTTGCTGGGTCTGTCAGACCGCAGCAATCAAGAAGAAGTAAAGCAAATTCCCATTCAAGATATCGTTCCCAGCCCGTATCAGCCGCGTTCTGTCTTTGATGACGAACGGATTGATGAGCTTTGTCAGACCATCAAGACACACGGGGTTATTCAGCCTATTGTTGTAAGGGTGCGCAACGGGAAATACGAAATCATTGCCGGGGAGCGCAGATGGCGCGCGGTAACGAAGCTGGGAATGGATACGATTCCTGCGATCATTCGCGAAATTAATGATTCTCAAGCGGCTTCCGTAGCGTTAATAGAGAACCTTCAGCGTGAAGGGCTCACGGCACTGGAGGAAGCGATTGCGTATCAAAAGCTGATTGATCTCCACCAGTTGACCCAGGAAAGTCTTGCTCAGCGGTTAGGGAAAAGCCAATCTACGATCGCGAACAAGATTCGGTTGCTTCAATTAGGCGATACCGTCAGGCAGGCGCTGCTGGAGCGGAAGATTACCGAACGGCATGGGCGTGCGCTGTTGGCGTTGCCGGATGAAGAAATGCAAAACAAGCTATTGAAAGAGATTATAGAGAAAGAGCTTAACGTCAAACAGACGGAAACTCGGATCGCATTCTATCTGGAGGCGATCAAACCGAAGAGGACGAAGCGGTTCTCGTTCTCCAAGGATGTCCGGCTTGCACTCAATACGATTCGTCAATCCGTGGACATGGTTAATGGATCGGGTATTCCAATTAAAGCGGACGAGAAGGATTGCGAAGACCATTACGAGATCATTATCCGAATACCAAAGCGTTAGTTGAATGCGGATACCCATGCTCGATAATGCAATGCTTGCCTATGGTCGATATACGGTGAGCGTTAGAGATGGGCCGCATTTTGTTTCGTTAGCGGTCATAAACAAGAGGTGAACTAGCTTGTCTAAAATAATTGCGATTGCCAATCAGAAGGGTGGGGTTGGCAAGACGACGACATCGGTGAATCTGGGCGCCTGCCTGGCTTCGCTAGGCAAAAAAGTGCTGATCGTAGATATTGATCCCCAAGGCAATACGACGAGCGGAATCGGGATCAATAAAGCGGATGTGAATTATTGCATCTACGACGTTTTAATTAATGAGGTTCACCCGAAGCAAGCGATTGCCGATACGGAAATTCCGGATTTGAAGATCATTCCGGCCACGATCCAACTGGCAGGAGCGGAGATCGAGCTTGTCCCAACAATGTCTCGCGAGATTCGGTTGAAGAAGGCTCTGGCGTTAGTGCGCAAAGAGTTTGATTACGTGCTGATCGATTGTCCGCCTTCGCTAGGCATTTTGACGATCAACTCCTTGACGGCGGCGGATTCCGTGTTGATTCCTATTCAATGCGAATACTACGCCTTGGAAGGGTTGAGCCAGCTGCTTAACTCTATTCGGCTTGTGCAAAAGCATCTGAATACGAATTTGCAGATTGAAGGCGTCTTGCTGACGATGTTCGATGCCAGAACGAATCTCGGGATTCAAGTTATCGAAGAGGTCAAAAAGTATTTTCAGCAGAAAGTCTATCAGACGGTTATTCCTCGCAATGTCCGGCTGAGCGAAGCGCCTTCGCACGGACAATCGATTATTACCTACGATCCTAAGTCCAAGGGTGCGGAAGTGTATCTTGAGTTGGCAAAGGAAGTGATCTCCTATGAGCAAGCGGCTAGGTAAAGGACTGGACGCGTTAATTACTTCTCTTTCTATTAAAGAAGACGATAAGGTCGTTGAAATTCCGTTATCCCAGTTGCGAGCGAACCCTTACCAGCCTCGCAAAACGTTCGATGAAGAAGCGATCAAGGAACTGGCTGAGTCCATTCGCGAGCACGGCGTGATCCAGCCGATCGTCGTGAGACAAGCCTTAAAGGGCTATGAGATTATTGCGGGGGAGAGACGCTTTAGAGCTTCCCAGCTGCTCGGGAACGCTACGATTCCGGCCGTCGCGCGGACGTACAGCGATCAGCAGGTAATGGAAATCGCTCTGATCGAGAACGTGCAGCGGGAGGACCTGAACTCTATAGAGGTGGCCGTTGCTTATCAGGCAATCATGAATCAGTTCAATATGACGCAAGAGGAACTGTCGCTTAAAGTCGGGAAGTCCCGATCTCATATCGCGAACTTCCTGCGGCTGCTATCCTTGCCGGAAGAAATCAAAGATTATGTTTCACGTGGAACATTGTCGATGGGACATGCCCGAGCATTGGCCGGCATTAAGGACGATGCCGCGAAGCGCCAGCTGGCCAAGGAAACGGTGGCGAACGAATGGAGCGTACGCGAGCTGGAAGACGCGGTGCAGCAAAAGCCGGATTCCAAATCGAGCGATAAGGCCAAGTCGAAAACGAAGAAACGCGACCCTTATATCGAGGAGCTCGAAGGAAAGCTGCGCGAGCAATTCCAGACGACTGTGCGGATAAAACCAAACAAGGATAAAGGAAAGATCGAGCTCTCGTACTTCGGTAAGAACGATCTGGAGCGACTGTTGGAGCTCCTGAAGGCTTTGTCCTAATAGGTCATCAATCGGTAGCATGCCCGAGTTGTAATCTTTCTACGGAAGGATTAAACTAAGGTGTGCTATTGTTGTATTAGGACGGTGAGAGCCATGGACGATACGAAACCGACGATATACTTAGATAATGCCGCGACGAGCTGGCCGAAAGCTCCGGGCGTAATTGAGGCGATAGAACAGAGCTTGAGAGAAAGCGCGGCGAATCCCGGCAGAGGCGGCCATCGTATGGCCGTTAAAGCAAGCAGGGTGCTGTTCGAGGGCCGCAAGCGGCTGGCAAAGCTGTTCCGCGTGGGGAATCCCAACGACATTGCGTATGCATTGAATACGACGCATGCGTTGAATCTTGCCATTCAAGGCCTGCTTGAGCCGGGAGATCATGTCGTTACGACGACCTTAGAGCATAATTCGGTTAGAAGGCCGATCGAGGCAATGAAGCGCAGGTTCGGAATTGATGCGACCTTCGTGTCTTCGGACGCACAGGGAGTGTTGAACGTCAAGGCACTCGAAGCGGCCATTTGCGCCAAGACAAAGCTTATTGTCGTTTCGCACAGCTCTAATCTGTTTGGGTCAATCGCACCGATTGGCGAAATCGGAGAAATCGCTCGCAGGAGGGGAATAAAGCTTCTGGTCGATGCGGCTCAAAGCGCAGGCGTGCTTCCTCTTGATGTCGCACAGATGGGGATCGATATGCTGGCATTTCCCGGCCATAAAGGCCTGATGGGGCCGCAAGGCACGGGAGGGCTATACATTCATCCGAACCTGGAATTAGAGCCTCTCATGCATGGAGGCACCGGGAGCAAGTCTGAAGCCCCGGAGCAACCGAGAGTGCGGCCGGATCGGTATGAGGCAGGCACGCAAAATACAGCGGGCATTGCCGGGCTGAGCGAAGGCGTGCAATATATTCTTAAGGAAACTCCCGATGCGATTCGCGAAAAAGAGCTTCAGCTTACCTTTGAGTTAATGGAAGGCTTGCAGCGCATCAACGGAATAACGCTGCTGGGGCCGGAGATCGGCGTAGAGAGAACGGCCATCGTCTCTTTTGTCGTCGAGGGGGTTGACCCGTCCGAAATGGCTTTCCTGCTGGACCAGCAGTTTGGCATAGCCGTAAGGGCTGGTTTTCATTGTACCCCTTTGGGTCATGAAACCGCAGGTACCTATGCATCCGGCGCAGTAAGAGCAAGCCCCGGATATTTTACGAAAAAATCGGAAATCGTATCTATGATAGACGCCGTGGGAGAAATAGTCGGAAGGCTGAGAAATGGAAACTTCGCATAATGGGAAGAGATAATGGGGGAGAATGCAATAATGGAAGGCTGGAACGATCAAATCGCAATGATGGTTGCGGGAGGCACCCTGGTGCTGCTGTTGGTGCTATTCATCTGGCTTGGCGTACTATCGTCCAGGCTGCGGAAAATGAAAGCCGCTCATCGTAATCTCGTTGGGGAAACCGGCGTGCCGAACATGGAAGAGGTGATGCGCGTCATTCATGAGCGCCTCTCCGCCGTGGATCATAGACAAGCCGCTCAAGGCCAAACGATGGAGCAACACGAAAAACGCCTTTCGTCGCTAAAGGGACGGGTGGGCGTCCATCGTTTTAATGCTTTCTCCGATTCGGGGAGCGATCTAAGCTTCTCTGTTGCATTCGTTAACGACGAGCAGGATGGCGTCGTCATTACCGGTATTCACGGTCGTGAGCAAATGTTCCTGTACGCTAAGCCCATCGACAAAGGCCAATCCGCCTATATGCTGACACCTGAGGAAAAAACCGCGATCAATCAGGCAATGCAAAAGGGATAACCGAACTCCCCCGCGCCTGACGGACGGCTTTCAGCAGACTCTGCGCGATAATGTCGGACATCTTCACGACGAGGTTTAAGCGAGTATTCTGGAGTACGAAATATTCCATGAAACCGCCGACGTTCACTATTCCGGTCATATGAATATCACCGACCGGAGGCAGCTCCTTATTAACGCCTGCACCCGGCTTGACGGGGCCGGAGCCAAGCTGAATGCAGCCTACGCTGGATACTTGACCCAGGCACGCGTCTACGGCGATGACAAAGGGTTGACGAGACGTTCTCATGATCTTAAGCAACGTATCGCCCAAGTTCATGGCATGGACCGGTTCGTCGAGTGTTCCGTAAAGGTCGAACAGGGGGCTATATTCCCGGGCTAGAGCCGTACCGACCAGCGGTCCAAGCGAATCGCCCGTAGAGCGGTCAGTGCCTACGCAGACAATCACGATCCGGCGATCCGGCGACAATGCGGCGAGATAGTCTTCCAACTGCTGGGACAATCGCTGCAATACGGTTGGTTCGTTAAAAGGAATTTTTAACGAGAGAGCTGCAGATTCCGCTGCAGGTCTCGAATACTTTTCCCAAGCGCCGTTCATTCGTCTGATTCGCCTCCTACCCTAGTATGTTACTAGTATATGGACGAACTAGCGTATTTATACTCGGCGATGGAAAAGGACGGCAGCGGGCGTTCGCAGAACGATTCGCTGCCGTATATTGAAAGGCAGGAGGTTGGCAGATTGGATACGCTCTTGATAGCCTTCGATTCTACGCAGCAAGCGCTGCGCGCCGAGATGCTGCTGGAATACGCGGAGATCGAAATCGACATATGTCCTACACCCAAGGAAATCACCGCAGGCTGCGCGTTGTCTATTGCATTTCCCCGAACCGATCTAGTCCAGGTCCAGGAGATTATCGCTACAGAAAACGTGGAAATACGAGGATTATTCGAGAAATCGCCAGAAGGCTACGAACAGATTCATTGAGCCAAAGGAGACTTGATCCATGCGCCTATTCTTTGCTGCAGAGCAGGCACCGCGTGAAGCCAATCTGTGGAATCAGTTCATAGATCGGATATGGGAGCTGCTGCGCGATACGGAGATGTGGACTGCGGCGTCCATGGTGCTGCTCAGAATCGTACTTATCTATCTTGTCAGCCGTCTCGCTCTGCTCGTCATCAACCGTTTTATAGACCATGTGACGAATGAGAAAAAATCGAGAAGGCTTAAGCTTCGCAAAAGACGCGTGCAGACGATGGGGCGCCTGCTCAAAAATGCATCCGCTTATTTGATTAACTTCATCTCGATTCTACTCATTCTGGGAGAGTTCCACATTCAGATAGCTCCGCTGCTGGCAGGCGCCGGAGTGATCGGTCTTGCAATCGGCTTTGGAGCGCAGAGCCTGGTGAAGGATGTCATTACGGGATTCTTCATTATATTCGAGGATCAGTTCGCCGTAGGGGACGTCATCCAGACGGGCTCTTACAAGGGAACGGTCGAGATGATCGGGCTTCGCGGGACGCGCATTCGCAATTGGACGGGCGAGGTCCATATTATTCCTAACGGTTCAATTAATGAAGTCACGAACTTCTCGGTCAGCCCCCTGCTGGCCGTGGTCGATATTACAACGGCTTATGACAATACAATAGAAGACATGATGACATTGCTGCGCAACGTTCTTAATCAACTCAATGACGGGAATCTGATAGGGATGCCAGAGGTTCTGGGAATTCAGACGCTGGCCATGAATCAAATGACGATAAGGATCACAGCCAGATGCAAGCCCAACACAACGGATATGGTTACCCGATTAATCAATACGGAAGTGAAGAAAGCTCTGGAGCTGGCGAAATTGGGCGATAACGCCTAGAACGTGCGAGAACGATGGATATTCGAGGTGGGGGGATCGAGATGGAGCGTAAAACGTTTGAGCTTGGAGATGTAGTCATGATGAAGAAATCCCATCCATGCGGGGCGAACGAGATGGAGATTATTCGCATGGGGATGGACATTCGAATCAAATGCGTCAAATGCAAGCACAGCATCCTGCTGCCTCGCGCCAAGTTCGAGAAGAGCCTGAAGAAGGTGCTTAGATCGACGGCCGAGAGCTCCCCGCCGGAAGCGGAAGAATGACGAGATATAGGCTATTGCAAAACAATCTTTAGTGTGATATGATATTTATTGCTGCGGAGAGGTACCCAAGTGGTCCAAGGGGGTTGACTCGAAATCATCTAGGCGTCGCGAGGCGTGCGTGGGTTCGAATCCCACCCTCTCCGCCATTACTCGCGAACCCCCGTTTCATCAACGTTGGAACAATACCGAAATACATACGTTAGCGCACTAGCCTAACTGAATCCAAACCTTCTACGTTAAATAAAGCGTAGGAGGTTTTTTCATGGATAAGCAGACAGGTAAACGAATGCTGACCGGGCGGCAGGCGATCTCAGATGTGGGGCTTTTACTTCGAATGCAATTGCAAAGCCAAGGAGACGGCGGAGCAGGTGTTCGTCCACTACGACACGATCAACTACCGGCTGGAGCGAATCAAAGAGCGAGCTCGGTCTTCGGCTTGACGACCCCGAGACGAAACTTCTGAACCATCTGGCGATCGGATCCGGGGGCATCTAGGTGTCGCAGTACGCAACCGCGTTGAAGCTCTCAGGACCGCTCCTGATCGAATCGACCGTAGACTGAAGATAAACGGAATACGTCAGTTGTCCGGACGCGGGAGCGGAGACGTCGAAGTCAGAAGCGATGGCGAAGACGGATTGGACGGAGGAGCGAGAGGAGATATATTGGAACTGGGCGCCCGAATAGACCAACGGGTCCGCTTCCGTCGGGCCTCTGTGGATTGTGATGAAGTAGGTGATGATGCCGCCGGGTTCGGAGAAAAATGTAGCGATGGCGTACAAGTCCACCCGGATGATTCCTGTAGGGTTTATAACTCGCAACCCGACGATACCCATCAGCGCGGATTCGCCGGAGCGGAGAGGGACGACCGCCGAGTTCACGAAGCTTGCGTTCTGCGACGTTCGCGCATCAAGCAAACGGGTCATGGCTACCATTCTCCTTCCTTTCGCGGAATCGTTACCGGGACAGCATATGCGAACAAGCCGTAAGGGAGCGGGTTGCCGCCTGCCTTTTTCCGAAAAAAACTACAGATGACCATCCCACTAACAGTGCCGAATGGCGATAGCACAAAGAACCCCTTGCGGGGTTCTTTGGGGCGACGTTTAATGAGTTGCTTGGAGCTTCGTAACCTCATTCGTTGCTGATTTCATTCAGCGCTTCGGTCTACCGGATTCTCTAACACCATGTGTTACAGATGTGTGTTTTTAGCACAACCCTCCGTTTCCCTACTCCGACAGGAACGCCTCTTGCGGTTGTTGCCCGATCTCGTCCAACGGAACCACACCTCTCGTTTTCCGTCGCCGAAATATAGAATGTCCCGATCTTCCGTGATCTATACACGACCGATCCAAAAAATTATCGCTGCCGCTTAATCTTTTTCCATTTCCGGTTATGATTCGATGTTTCCGGGAACTTCTCGCCTTTGTGCAGAAAGACATGCTGCGGATGGTTAACCCCCATATGGAAGGAGTCTTCTCCGATCTCCATGTACTCCCCGTCATTCGGGGCGCGCTGCCCAGGCTCGAATTGCGTCTGTTCACCCAATGCCTTCACCCCCTGTCTCAGAGGTTAGTGTAGCGCGAAATTCCTTGCGATATTCGGCCCGTTATGATAAAGTATTCAGGTATGCTATATATTGCATACTCCTTGCTTCCCAGCCGTTAGCCAAGCTATCGGTATACCAAGTGGGAGGCCAAAGACCTTAAGGAGGTGAACGGAAGATGCGCAACTATGAGTTGATGTACATCATCCGTCCGGACGTGGATCAAGAAACCGTTCAAGCTGTCACGGAGAAATTCCAGGGCATCATCGGCAACGGCGGAGAGATCGTAAAGCATGACGTTATGGGTAAACGTCGTTTGGCTTACGAGATCAACAAGCACCGCGAAGGGACGTATGTGTTGGTTCATTTCACAAGCTCGCCAGCAGTTGTAACGGAGCTTGAGCGCGTTCTGAAGATTACGGATGAGATTATCCGTCATATCGTCGTCAGAGAACAAACCGCGTAATAACCGCACTGCACCGGGCGGATAACCGCCGCAAGCCTTATAATGTCATGTTTTAGTGGAGGGAAACCGCGATGCTGAACCGAGTGATTCTCATAGGACGCCTGACCAAGGATCCCGAATTGCGCTATACGCCACAAGGCGTTGCCGTAACCCAATTTACACTGGCGGTAGACCGCTCGTTCTCGGGCAACCGGGAGGAACGCGAAGCGGATTTTATCCCGATTGTAACTTGGAGGCAGTTGGCCGAGACGTGTGCCAATTACCTTCGCAAAGGCCGTTTGGCTGCTGTAGAGGGCCGGATTCAAGTTCGCAACTACGAGAATAACGAAGGTCGGCGCGTTTATGTGACGGAAGTCATTGCCGATAATGTTCGATTCCTTGAATCGCCTAACCGCGAGGGTGGCGGACAAGGAAGAGAAGAAGGTATGGGCAGCGCTCCGAGCGCAAGCGGCGGCTACGGCGGAGGCAATCGCAGCTCCGGCAACCGCAGCAATAACAGCGACCCCTTCGCAGATGACGGGCGACCGATAGACATATCGGACGATGATCTGCCATTTTAACTGGAAAGGACGGAGAACAAATGAGCGAACAACAAGCACAACCACAAGCACGTGAAGAGCGCCCTGCGCAGGGCGGCCGTACTGGCGGTGGCGATCGCGGAGAGCAACGCGAGCCGCGCAAATTCCGCCGTGGCGGTCGTAACAAGCGTAAGAAGGTTTGCTACTTCACCGTTAATAAAATTACGCACGTCGACTACAAAGATCTGGATCTGCTTCGCAAATTCATCAGCGAGCGCGGCAAAATCTTGCCACGCCGTGTGACGGGTACGAAGGCAAAATACCAACGTATGTTGACTGTAGCGATCAAACGCTCTCGTCAAATGGCTTTGCTGCCTTACACGACGGAGTAAGCTTTACGACAAGAGACACGGCCATTCAATGGCCGTGTCTTTTTTGCATTGTTGGGCAAGATTGAGCATTGTGTAATCCAATGGTCTGTTCCGAAGCCTTTCCGTTGCTCCCCTCAACATTCCCCTTCGTCATTACCTCGAAAGAAATCCCCTAGAGCTTTTTATATATGCCCCATTGCGGCAACCCTTGTTGTCTACCTACATATAAGTATTTTCGGGAGTCTGCGACGTCATACGCAGGAATACCTCCAATGGAGTATGGTCTTTTTTTGGTGCGCGCTTTAAGCTAACGGCATTGAATACACACGCATTACAGATGAAAGGAATAAATCTATGAAAAAACGCAGTATCCCATCCTTGCTGGCAGCCGTTGCATTGCTGCTGCCGCTGCTTGGCGCTCTGACAACAGCCGGTACCCTTCGAACAGCCAGTGCGGCTGCATTCCAAGGTCAGTTGATGACAACCTTCAACATGGTGTTTAACCAATCTTATAACGGACGAGCGACTCACTATGTATACAGCGCAAACGGCACCGTTCATGAAACCTTTGGTCTCCCCCCGGCGGGAGCCGCATGGGCAACGCCCTCTAATTTCTATGAGGATAGCTGGCTACGCAACAGCACCGAAGAAATCTATACTTATAGCCATAACGGCAAAATCCGGCAAACGTCTGATCGGATGAGTATTCCGCCAACAGCCGCATGGGCTACGATCTCTTCTTTCGAAATCGATGGTGTCGCAGGTCAATCCATTAAGAATCCGGTCTTTCATTACTCGGTCAACGGAACCGATGTGCTGAACACGACGTCCGCGACCGAAATTCCGACGAACGCTTTGTGGGCGACGCTCGTTTCTTTCGACACGGAGTGGGTGAGAATTAGCAATGTTCAGTTTACGTCCTACACTTTAAGCCGTCCGCTCCCGTCTGTCGTTTCGTTCTCGATCTCGTCGGACAGCGGGGATCCGCATTATGCCAAGGTGGGCGATTCGTTAACGATCACGCTTGTAACCGATCGTCCCATCATGGAACCCATCTTGAGAATGGCAGACCGCACCCTGTTCTCCGAAGGGACCGGCGGTACGATGTGGCAAGGAGGTCTCTATCTATTCAATTACAATGTCGAGGAGGGCCCGATTCCCGTATCTGCGGAATTCTATTCCGCGGAAGGGGCGCCGGGGCCGATTCTTACGGCGACGACGGACGGGACATCGTTGATCCATGACAAAGCGGCTCCCTCGCTCTCCTATACGCTATCGCCGGCCGGAGCGACGAACCAGGACGTGACCGTGCAGATTACGGCATCCGATGCGGGAAGCGGAGTGGAGCAGACGAAATGGGCGGAAGGCTCGCGAGATGCCGCCTACTTTGCGACGGGAGGCACCGTCGTGACGGATAGCTTTACGGTGAGCGGGAACGGAACCTACACCTTGTATGCGCGCGATCGCATCGGCCATGTAGCTCTGCTGCCGGTGACAGTGTCCAACATCGATCGCGAAGCGCCGACGCTAGCGCTGACGCCGAGCACGACCGAGCTGACGAACGCGGATGTCGCGGTAACGGCGACGGCGGCCGACAATGTCGCGATCAGCAAGCTACTCTGGGCAGAAGGCGTGAGGAACGCCGCTTACTTCAAATCCGGAAACGGTACGTCTTTCTCCGATGCGTTTTCGGTGAGCGGGAACGGAACCTACACCGTCTACGCAGAGGATACGGCCGGAAATGCAGTGCTGGAGAGCATCACGGTATCGAACCTGCTGCGTCAGGCGCCGTCGATTGCGTTGACGCCTTCCCCCGCTTCCCTCACGAACGGGACGGTGACGGTCGGCATTGAGGCACGTCCCGTAAGAGAGGATGTCGGCAATTCGCTGGTCGCGCTCCGATGGGCCAAGGGGGAGTATGCCGCCGCCTTCTTTGCGGCCGGAGGCGGTCACGATGCGCTTACGGCGCAAGAGTTTGAGACGGACGAAAACGATCGTTATTCGGTGTATGCGCGGGATGCAATAGGCAACGAAGCGGTCTCAACCATCGACATTTCCAATATCGACCGCGAGGCGCCGACGTTAGCGCTGACGCCAAGCACGATTGCGCCAACGAACGAAAGTGTAACCGTTGCCGTGAATGCGGCGGATTCCGGCAGCGGCCTAGAAAGCGTCCACTGGTCGGCGGAGGCATTCGACCCGGACTCCCCATGGACATCGAGCGAGGTTGTCGACGACGAATTCACCGTGGAAGTCAACGGGACGTATACGGTGATCGCCTCCGACTATGCGGGCAACGAAACGATAGCGACAGTGGACATTGCGAACATTGACCGCGAAGCGCCGACACTAGCGCTGGCGCCAAGCACGACCGCGCCGACGAATTCGGACGTCGTGGTCGCAGCGACGGCGGCCGACAATGTCGCGATTAGCAAGCTGCTCTGGGCGGAAGGCACGAGGAATGCCGCTTACTTCAAAGCAGGCAATGGCACTTCGTTTACCGGGAGTTTTTCCGTTGCCGCCAACGGGACCTATACCGCGTATGTTGAAGATTCGGCCGGCAATACAGCTTTGCGGAGCATCACGGTATCCAATCTATTCCGACAAGTGCTATCGGTCGCGTTAACTCCGTTTCCGGTCTCGTTGACGAACAGGCCGGTAACGGTCGGCATTGAAGCTCATCCCGAAGGGGAGGACGATGGCAATCCGCTAGTCGCGCTTCGCTGGGCGAGCGGAGAGCGGGAGGCTGCTTTCTTTACGGCTGGAGGCGGTCACGACGCGCTTGCGGAGCAAGAGTTCAAGGCGAATGAGAACGGACGCTATTCGGTGTATGCGCGGGATACCGCTGGCAATGAGGCGGTCTCGTTCATCGATCTATCCAATATTGACCGCGAAGCGCCGACGTTAGCACTGACGCCAAGCACGACTGCCCCGACGAACGACAACGTGACCATTGCCGTGAATGCGGCAGACTCCGGCAGTGGCCTAGAGAGCGTCCGCTGGTCGGCGGAGGCGTTCAATCCGGACTCCCCGTGGACTTCTAGCGAGGTTGTCGATGGCAAGTTCACTGCCGAAACCAATGGGACGTATACGGTAATCGCCACTGACCATGCAGGCAACAAGACCATCCGGCAGGCAACGATGGCGAACATATTCCGGGATGTGCCGACGCTGAGCCTGAGTCCAGAGACGACTGAGCCGACAGGCGGCAAGGTGACCGTGTCCGTCCAAGCGGCGGCGCTAGGAGGCGGAAATGCCATTTCGACTATCCTTTGGACAGTGGGAGATCAGGCGCTAAGTTATTTTCCCGCAGGTCCGAGCGAGAATATTACATCAATCAAGCATTTCGATGCGCAGGCCAACGGAACGTATACCGTCTACGTTCGCGATGCCGCCGGCAACGAAGCGCGCAAGACGATTGAGATCGACAATCTCCGGCGTACGAATGCCGAGCTTTCCTCGCTTTTCGCGCGAAACGGAGAGGAAGAGCTCACGTTCTCCTCCGCTTTCGATCCCGAGCGGCTGCAATATGCGCTTAATGTTGGTCAACAGGTAAGCGCGATTACGCTGGAAGCTTCGGCGGCCGATGCGGATGCCTCGATCACGGTGAACGGCAACCAACTTGTAAGTGGAGAATCGGCTTCGATTCCCCTGACATTCGGAGTCAACACGATTCGGATTGTCGTGTCTGCACAGCTTCCTTCCGTGCAGAAGATCTATACGATCCAGGCAACTCGCCAAAGCCCGCCATCTTCCGGAGGAGCATCTGGATCGCCGATTGGCGGAGCATCCGACTTGTCGTCCACGGCATTCACCGTATGGTTGAACGGCAAGCCGACGAAGGCGGCGTTGATCGAAACCTTCAGCCGCAGCCCGGATGGACGGCTGACGAAAGAATTGAAACTGGAGGATGCCGCGGCGATTACGGCTCTCGCGCAGCAAAGCGGAGTGAACGAGCTGCGTATCGGGTGGAGCGGCGAGGCCGATCCGCTCGCCGAGGCCGTCAGGCTTCAGATGTCGACGAAGGCGCTGAGCCAGCTGTCGGCGTCCAACATCCGGTTGACGCTGGACATAGGTGCAGTCGCTTATGAATTGCCGACAGGGGTTTCGATTCCAGCGGACAGCAAGTTGATCGTACAGTTGAAGGCTCTGCAGCAATCCAAGGATGCCGAACAGACGCTGAGCCGGGCCCGCAAAGCCGGTGCGGGCGAGCACCAAGCACGGCTCGTGAGCGTTCCTGTTGAAATAACAGCAAATCCCGGGGATGCGGCGGGAGCCGAAGCCGTTCGGCTAGTGCTGCCTTTACCGGACGGGCTCGATTCAGCCGCCCTGCGCAAGCTGGCCGTCTTCCTGGAGAACGGCGACGGCACGAGTTCGATCGTACCCGGTACGATTCGTTATGACTCGAAAGGTCGCCCGACCGGCATCGCGGTGCGCTCCGGCGCTTCCGGGCGAGCCTCGGTGCTAGAAGCCGAGCCGGTCGAGGCTTTGTTCGCGCCTTACGTCAGCGGCTATGCCGCAGGCAGCTTCGGTCCTCAGCGGCCGGTAACGAGAGCGGAGCTTGCTGCCCTGCTAGCCAAGCTGACACCGGCGGACAACGATACCCGCACAGTTGGCGACAGAGCGACGGCATTCCGGGATGTGCCGCAAGCGCATTGGGCAGCCGAGGCAGTCGAGCGGGTATCCGCCGCGGGTTGGATGGGCGGCAAGTCTGACGGGCGGTTCAGCCCGAACGATTCGCTGACCCGCGCCGAGCTCGCCGTAGTGCTTGTAAGATGGCGCGAAGCACAGGCATCCGGCCTTTCCCGGTTCCCGGATGCGGCATCCCATTGGGCTGCCTCATCGATTGCCGCCGCCGAACGAGAGGGCTGGATTACCGGCTTTGCGGATGGCAGCTTCCGTCCCGACCAGAGCGTGACGCGCGCCGAAGCGATCGTACTGTTGAATCGCGTGCTCGGTCGTCCGCCCCTGCCGGACGGTGGCCCGAGCTGGTCCGATGTGCCTGCGTCCTATTGGGCCGCCGGCGCTATCCGCTCCGCTTCGCAAACCTTTGAAGCGCACCGCTACCTCAGCGGCGAAGTTGAACTGATCGGCAAGTGAGCAGGCTGACTATTCCCGGTCAGAAGCTGCGGCAATAGACGTAGGGAAGAAGAATACACAAGAAGACGGCTCGATCCCCTTTACGGATGATCGAGCCGTCTTCTTTTTGTCCTTGAACTTCGTTTGCCAGATCGGACATCGGCTCAGTCAGCGATCCTTGGCAACTAGGTTTTGTTATTTCACTTGTCCTAATGAGCCGGTCGACCTGATTGTCTGAATACAGGATTGGATTAAGTCGCCACGTCTCGCTTGGTGAACAGAAGCCACGAGATGAACTGGAACAGGACATAGTAAGCAACGAGCACTCCGATCGAGAAGCCGAGGGTCATCTCGGGTCGAATCGGCTCGCCGCCCGGCAAGTACCGGGCGAGATCGATGTTGGCGAACAGCAGGTACTTCACCCAACTGTAGCTGCTGAAGATCATGGTCAGCGAATTGCCGACGAGCATAAACAACAGCGAGAAAGCGATAGCCATTGTAGAACTGCGGAACGCTGCGGAAATCATGAAGGCGAGTGTGACGTACATCAGCATGGAGACGATGGCATAACCGTACTTCTGAAGTGAATCCAGGATCATGGAGCTTTCGTGCACGAGTCCGTCGGAGCCAATGGCCAGATGAGGCTGGCTGATTCCACCGAAGCCCCCCAGGATCCCGCCTGCGACGAAGGCGAGCACGAAGGCCATAATGAGCAAGAGCAGGGCGAAGCCCATCGTCGCCACGTATTTGCTCGCCATGATCTTTGTCCGCGAGGCCGGACCGACCAGCAGGAGCTTGATCGTTCCCCAAGTGAATTCAGCCGCGATCATGTCGGCGGCGACGATGACGGTCAGAATCGTAATCAGCATAACCAGCGAAGCCGAACTGTTCACGTAATCCCATAAGGTCAGCTCGTGGGGATTGATTTGGTTCTCCAAGTAATATTCATTGAACTTGATTTCATTCGTAAAGTACTCCTTGGTGTCCGAGTCCAGGTCTTGATTATTGGCGATTTCCGTCTGGAAATGGCTGTTCTGCTGCCTAAGGTTTTGTTCCCAGTCGCCTTTGGATGTGCGGCTCTCGTCCCACTTCATCAAGCCGCTCATCAGCCCCAGCACGATTACGAGAAAGCCGATCATGAGCCACGTACGCGGTCTCCGGTAGATTTTCATGTTCTCGTTGCGAAGCAAGTTCCCCATGCTAGACAATCATCTCACCTCCGGTCATTTCCAAGAACTGATCCTCAAGCGATTTCTGCGTGGCGTGAATGCCGTAGATATCGATTTCCGCCTTCACCAGCAAACGGGCAATATTCGGAATAAGACTTCTGTCCGCTATGATTTCAATACGATTTCCCGAGAGGCTCGCCTTCTGACCGTCGAAAGCGCCGGACAGAAGCTGGAATGCCGAGTCGGTGTCGTTAACTTCGATCACAATCTTGGATTGCAGCTCGCTCTTGGCTTCCTGCAAGGAGCGGACGTCGATCAGCTTGCCCCCTTGGATGATGGCCACGCGATCGCACATCAGCTCCATCTCCGACAGTAGATGGGAGGATACGATAACGGACAATCCCTCCTCCTGGGTCAGTCTGCGCAGATAGTCGCGCAATTCGCGAATGCCCGCAGGGTCCAGTCCATTGGTCGGCTCGTCTAGGATGAGCACGGACGGCTTGTGAAGAATAGCTTGCGCCACGCCAAGTCTCTGTCTCATACCTAGAGAGTAACGCTTGACCTTCTCGTGAATCCGATTCTGCAGACCAAGCAGCTGGACAACCTCGTCGATCCGTTGCTTCGTGACATTGGAATGGCGGCGGGCAAAATGAACAAGATTCTGATAGCCCGTCAGGAACTTATACATCTCCGGATTTTCAACGATAGCGCCGATGTGCGTCATGGCGTGCTCGAAATGCTTGCGGACGGAAATGCCTTTGACTAGAACTTCGCCCTTCGTCATGGAGATCAAGCCGACGATCATACGAATGGTCGTCGTTTTTCCGGCGCCGTTAGGTCCGAGAAATCCGAAGACCTCGCCAGCGGGAATATCGAATGAGAGATCGTTGACAATCGTGCGCTTGCCGATGCTCTTAGTGACGTTGCGGAGCTGCAGCACGGCTTCTTTCATTTGCTTTCATCCTCCTGTGTTTCCTCGATGTTAGCAGTATAACGGGGAAGAGAGATGAAGCAGAACGGCCTCGGGATGAGGAGCTTCCCCTACTTTGGTCGAGGTTTTCCCTAATCAGACCGTGCTTGCCTTGCATTGGCACATGTTGGGGGTGTGGGAATTATCAGGTTTGTTTAATGAAATATTAAGGTTTAAATGTAACAATCAATGCTTGTGAATCGTATATTAGGGGTCTAGGTCCTGGTAGAGAGAGAACACATAGGCCATGAGGACAGAAAAAGGAGAGAGGTTTATATGAACAAGCTGCGTCGTTGGCAAAAGATACTCATTCCCACGGTTGTTGCGCTGATTGTCCTGGCGGGCGTTGGATACGCGAACAGGGGCGCGATCTCCGCATGGGGCTACGATATTTTTCTGGCGGATAAAGTAGAGGCAAGCTTTGCCAATTCCTATCAGCCGTTGACCGACAGACCTGTCGCTTCGGAGCCGCCACAAGTGGAGGAGCCGTTCAGCGTACTGTTGATGGGCGTGGACGCAAGAGCACGGGAGCGGGGCCGTTCCGATACTTTGATCTACGCGGTGGTGCGCCCGCAGGACGGCAACGTGCTGATGGTTTCGATTCCGCGCGATACGTATACCGACATCGTGGGTAAGGATAAGATGGACAAAATCACCCATGCCTACGCGTTCGGAGGCCCGGAGATGGCAGTCAACAGCGTAGAGAAGCTGCTGGATGCGAAGATCGATCACTATGCCTCTATTAATTTCCAAGGATTCGTGAAAGTCGTGGACACCCTTGGAGGCATTCATTTGCCGATCGGCAAGGATATCGTGAACAAGGACCCCAACCATGAGAAGTTCACCGTCAAGGCGAACAAGGACAGCTACACCGGCGTAGAGGCGCTCAATTACGTCCGTTACCGTGAGGATGCGGGAGGGGACATGTCCCGTACGGAACGCAACCGGGTGTTTATGGAGGAGCTGATCTCCAAGGCATCCTCCATGCAGCAATGGAACAAGATTCCCGATGTGCTGGATATCGTCGGGGACAACTTTCTGACGGATCTTCCGCCTTCGACGATGAGCGAGCTAGCCAAAAAGTTTCTTCAGACAGGCCATGAGATTCAAAGCTATACGCTTAAAGGCGAAGGCCAGCGAATGGGCAAGCAAAATCTATGGTACTTCGTGAGCGATGAGGAAGATTTGGCCGCGGTGCGCTCTACGATTGCGGTTTGGATGGACCCCAATACGGCGGTCGCCCAATTGACCGTTCCCGGGAAGAGCAAGGATACAGATGAGGGGGGCGCCTCCCCCGATCGTTCGCTATAAATGGACAAATAGCGCCTTTCCCCGATGGTGAATCGTCGGCAAGGCGTGATATAATGGGGTTGTTAAAGCAAGCATTTGCAGGGTCTTCGTCGCCACGGAGGAGGAACGTATGAATATTGCATTTTTTCTACTGCCCAAGCAGGAGGTCGTATGCGTCAGCGAGGACGCGACGCTTCGCCAGACGCTGGAGCGCATGGAGCGACATCGTTATACGGCAGTTCCCGTAATCGGCGAGACCGGAGAATATAAGTCCACCGTTACCGAAGGGGATCTGCTGTGGTATCTGAAGGCGAACCCCGACCTGAGCTTCGATCAGCTCCATCGGGTCTCGCTAAGCGACGTTCCGCTTAGGATGAACAATCTGCCGGTTCGCATCGACGCGAATATGGAGGATTTAATCTCGCTCGCCAAAACGCAAAATTTCGTCCCGGTTGTGGATGATATGAACCGGTTCATCGGCATTGTACGCCGGAGCGATATTATCGATTATTGCGAGAAGCTGCTTCTCCCGCCCGTTCAGAATGAAAAAGGCTTGAAAAGGGAAGCATAGGAAAATATTGGACACCTTTTGGAGGGACAATGACTTACAGCCGGAGCAATCGACGCAATCGTACCAAGTATCCTTTATTGATTCTGATCGCAGTGTTGGCCGTTGCGGGCGGCGCATGGGCGGCCTCATCCCTGTTCTCGGGAGGCGGAGACGGCCCGTTATCCTCCCCCGGCACGAGTAGCGGCAATACGAGCACGGCTAAAGGAACGGCTTCCGACGGTTCGTCGACTTCCCCGCAGGCGTCCGCCGAGAATGCCTCGGCGGAGATTGATCAGGCGACCTCCGCGGAGCTGGACAGGACGTACGACATCGTCATCGCCAATGGCCGTGTCATTAATCCCGAGACCAAGCTGGACCGGGAAGGATTGAATGTTGCGGTGCAGGACGGCAAGATCGCGCTCGTAACCGATCAGCCCCTTAAGGGCAAGCGGACGATCGAGGCGAAGGGACTTGTCGTAGCCCCGGGCTTTATCGACAACCTTTCATACGATCCTAATCCTGTCGGCGTGTGGAACAAGATTGCCGATGGCGTGACGACGAATATCGCCATGCATGGAGGCACGGCCAGCCCGGAGAAATGGTACCCCTATTACGAGCGCAACAGGACTCCTGTACATTTCGGGGCCTCGTTCTTCTACACCCAGGCGCGCAACCAGTTCAAGCTGAGCCGCTACGACACGGCCAAGCCGGAACAGACGCAGACGTTGGTGGATCAAGCGGAGAAGGCGCTGAACAACGGCGTGCTGGGAATCTCGTTCAGTCTGGAATACGTCCCTGGAGTAAACGACAAAGAGATATTGCCGCTCATGAAGCTGGCGAAGAAGTACAATGTGCCGGTCTACTTCCATGCGAGATACTCCGACATGGAGGAGCCGGGAACGAACATTGATGCGATCAACGAGCTGCTCGGCTACGCCCGCGCTTCCGGGGCGGCGGTACATATCGATCACATCAACAGCACCGGCGGCACCTTCTCTATGCTGCAATCGCTGCAAATGGTGTCCGATGCGATCGAAGAAGGGCTGGATATTACATCCTGCATCTATCCTTACGACTACTGGGGCACGTATTTGAACTCCGCCAGATTCGACGAGGGCTGGCAGGAGCGGTTCAGGATTACTTATAAGGATCTTCAGATCGCGGGAACCGACGAGCGGCTGACGGCCGAGACCTTCCGCAAATATCAGAAGGAAGGCAAGCTTGCCGTAGCCTATGCGATTCCGAAGCAGGACGTTATCGATTCGCTGAAGGCGCCGTTCGTCATGATCGGCAGCGACGCCATTTTGGAGCCGGGCTTCAACAACCATCCGCGGGCCTCGGGAACTTTCGCCAGAACGGTGGGTCTCTACGTTCGGGAGCAGGAGGTCATCTCGCTGTCCGACGCGATTGCGAAGATGTCGCTGATGCCCGCGCAGCGCCTGGAGAAGCAAGCGCCCGCCCTGCAGAAGAAGGGACGGATCGCCAAAGGAATGGATGCGGATATTGTCGTGTTCGACTACGACACGATCAGCGATAAATCCACCGTGGCGAAGCCTGAGATTGTATCCGCAGGGATCAAGTATGTGCTTGTGAACGGACAAGTGGCCCTGGACGAGCAGGGCATTCACAAGGATATTCACGCGGGACAGCCGATCAAGAGCGAATTCCTGCGCGTGAAGGCGGGGGGGCCGGCGCTGGCCTGGGGACAATCGGAGCTTACGCTGTTGGAATATCGCAGCGCCAACTACGTGGATCTGGAAGCGCTGAAGAGCCACGGCTACGCGGTGGAATGGGACAAGACGAAGCGGGTGGCGACAGCGGCCGAAAGCTCGGAAGCCGCCTCGGTCGATGTGCCCGCACCGCAGGTCGGCGAGCTGATTCTGGAGCGGGGCTATGAGCTGGTCTGGGCGGACGGAACGCGCGTGAAGCTGCTTTCCGTCGGAGATCGCAGCTATGTGCCCGTGTCCGCGCTTAAGGCGCAAGGCTGGAAGCTGACGAAGGACGGCGCTGCATTCAAGCTGACAGAAGCTTGAGAGCCAGCGGCGATGAAGAGATAAGGAACCCGTTTGCGCTTGCCGCAAGCGGGTTTTTAGTTCAAGCGCCGTTTGCGGCGGAGGAAGAAAAACCTGTGCGGACGGAATGGCCCAGCGACAAACGGGTGCCGTACAGTGTTGATTTTGTGCTATAATGAGATTTGCAACTTTCTGGGCTTCCGCATCTAAGAAGAGACGAAGCGTGGGAGGAATAGCGATGGAACGTGACTTGGATGTGGCGACTCGGACGAGAATGATCGAGTGGCTCAAAACCGAAGTCGTCGATCAAATGTCCCGCTTGTTCAAAGCCATCTGGGATGGCAGTACGGCGCGCGTAGTGGACGGATTGGCAGGATTAATCGCGAGCTCTTATATTCTGGGCCGAAGGCTTGGCATACCCTACCGGGAAGTAGATAATGCCATCGCGGACAAGCTAAATAGGCTTAAACAAGAAGGGCATCAGTTGGAGGAGCATTATCAGGATCTCTCCGAGCTGTCCGAACACATCCGCAAGAGGTGAATCGGTTGAACATCAGTTGGAAATCGCTGGCATGGAGTGCGGCGGCGGTCGTACTGCTGCTTTTGCTGGCGACGCCTTTTAGTGTATTTAGTTTATTTTTATTAATGGTTCCTTTTATCGTACTGTTCACGATGCTGGATATTAAGTCCTTCGTCTTGCATTTGGTTCCTGTCGGAATTATAGCTTACCTGCTGACCGGAGTGCTGGGGCCGATGGTTGCGGCGCTGGGTTTGATCTACCTCGTTCCGGCAATAGGTATGGGGCACCTGTACAAGAAAGGCAGCTCGGCGAGGGCGGCGCTGACCGCCGGATTCGTGATTTTGCTGGCGCAAATGCTGTTGGGACTTGTCTTCTTCTCGATTATGATCGACATTGATGTGAAGGCCGAGCTGGTGGCGGTGGTTACGCAAAGCCTGGAAAACGCCAAGCTTGTCGAGTCCGGCTGGGTAGTCGAGGCTTTTAAAAACTTGATTGATGCCATAGTCCTGTACCTTCCGACGGTAGTGCTCACAATGGCCTTCGTGATCGCCGCAACGGGCCACGGGCTCTCCAGACTGGCCTTGCGAACGGTCGACATCGAAGCGCCGGCGCTTCCGGAAGCGAAGACGTGGAGAGTGCCGAGAAGCCTGTTGCTGTACTTTTTTATCGCAATGCTTGCCGTCTCTGCGATGTCCAAGGATCAAGGCGGCTATTGGTGGATAGCCATATATAATCTTGTTCCGGTTCTGCAGATCGCATTTACGATCCAGGCAATCGGATTTCTGTTCTTCCTGGCAGACAACAAGGATTGGCCGAAGATCGCCCCGCTGCTGCTATGCATTCCTCTTCTGATGCTACCCTGGACTTTTCTTATCGGGTTGTTGGACGCGGCCTTCCCGCTGCGTAAATACTTCGTGAAATAAGGCGGTTTTCTGCAGGGGCTCTCCATAGAGCCCACGAATAACGCCAATTAGACGGGAGAGAAGCGGAAATGCCCAAGTTTCTCGTGCAGCGATGGCACGGCATGCATATCGTATGGGCGCTGGTGTTGATCTTTATGCTGACGGTAGCGCTGGCTTGGTACCAGTGGCTGCTGGGCTTGCTTGGTCTGGTGCTGGGCGGGGGAATCGCCGTATATGGCATTCTGGCGGAGAAAGCCTTTCGCCGGGACCTGGACGACTACGTATTAACATTGTCCTACCGGATCAAGAGCGTTGGAAACGACGTTATCGGTCAACTGCCCTTCGGCATCGTAATCTTTGATGAAAATAAGGAAATCCAATGGCACAACGCCTACATCGGAACGGTTATAAGCAAAGCTTCGATTGTCGGGGAGTCGTTGTTCGCGCATTTTCCGGTTCTTCAGCCTTCCGGCAAGGACAAGGAACCGGGCCATGAGATTACGATCGGCGGACGGGTCTACGATCTGCAGCTTCGCGTGAATGAACGCGTGCTCTATGTGGTCGATATTACCGAGCGCTGGACGCTCAAGAAGCGTTACGAGGAAGAGAAGCTGGCCCTGGGCATCGTCATGATGGATAACCTCGAAGAGGTTGCGCAGGGGATGGATGAGCAGCAGCGCGCGTTAATGCTGTCCAAGGTAACCGGAGAGATCAACGAATGGGCATTGAAATACGGCCTGCTTCTGCGCCGATTGTCCTCGGATCGCTATATGGTCATTACGAATCAGGGCACGCTGAAAAATCTGGAGCAATCGCGCTTCGAGCTGCTGGATGACGTGCGAGAGATTACGATTGAACAGAAGCTGCCGATGACGCTGAGCATCGGATTCGCATCCGGCTCGGACAGCGCCGTGGAGCTGGGCCATCTTGTGCAAGGCAGCTTGGACATTGCGCTCGGGCGAGGCGGGGATCAGGCCGTCGTCAAGTTCGGGCAGCGTCAAAGCTTCTACGGCGGCAAGAGCAACGCGGTGGAGAAGCGCACGCGGGTGCGCGCAAGGGTGATCGCCCACGCGCTTCGCGACCTGATGAAGGAAAGCGACAACCTGGTGATCATGGGTCACAAAATGCCGGACATGGATGCCATCGGAGCGGCAATCGGCGTTCTGAAGGCCGCGCAGATCTACGGCAAGGAAGCTTATATTGTGCTTGAGGGCGTTAACCCCGCCATCCAGCGGATGATGGATATGCTGAAGGAAGACGAGAAGCTGATGAAGCGCTTCGTCACGCCGGAGCAAGCGATGGGCTTGATGGGCAAGCGGTCGCTTGCCGTCGTCGTGGATACCCATAAGGCGACGATGGTCGCCGAGCCCCGCCTGCTTCAAGGGACGGAACGAATCGTCATCGTCGATCACCATCGCCGTAGCGAGGAATTCATCGACGAGGCCGTTCTCGTGTATATGGAGCCTTACGCGTCTTCCACCTGCGAGCTGGTGACGGAGCTGCTGCAATATATCCACGAACGGGTCGTGCTGGACGTGCGCGAAGCGACCGCTCTGCTGGCGGGCATCACCGTCGACACAAAAAACTTCGCCTTCCGCACGGGCTCACGCACGTTCGAAGCGGCCTCGTTCTTGCGGCGCAATGGCGCGGACTCCGTGCTCATTCAGCGGATGCTGAAAGAGGACCTGGAGGAGTACATCCGCAAGGCGGAAATTATCCGCCACGCGGAGACGTACCGCGATTGCATCGCCATCGCGGCGGCGGATAACGGCAAGCAGCTGCCGCAGCTGCTGATCGCGCAGGCAGCGGATACGCTGCTGAATATGACGGGAATCAAAGCCTCATTCGTACTGGGCATGAGGCAGGACGGCCTTGTGGGCATAAGCGCGCGTTCCCTGGGGCAGATCAACGTCCAGATCGTAATGGAAAGACTGGGCGGCGGGGGACATTTCACCAATGCCGCCGCCCAGATGCAAGGCACGATAGCCGAAGCGGCCGCAAGGCTGAAGCTTGTATTACAAGATCTTGAGAAGGAAGAGGGGTTATTCGAATGAAAGTAATTTTCTTGCAGGACGTGAAGGGTCAAGGGAAGAAGGGCGAGATCAAAGAGGTATCCGAAGGGTATGCCCGTAATTTTCTGCTGCCGAAGGGCGTAGTTCAGCTCGCTACCGAGGGCGCGAAGAAGACGTTGAATCAGCAAGCGGCCTCCGTGCAGAAGAAGAAGGATAACGAGAAGAAGGAAGCTCAGGAGCTCGCTGCGCGGCTTAACGAGTTGAAGATTGTCATCAAGGCGAAAGCCGGCGAAGGCGGTCGGCTGTTCGGTGCGATTACGAGCAAGCAGATCGCGGAAGCATTGGAGCAGCAGGGCATCGTGGTCGACAAGCGCAAGATCGAGCTGGACGATCCGATTCGCGTGCTTGGCGTTACGAAGGTAGCCGTAAAATTATATCCGGACGTAAAGGGCACGCTAAGCGTACAAGTCTTGGAGGAATAAGCGATGAACGGAAACGGAGATCAGCAGCTGATGTATGATCGCATTCCGCCGCAGAATCTGGAAGCCGAGCAGGCTGTGCTCGGTGCGATTTTGCTGGAAGTAGAGGCTCTCGTTGCGGCGATGGAGCGCCTCAAGTCGGAGGACTTCTACAGCGTCTCGCATCAGCGGATCTTCGATGCGATGACGGCGTTGAACGATGACAACGAGCCCATCGATCTCGTCACGCTAACGGCTCGGCTTCAAGATCTCGGACAGATGGAAGAGGTCGGGGGAATCATCTACCTTACGAAGCTGGCGCATGCGGTTCCGACGGCGGCGAACGTGGAATACTACGCGACGATTGTCGAGGAGAAGGCCATCCTTCGTCGTCTGATCCGTACGGCCACTCAGATCGTCTCCAACGGTTACGCGACGGAAGAGGACGTCGGCGTATTGCTTAACGATGCCGAGGCGCGGATTATGGAAATCGCCAGCCGCCGAACCTCCACCGGGTTCATCAGCATCCGGGACGTGCTCATGGAGGTGTTCGAGCGCGTCGAGTTTCTGTTCAACAACCGCGGCGGCGTTACGGGCATCCCCTCGGGCTTCGTCGATCTGGATCGGATGACTTCGGGCTTCCAGCCGAACGATCTGATTATCGTGGCGGCGCGCCCATCCGTAGGGAAAACCGCCTTCGCGCTGAACATTGCCCAGAACGTAGCGGTTCGCGCTTCCGAGACGGTCGCCATTTTCAGTCTGGAGATGTCCGCCGCCCAGCTTGTCCAACGGATTATTTGCGCGGAGTCGAACGTGGACGCCCAGCGCATGAGAACGGGGCATCTGGAAGGCGACGACTGGGAGAAGCTGTCCATGGCCATCGGCTCGCTGTCGGAAGCGCAGATCTATATCGACGATACGCCGGGCATCACCGTGTCCGATATTCGCGCCAAGTGCCGCCGGTTGAAGAAAGAGAAGGGGCTCGGCATGATCTTGATCGACTACCTTCAATTGATTCAAGGCCGCGGCAAAGCCGGGGAGAACCGGCAGCAGGAGGTCTCGGAAATTTCCCGTACGCTTAAGCAGATCGCGCGTGAGCTGGAGGTTCCGGTCATTGCGCTGTCCCAGCTGTCGCGGGGGGTCGAGCAGCGGCAGGACAAGCGCCCGATGATGTCCGACTTGCGGGAATCGGGCTCCATCGAGCAGGATGCCGATATCGTTGCGTTTCTGTATCGCGACGACTACTACGACAAAGAATCCGAGAAGAAAAATATTATCGAGATCATAATCGCGAAGCAGCGGAACGGCCCGGTGGGCACAGTAGAGCTGGTCTTCTTGAAAAACTTTAATAAGTTCGTCAGTCTTGACCGTTCTCACGCGGAAGCCTATGCGGGGAGCGCTTAAATCGGTAACTATTCAACCAAATTCCGAACATTAATATAGGTGGTCGCGGCATCGTTCGTTTTTCCGTTGACTTCCTGGAATACAGTTGATAAACTATTCTTGCTGCCTGATCGCACCTGCGCGATATCGGGCGGCACTATCATGCCGATATGCGTAGTAAGCGCATTCGGATGGAGGGATCGCATTGTCAACAGTCGTTGTTGTAGGTACGCAATGGGGAGACGAAGGCAAAGGGAAAATCACCGATTTTCTGGCGGAAAAAGCTGATGTCGTTGCTCGTTATCAAGGCGGAAATAACGCCGGGCATACTATCCTAATCGATAACAAAAAGTACAAGTTAACGATGGTTCCTTCTGGCATATTCAATCAAGATAAACTATGCGTCATCGGCAACGGAATGGTCATTAATCCGGGAGCTCTGGTGGAAGAAATCCAGTACATCCACGACAACGGATTTTCAACCGATAATCTGAAAATCAGCGACCGCGCTCATGTCATCATGCCTTATCATCTTGTGCTGGACGCTTTGGAGGAAGATCGCAAAGCGGACAACAAGATCGGTACGACGCGCAAAGGCATCGGTCCTTGTTATATGGATAAAGCGGCACGCAACGGGATTCGCATCGCCGATCTGATGGTGCCGGAAGCGTTCGAGGAGAAGGCACGCGCCATTATCGCGGACAAAAATCAAGTCATTACGCAGATGTACAACGGAGAGGCGCTTGATCCGGAGAGCATCATCAAGGATTATCTGGCTCTCGCCGAGAAGCTGCGTGCTTACGTAACGGATACTTCCGTCGTGCTGAACGACGCGATCGATTCAGGGAAAAAGGTTCTGTTCGAAGGCGCGCAAGGCGTCATGCTGGACATCGACCAAGGCACATACCCGTACGTCACAAGCTCGAACCCGTCGGCCGGCGGCGTGTGCATCGGTTCGGGCGTAGGCCCTTCGAAAATCCAGCAAGTCATCGGCGTAGCCAAAGCCTATACAACGCGCGTGGGCGACGGCCCATTCCCGACCGAGCTGGATAACGAGATCGGCCAATGGATTCGCGACAAGGGGCATGAATACGGCACGGTTACCGGCCGTCCTCGCCGCGTGGGCTGGTTCGACTCTGTCGTTGTCCGCCATGCGCGCCGCGTAAGCGGGATTACAGGGCTGTCTCTGAACTCCCTCGACGTTCTGACTGGACTTGAGACCGTCAAGATTTGTACGGCTTACAAGTTCCGAGGAGAGCTGATGGAGCACTATCCGGCTAACCTTAAGCTGCTGGAGGAGTGCGAAGCGGTCTACGAGGAGCTTCCGGGCTGGAGCGAGGATATTTCCGGTGCGAAGCAAATCTCCGATCTGCCGCAGACTACGCAGCGTTTTATCCAACGGATTACGGAACTGACAGGCATTCCGATCGCGATCTTCTCTGTGGGACGCAATCGCGAGCAGACGAATCCGGTTGTTCAGATCTACAATTCCTAATTCGAAAACCCGTTTAGCGGAAATTCGCTAAACGGGTTTTTTTGATCACATGGAAGCGGACTAGGCCGCCACAGGTTCATTCGAGCAAACACCGCCTGCGGGAACCCCCGGACGGTTAATTCTGTCGGACGCTTAGCTGTCCTCTCTAGGTACCCAATCGAAAATGTCCCCGGACTCCAGCGCATCGATAAAACGGTCGAGCCACTTATAGTATTGCTGGGCGTGCGTCATCTTCGCCATATCGAGCTCGATCTGAGCGGTCAGCTGCTCGTTATCGGGGTTCTCGTCGCGAAGCGCACGCAGCTCCTTTAACGATTTATTCAAGGCCGTCATGTTCATCTCCAGCGACTTGCGCCACTTGATGGAGAAATAATCGACGAAATTCTGATGCCAGTCCTCTTCCACCTCGTACAAGTCTTTCCTTGAGCCTTTGCCCCATATCTTGCTGATCATCTTCAAATCTACCAGAGTGCGCATCCCTGTACTGATGCTAGTCTTGCTAAGCCCCATCTCTTCTCCCATTTCGTCGAGCGTGACGGGACCGCCGTGAAAATACATCATGCCGTACAGATGCCCGATCGACGTCGTGACGCCGTACAGATCCATATTGTTGCCGATGGAATCGACGACGCGTCGGCGCGATTTCTCGATTACCCTGATCTGTTCTTCTGTTAAGCCCTCGATAGGCGCCATGCTGTACACTCCTTAATTACCGCTCATTGAACTGTCGCGAACCATTGTCTCCTATTGTAAAAAAGAGTAGCCCGTAAGTAAAGATAGCGCTTCGGGAGGAAGTTTGAGTAAAACGGAGCATACAGTAAAAAAAGTATGTAAAGTTAAAACTGTACGTACTATACGGAGCGATATCCGTTTTGACCCTCCCGACGGGAGAGGTCTACACTTGTAAAAGCCGCTAGATGAGAAAGATGAGAATGGAAAGAAGGGGGAGTTAGATGGCGATTATCGAAGTACAGTCGTTAACGAAAGTATTCGGCAACGATCCGAAACGGGCCTATCGCCTTCTGGAGGAGGGCTGGTCCAAGGAGCGGATCGCCAAGGAAGCCAAGCTCACCGTCGGGGTCAACCGCGTCAGCTTCTCCATCGAGCAGGGAGAAATCTTCGTCATCATGGGCTTGTCGGGCAGCGGGAAGTCGACGCTCGTACGGCTGCTCAACCGATTGATTGAGCCGACCTCGGGGAAGGTGCTGATCAACGGAAGAGATATCGTGCAGCTGAACGCCGAGGAGCTCCGCCAGGTGAGACGCAAGACGATCAGCATGGTATTTCAGAAATTCGCCTTGTTCCCGCATAGAACGGTGCTGGAGAACGTGGAATACGGCTTGGAGATTCAAGGCGAATCCAGAGAGATCCGGCGCAAGAAAGCGCAGGATACGCTTGCTCTGGTCGGCCTGGCCGGCTGGGAGGACAAACGTCCGGAGGAGCTAAGCGGAGGGATGCAGCAGCGTGTCGGCCTCGCCCGCGGCCTGGCCAACGATCCCGATATTCTGCTGATGGACGAAGCGTTCAGCGCGCTGGACCCGCTGATCCGCAAGGATATGCAGGATGAGCTGCTGGAGCTTCAATCGACGATGAAGAAGACGATTATATTCATTACTCACGACTTGGACGAAGCGCTGCGGATCGGCGACCGGATCGCGCTGATGAAGGATGGAGCCGTCGTTCAGATCGGCACGCCCGAGGAAATCCTGACCCATCCCGCGAACGCTTACGTGGAGCGCTTCGTGGAGGATGTCGACCTGTCGAAGGTGCTGACAGCCGCTAACGTCATGATTCGCGCCGAGACGATTGCGATGGATCGCGGACCGCGGGTCGCGTTGCAGCTTATGAGGGATCGCGGCATCTCCAATCTGTATGTCGTGGACAAGAGCCGGAAGCTGATCGGCGTTGTAACGGCCGAAGCCTCTGCAGAAGCGGCGAGATCCGGGCGGACACTGGAGGACATCCTCATTAGGGACATGACAACCGTCCCTCCCGAGGTGCTTCTCGGGGAGCTGTTCGATACGGTCAGCTCGGCCAAAATCCCGGTTGCGGTCGTGGACGAGCGTCAGCGGCTGCTGGGCATCATTATCCGCGGGGCCGTGTTGTCCGCATTAAGCGGTGGCAGCCATGGCGGCAGCGACGGCAATCCGGGCAGCGGGCCGGAAGCGGGTGAAGCGCCATGAATCTGGACCTTCCAAAAATCCCTATCGGGAAATGGGTCGAAGCCGGAGAGGCCTGGCTCGAATCGAACGCGGGACCTGTCTTCGGAGGCATTAAGGTGTTCATCGGTTCGATTGTGAACGGCTTGGCCGACGGCTTTAACGCGTTGCCCCCGCTTGTGCTGATTGCGCTGTTTACGGTGCTGGCCTATTGGATAGCGAAAGCTAGAGTGGCCTTGTTCACGCTTCTCGGGTTGTTCCTCGTCTACAACCTTGGCTACTGGGAGAACACGATGGAGACGCTCGCTCTGGTGCTGACGGCGTCGTTGATCTCTATCCTGCTTGGGGTTCCTATAGGAATCGGATGCGCTCGAAACGAGAAGGTGCAGAAGATTGTGACGCCCGTGCTCGATTTCATGCAGACGATGCCGGCGTTCGTATATTTGCTGCCGGCGGTGTCTTTCTTCTCGCTTGGCGTCGTGCCCGGCGTTGTGGCGTCCGTGATATTCAGCATTCCGCCGACCATCCGCTTGACGAATCTCGGCATTCGCCAGGTTCCCGGCGATCTGGTCGAGGCGGCGGACGCCTTCGGCTCGACTCCGATGCAGAAGCTGCTGAAGCTGCAGCTACCCATAGCCGTGCCGACCATTATGGCAGGCATCAACCAGACGATTATGCTGGCGCTGTCCATGGTTGTCGTAGCGTCGATGATCGGAGCGCAGGGCGTCGGGGTGGACGTATACCGGGCGGTTACGCAGACGAAGACCGGAGTCGGCTTCGAAGCGGGCCTGGCTGTCGTCGTACTGGCGATCATACTGGACCGGATCACACAAAATCTGGTGACCAAAAAACGAAAAGGATGAGTGATGAGTTTGAAAAAAAGCGTAAATCTGTTGCTGACTACCGTAATGGTCTTTGCATTCGTGCTTGCGGGATGCTCTAAGGGAGACAATGAGAGCAAAGGCTCCGGTTCTCCGGCGAAAAATAAAACCATCACGCTCGCCTATGTAGCATGGGATTCCGAGATTGCGAGCACGAACGTCGTGAGAGAGGTGCTGGAGAGCAAGCTGGGCTACAAGGTCAACATGCTTCAGGTCGATGCGGGGCCGATGTACCTCGGAATCTCTGACGGCAGCGCCGATGCCATGGTGGCGGCCTGGCTGCCCAGCACGCACGGAGAAAACTATTACGAGCCGAACAAGGACAAATTCGAGGATCTCGGCATGAATCTCGATGGAACGAAGGTCGGTCTGGCTGTTCCGACTTATATGGACATTTCCTCTATTGAAGACTTGAAGGGCGATGTCGGCCAATCGGTCAACTATACGATCACCGGTATCGAGCCGGGAGCGGGAATTATGACGGCCACCGCCAAGGTCATCGAGCAATACGAGCTGAAGGATTGGAAGCTGCTGGAGAGCTCCTCCGCCGCGATGGCCAAGGTGCTGCAGGATGCCTATGCGAAGGAAGAGCCGATTATTGTCACGGGCTGGACGCCTCACTGGATGTTTGCCAAGATGGATCTGAAATATTTGGATGATCCCAAGGGCGTATACGGGGGCGACGAGCAGATCCACACGCTGGTCAGACTCGGCTTGAAGGACGATCAACCGGAGGCCTATAAGTTTCTGGACCAGTTTGAATGGACGCCCGCCGACATGGAAGCCGTTATGGTAGACATCAACGGAGGCATGAGCGAAGAAGAGGCCTCCAGGAAATGGGTGGAAAATAACGCCGACAAGGTGAGTAAGTGGATTGACGGCATCTGATAGATAGAAAGAATGGAAGGCCGGGGACGCGCGGAATGGCGTCTTCCGGCCTTTCTATTTCATAAGGCGAGCCACGGTACACCCAGCCGTCTTCGCGCAACGTCGCTTGAAGGCGAAATGATGCTGAACTTGCTATATCAACTTCGATCTTTGGTGAAGAAATGCATTGCCTTTTTTAGGATCTCAAGCTCCTCTTGCTGTTCACGGTTCTGCGCCTCAAGCTGCTGACGGGGACATCTAACTCTTTTGAAACCTCAGACGGAGTCTTACCTGTTTCTAGCATGTGCTTTACGGTTTGACGTTTGAACTCCTCATCAAAATGCTGACGGATATCACCCATGACATGTATTGGTCGCTGTTACAGCGTGTCTACTTTTGAGTCTACATCCATGCGGAGCACAGTAGTTTGCTTTTACATAACTATCTGCCAGCTCGGTGCTGCTTCGGAGTGCAGTAGTTTGCTTTTACATAACTATCTGCCTGCTTAGTGCTGCTGCGGAGTGCAGTAGTTTGCTTTTACATAACTATCTGCCAGCTCGGTGCTGCTTCGGAGTGCGGTAGTTTGCTTTTACATAACTATCTGCCTGATTGGTGCTGCTTCGGAGTGCGGTAGTTTGCTTTTACACAACTATCTGCCTGCTCGGTGCTGCTTCGGAATGCGGTAGTTTGCTTTTACATAACTATCTGCCTGCTTGGTGCTGCTTCGGAGTGCAGTAGTTTGCTTTTACATAACTATCTGCCAGCTTGGTGCTGCTTCGGAGTGCAGTAGTTTGCTTTTACATAACTATCTGCCTGCTCGGTGCTGCTGCGGAGCACAGTAGTTTGCTTTTACATAACTATCTGCCTGCTCGGTGCTGCTGCGGAGTGCAGTAGTTTGCTTTTACATAACTATCTGCCTGCTCGGTGCTGCTGCCGAGTGCAGTAGTTTGCTTTTACAAAACTATCTGCCTACGTGAAGCCCGCTCGGAGCGCAGTAGTTGTCATAAAGTCGAACGATCGGCCGGCAGGGGTAGCTGAGAGCGCGATAGTTGGGAAAAGTTAAACTAATTGTGAGCTAGGAGAGGGTACGGAGCAGCTCCGAGTTGCGAATTACCCGTTCCTATCATCATCAAAGGAACCAAAGTGAATGTTTCCAGGGAGGTTTGCCCATACTAAAAGCTATGAAAACGATGCGCAGGAGGTAGCGGGATGTTTAAGTGGGTAAGCTGGGTCATCCGGATGGGGGCGACCGCTTTGCTGCTCAGCTTCTTATGTATATGGACGACGGGCTATATCGTGAATAGCTATATGGAATCGGCGGTAAAGCAACTAGGGCTTCCGTTCGATATACAGCCGATAGCGCTCAGCGGAGTCTGGGGAACGTTATGGGGAGCGGATAAGCCGGCGAAGAAGGAGATCGAAGCCAACCGCACGCCGTCGCAGGAGCGCTCCTCTGGAGAGCAGACGAAGGAAGAGTCTAGTTCTAAAGACTCAGTTGACGATTCTGATACGGACGAGATAGATCCGTCTTCAGGAGCCTGGGCGAAGCCGGAGAGCGAAACTTCCCAAGCGGAAAGTCAGTCGCCCGAACCTCCGCCATCCCCGAGTGAGGCCGGAGGGGCATGGACGGACGGCGGAGCAACGACCGGGGGCGGGGATGAAGGGGTCCCAGAGCAGCCGGTACAGGGCAGCGACGCACCGCAAACGGATGAAGCGCCGAACGGCTCCATACCCGTATTCCAGGCGGAGTCAGCCTGGACCCAATTAAGCGATGAGGACAGGCAAGTTCTCTATTCCCTGGTGGTCTCGAAGCTGAATCAAGAGCAGCTGCAGCAGCTGTCGGATGCCTTGAAGGACGGCTTGACCGCAGGGGAGCTGACAGGCCTCCAGGAAATGCTTAAATCGGCCCTTACCGAGGCGGAATATGCCCAAATCATGGGACGTCTTCTGGGACGCCAAACTCCTTAACTATTCGCTTGGTCAGACCTATAAAACGCTTACAATATCGCGGGCTCCCGGTGTTTATCGCCGGGGGCTCTTGCCATTTTTCATAATTCTAATGGTTCCAAATGGTTGATAGTGCCATTAGACCTATGCTAAAGTGAGGTACGAGCTTTCTGCCAAAACCGGGAAAATGAACACCGAAAGCAAGGGAAAAGGGGAAGATCATGGCCGATTTAAAGGGAATGGATCGAATCCGGAAAATCCTTGTCGCTGCGCGGCAAACCTTCCGGTTCGTTCGATCCGCTCAAGCACAAAGCAACCACTCTTCAACAACAAAGAGACAGACACATACAGGAATACGCAAATACCGCAAGCCGATTCTCATCGCATCCTGCAGTTTGGCCGTCATTGCCGCGGCAGGCATTCTTGGATTCAATTACGTAGAGGCAAATCGGGTAGATTACTATAAGGTCATGGTTAACGGCGAAGTCGCCGGAGAGATCAGCAGCCAGGACAAGGTGGAGCAATTCGTCGCGGCGAAGGTCGCAGCGCTGGAGACAGCCGATTCTCCGGTGCAGATGGTCTTAAACGATAACCAGGTCTCCTATTCGGAAGAGCGGGCGTATAAGAAAAAGACCGACGACGAAGCAACGTTGGCCCGTCTCGAGAGCATGCTCCAAACCCATGCGGTCGGCGTAGAGGTTGTCGTCGACGGCGAAGTCGTCGGAGTCGTCCGCGACGAGATGACCGCGAAGAAGCTGCTGCAGCGCGTCAAGAACAAATACGCGCCCGCCCGGCTGCTCGCGAAGAAGACCGAACCGGAGGTTCGCTCGTTGTCGGCAAGCACGAACGCCGCAGCGGACGCGGCAGCCGATGAGGCAAAGCCGCAGCGCGTCGTGACATCCGTCAGTTTCGCTGAGAAGGTAGAGATGGTCAAGGCGGACATCGATGCCTCCGAGCTGGCCGACCCGGAGGAGCTGTTCGTCGCCTTGACGGAAGGGGAGCCGATTCCCCGCGAGTATACGGTCAAGCAAGGGGATTGCATTGGATGCATCGCCGCCAAGCTGAATATTTCCGAAGAACTTATCTATCAGAACAACAAATGGATTAAGAACGACTTCATTAATGTCGGCGATGTCCTCGATCTGTCCGAGGAGGAGCCTCCGATTCTAAACGTGAACTCCGAGGAAGAGGTCACAGAGATCGAGACGATCGAGGCGCCTATCGAATATCGCAAGAATGATACGATGAAGCTGGGACAGCAGAAGGTGCTCCGGGAAGGCACACCGGGCAGCCAGCAGGTTACCTACCGATTGCTCAAGCGCAACGGCTCGCTGATCGAAGAGGAACAGGTAAATCTTAAAGTGCTGGTGAAGCCGACCGCGACGATCATTCTCAAAGGAACGAAGGTCATCCGGGGAGAAGGCTCAGGCAAATTCATCTGGCCGGTGTCCGGGGCACGCGTGACAAGCTATCAGGGCGCGCGCTGGGGACGGATGCATAACGGCATCGACATGATCGGCAAGAGCACCATTATGGCGGCCGACGAAGGCACCGTTGAATTCGCGGGCTACAAATCCGGCGGATTAGGGAACGCAGTTATTATTAACCATAATAACGGATTCAAAACCGTCTACGGCCATATGAAAAGCGTCAGCGTGAAAGAAGGACAGATTGTCGAGAAAGGCGATGCTATCGGAGTGATGGGCAGCACGGGCCGTTCAACCGGAACGCATCTGCATTTCGAGGTTCACCTCAACGGCAAGCTGAAGAATCCGACAAGCTATCTATAATCGAATGAATCAGGCTTCCTTGTCCCCCCTGTGGGGCGCAGGGAAGCCTTTTTTTGTAACCCTTCCGAAGACAGCACTGACCTATCGTGGCACAGAAGGCGACCAGGCCCGAGAGCCTGCCACGAAACGCCATTGGGGTCTTGACCGCATTATGGTAAGATAACATTAGCAAGAGGAATAGCTTCCGAGAAGCGGGAGGCGGTGTCAGATGCTAGGCAAAATTCTGGTCGTCGACGATGAACGGCCAATTGCGGATATTCTAAAATTCAACCTGGAAAAAGAGGGCTACGAGGTCGTCTGCGCCTTCGACGGAGATGCGGCTGTCCGGCTAGCGTTCGAGGAAGAGCCTGATTTAATCCTGCTCGATCTCATGCTTCCTATTAAAGACGGAATGGACGTCTGCCGGGAGGTGCGGACTAGGCTGTCTACTCCGATCATTATGCTGACGGCAAAGGACAATGAGATCGACAAGGTGCTGGGACTGGAGCTGGGCGCCGACGATTACGTGACGAAGCCTTTCGGCACTCGCGAGCTTCTGGCCCGCGTGAAGGCGCACCTGCGCCGCCAGCGCAAGGTGGAGGCGGTCCGCCCGGACGAGGAGACGCCTGCGGAAGCGGAGCGGCAGGGCATTAAGCTGTTTAACCTTTTTATCGATACGGATATGTATGTTGTCTATAAGAACAACCAGCCACTCGATCTGACGCATCGGGAATTCGAGCTTGTTCACTACTTGGCCAAGAACAGCGGCAAGGTCATGACGCGGGAGCATCTGCTCCAGGCTGTGTGGGGGTTCGAATATTTCGGCGATGTGCGCACGGTCGACGTGACGATACGCCGCCTTCGCGAGAAGCTGGAGGATGATCCAAGCCGGCCGGAGATTATTTTGACCCGAAGAGGCTTGGGCTATTTGGTGCGCAATCCGAAAATGACGGGCGGTCATTACGGATGAGAGGCATTCGCATGTTCCGCAGCATTCAGATCAAGCTGATTATGATGGTGCTGCTGCTCATTCTGATTGCGGTGCAGCTCATCGGGGTTTATTTCATCAGTACGATGAAAACCTCGCTGATCAACTCCTTCACCAGCAATTTGAATACGCAAGCGAACTTGCTGACGCTATATCTCTCTGCCCCAAGCCTTCCTTCGGATAACAAAGAGACCGGTACGCAGGCGGTCACGGAGGAGAAGCTGGGCACGCTGGTCAGCGGCTTCTTCTCGATAAGCGGCGCGGAGATTCAGGTGCTGGATGCTGCGGGCAAGGTTCTGGCGACGTCGAAGTCCTCGCAGCAGACATACATCGGACGCAAGAACACGTCCTTGCTCGTCAGCCGCGCTCTGCAGGGGGTTCGCGACAACGAGGAAGAGATTATCGACGAGGACAATACGCGCAAGAAGGTCATTGCCAAGCCGGTATTCAGCAACGGCAAGATAGTGGGCGCCATCTATATCGTCGCCTCGATGAGCGAGCTGTACCAGACGATGGAGGGCATTAACCAAATCTTCGTCTCCGCGACCTTGATCGCGCTCGGATTGACGGCGGTGCTCGGGGTGCTGCTGGCGGGAACGATCACGTCCCCGATCAAGGCGTTGACCCGGCAGGCGACCGCGGTAGCGGAAGGGCGCTTCGACGAACGCGTTCCCGTATTCGGCAAGGACGAGATCGGCCAGCTGAGCATTGCCTTCAACGATATGACCGACCGTCTGAGCGACGCCTTGTCGGTGAACGAGGAGGAGAAGGAGAAGCTGGCTTCGATTCTCTCGAATATGAGCGACGGCGTTCTGGCTACCGACGAGGTGGGCAAGGTCATCGTAACGAATCGCAGAGCGAAGACGATGCTGGGTATCTCGGAGCTGAAGGACGGAGCGACGCTGTCCGAGGCGCTCGGCATTGAGAAGGAGCCGATCGCCGAAGCGCTTCAAGGCAAGGAATCGTCCCTGCTGCTGGAGCGCGAGCTGGAGGAGCAGGCGGAGGATCTGGTGTTCCGGGTGACGCTGACCCCGATCCGCCGCAGGGATAAAGGAGTGGCGGGCGTTATCGCGGTGCTGCAGGATGTCACGGAAGCGGAGAAGCTGGAGCAGTCACGGAGAGAATTCGTGGCGAATGTCTCGCATGAGCTGCGCACGCCGTTGACCACCATCAAGAGCTACGCGGAGGCGCTGGACGACGGAGCTTTGGACGAGCCGCCGCTCGCCGACCGATTCGTCGGCGTCATTCGCAGCGAGACGGAGCGGATGATTCGTCTTGTAACCGATCTGCTGCACCTGTCGCGCTTCGACTCGCGGCGTAATCAGCTTCGCCAACAGAAGGTAGATCTGACGGAGATGCTGGAGGAGGTCGTGGACCGCTTTTCGTTCCAGCTGCGCCAGAAGGCGATTACGGTATCGGTCAAGGTAGAAGACCGGCAACAGAACGCTTGGCTGGATCGGGACGGCATTGATCAAGTGTTGGATAATCTGGTATCGAACGCGATCAAGTATACGTTAGACGGCGGTTCTATTGATATTTCGGCCAGAAGCCACGAGTCGGGCCAATTAGCCATCGCGATCAAGGATACCGGAATCGGGATACCGAAGAAGGACTTGCAGCGGATTTTTGAACGCTTCTACCGAGTAGACAAGGCGCGCTCTCGCAATATGGGCGGAACCGGACTGGGGCTATCGATTGCCCGGGAAATTGTCCGCGCTCACGGAGGGGCCATCGCGATCGATTCCGACATGAACGTCGGGACGGTCGTGACCGTGTTGCTGCCCATCGTGCCGGAAGGAAGTGAGAGCGCATGATCGAGAAGGGCAAATCCTTGCTTTTGTTTCTATTGGTTGTCCTGAGTCTGATGCAGAGCTATCTGCTGGCGTACAGCAAGCCTTTTATGGAGGCGAAGGTCAAGACGGAGCTGGATTATGTTAAGGCAGAGCCCCTGGGCAAGGAGGAGGAGGTTAAAAACCTCATCTTCCCGGAGCAGCTCGTTATGCATCTGGGCAGCGACAAGCACACGGTATTTTATCCGAATACGCAGCCTTACTATCGACTGATTCTGGATAAGCTGCAAAGCCGTGAATTCAAAGGGCTGCAACGCGACTCGGTAAATTCGGTCGACTGGGACCGGATCGGCCGCGAGGATCAGGGCGTGGAGCTGCGTTTCGGACGGGCGATTCCTTTCGAGATGCTGCAGAGAGTGTACAAGATCGACGGCGACTTTTTGTTCTATCGGGATTCCATTGATCGCATCTGGATCTATACGAGCAAGCAACGGGACGAAGTGCGGACGTTTTTCTTCAGCTCGGACGGCCGCAACGTCTACGAGGCGCAGAAAGCGGATTTGACCGTAGGGGATGTGGAAGGGTTCGTAGGCTTCGGCCAATATTGGGACCCTTACACGATCTATGGCGAGGACATCTATATTCCGGAGAAGCCAATCAATAGAATGCTGGCGATGGAGGTTTCGTTTGACCGCTATACGACGGCTCAGATGCAGGACAATCTCTTCTTCGATCCGGGAAGCACGCGAACGATTCAGGACAGCCAGCAGGGGCCGCAATTTTACACGGACGGCAAGCGCGCGTTGAAGATCGAGCAGGACGGAACATGGCTGTCGTATACAGATCCGGCGGCTCCGACCGAAGGGGAGAACGAGCTTGTCGACAACCTGATCGCGGCGGTCGGCTTCGTCAATCAGCACGGAGGCTGGAACGGCCAGCACGCCTTCGTTCAAGGGCTGAGCACCGAGGCGGACAGCGCGGTCATCCGCTTCCAGCAATATTACAGAGAGGTGCCGATCGTATCGGGGAGCGCGATTAACTTCGGCTACATGCAGCTGGGAATGAGGCAGGGGCTCGTAACCTCGTACACGCGCTCCCTCGTTACGCTGGACAACGAAGTGACCAGCAAGAAGCTGCAGCAGCTGCCCGGAGGAGCCGATCTGCGGACGATCATGAAGAAGGTCGAGGCGACCCAGGGCAAGATCGTGGCGCTGTTCCCGGCCTTCCGGCCGACGCTCAAGGAGGAGACGGTTGCGTTAAGTCCGGTATGGGCGGCGAGGCTGGCGAACGGCGAGGTCATCATCGTAGCCGATTCCGGGCCGGCTGCGACGGCGTTCAGAGGAGCAAACCGATAAGCGGGGAAGGAGGTGCGGGATGGACTGGAGAAGAGCGAAGAGCGTGCTGATCGTTTCTTTCCTGCTGTTGAATATCGTGCTTGGCTATCAGCTATGGATTGAATGGCGGGAGAGGCTGAATACGACGGTGAACTGGACATCCCTGCCCCCGGAGACGCTGCAGTTCATGCGGGAGAAGAACATTCAGGTGGACGATAACGCCAAGATTCCTACGGACACGCCGGCGATGCGCGAGCTGACCTATACGTTCAAGCAGCGGGCAGAGGCGGGCATAGAAGGCCGCCAGCCGATCGAGCCCTCTCCGGAGACGCGGATCGTGTTCGATGAAGAGCTGGGGCAGGTGCTTGGCGGCATCATTCCCGAGCTGGACCGTTACACCTTCGACCAGCCCGGAAGCCGGGAAGGGGTGTACTTCCTCTTCAACCGGATGGAAGGCGGCTGGCCGATGTTCGACATCCACTTGAATTTGTACTACAGCGAGCAGAAGATCAGGGCGTTCACGCAGGATTTGATCGAGATCAAGCCGTCGCCGGGCGCCAAGGAGCAGCAGGTGCTCCCCGCAGCCAAGGCGTTAGCCAAAGTGATTGAGAGGAACCTGCCTTCCGGCTCGGTGATCAAGGAAATCCGTCTGGGCTACCATGGGGAAATTTTCGACGACGCGGAGGTACAGGTTTCGGCGCCCTCTTGGAGGGTTTTGCTGGAAAATGGCGAAGAAGTGTACTACGTGAATGCGATCAGCGCGGAGGTCACGACAGAGAAAGGCGACGCGCCTGCCAATCCCTGACGCGCAAGCTTGGGGATAAGGCGGGAGCGCAGCCGGGGAGAGGAACAGTACGTAACTATGGGACTTCGATTCACGGTATTGGGCAGCGGATCGACTGGCAATGCGACGGTTGTATCTTCGGATGCGGCAACCGTATTGATAGATGTCGGTCTTAGCGGCAAGAAGATAGATGAGCTATTGAAAGAAAGAGAGATTTCCGGGGAAGATCTGGACGCCATATTCGTCACGCATGAGCATTCGGATCATATCAAGGGGCTGGGCGCCTTCGCCCGCAAGCATCGGCTGCCGGTCTATGCCAACGAAAGAACCTGGGGAGCGATGGCGAGAATCGTGGGCGACATTCCGGAGCCCAACCGCAAGGTTCTGCCGACCGACAGCGTGATGGAGATCGCCGACCTGAGAATCGAATCCTACGGTATCTCCCACGATGCGGTCGAGCCGGTGGGCTACTGCTTTCAGGCCGACGGCGCCAAGCTCAGTCTGGCTACCGACCTGGGGTACGTGAGCGACAAAGTCATGAAGCAGCTGCAAAACTCGGATGTCATGGTGCTGGAATCCAATCATGACGTCGACATGCTTCGAATGGGCAGATATCCGTGGAATATTAAGCGGCGCATTCTCGGCGACACCGGGCACCTCTCGAACGAAGCGGCCGGCGACGCCTTGTGCAGGCTGCTGACGGGGAGCTTGCGCAGAGTGTATCTGGCGCACTTGAGCCAGGAGCACAACTTGATGGATTTAGCCAAACTAACGGTGAATACAGTATTAGAGAGCAACGGATTCTTCTATCATAAGCACGAGTTCGCTCTGTGCGATACTTACCACGATCGGCCGACGCCTTGGGATATTATAAAATGAGAAAGTTATGAAAATTTTATAACAGAAGCTGCCGGTTCAATTCGGTCTCCATCTCGGAAGCCTTCAGCCGGATTTCCTCCGGGGTCAGCAGGCCTTTGTCCACGAGGAGCTCGATCAGCGTCGAGACAGCAAGGAGCTGCTTGTAATGGTCGTGCTTCATCTCCGAGATTTGGGAAGCCAGATCAAGGAACTGCCAGCCGAAATCCGCTCTTTTCATTGCGCATTCTTCCTTTCTTTACATGATAAAGATGAGTGAAAATCACTTGCTTGTCCGTCCTGAATCCATTAGTATTACTATTCTAGTCAGAACGGCTGGAAACATTCCTATAATTATAAAAAAACGAGTATAGAAGATTCATATTTAGCTAGGATAAGTAAGAGGAAGACCCGCAGCGGAGAGCGGGGGCGGAAAGCCTCCCTTATAGAAGGATGGTGCGTGACCATGAGCTTGTTCGATGATGATTTCTACTCCACGCGGGTGAAGAGGCGCTCGCGGTTCCTGTCCGGCTCCGAGTCCCGGTCGAGAGGCTACCGCCAGGGGTCTATGCTTCGCGTTGCTTTCATTTCATCGATTAGCAGCTCTCTGTTCGTGGTGATCCTATTCGCGCTGCTGGGCGGCAGAGCCGATTCGGAGCAGGCTGCGAAGCCGGCGCTGGGCGGCGGGCAGTCGCTCGTCGAAACCTCGGAGCGGATCATCTCCGCCTCGGAGAAGGTTCGGCCGGCGGTTGTGAGCATTATCAATGTGACGAAGCAAGCGCTGGAGGCTCAGGGGGGCGAGGCGCTCGAAGACAATGAGCTTCCTTACAATACGAATATGGGCTCCGGAGTCATCATTCAGAAGAAAAGCGGCAAAGCTTATATCGTGACGAATGCCCATGTTCTGGCCGACGCCGGGGACGTTCAGGCTGTTCTTGTAAACGGCGATCGCAAAAAAGCGAAAATCGTAGGACAGGACGCGGTTACCGATCTGGCGGTGCTTGAGGTCGACGACGCGGGCATCGATACCGTCGTGGAGGTCGGCAGCTCAAGCAAGCTCCGTGTCGGGGAGATGGTTATCGCCATCGGAAATCCGCTAGGCTTCGGGGACTCGTTGACGCAGGGAATCGTCTCCTCCACGAAGCGAATATTGCCGATCTCGATGAATCAGGACGGTAATTATGACTGGGAGCAAGAAGTGATCCAGACAGATGCGGCGATTAATCAGGGCAACAGCGGCGGCGCCTTGGTCGATCTGAACGGTAAGCTGGTCGGCATCAACAGCATGAAGGTTGCGGAGTCGGGGGTCGAAGGCATCGGCTTCGCCATCCCGGTGGATGATGCGATGCCGATTGTGAGAACGCTGATGGAGAAGGGTAAGATCGCCCGGCCTTACATGGGAGTGTACACGATGGATCTGGACCTCTATCTCGACAGCGCCGGTTCGGGGGATTGGCTGGATGAGGACTCGTCTTCCGACGAGGGCGGAGAAGGCGAGGATTTCGAGATCGCAGCGCCGAACATTCCGAAGGGAATTACCGAAGGCGTGATCGTGCTGGAGGCGGTCGGACCGTCTCTCGATGCGGGTCTGGCCTTCAACGACATCATCGTCGCGCTTGACGGGCAGGCCATCGAGAGCACGCTGCAGCTTCGCAAGCATCTGTACAATACCAAGAAAATCGGAGAGTCGGTCAAGGTTACTTATTACCGCGACGGCAAGAAGATGACGCTGGACGTGAAGCTGGCGGAGAAAACGGAAGAGCAGGAATAGAAACGGGCGGAAGGGAAAGACATCGATGTATTGCGTATGCCGTGAGCATGTGGAATTAGCGATAGACAAATTCGTGGATGAATATGAGGACGCGCCTGATCTGGTCAATCTGCAGACGACCGTCTTCTCGGCCTGGACTCCGCCGCAGCAATGCGAATGGTGCGAGAACGCGGCTGAGGTGCTGGTCGTATAGGCGACGCATGCCGCAGCGTCAAAGTTTCCGTTGTACGATGTTTTCCCTGCAAGGCTTTAGAAGAAAACAAATTAAATACCATTTTCCCGTTGACAGCATTTGGGGGGCGATGGTAAAGTGACAAATATACTTTGATGAACGGAAAGGAGGGTTACGGACATGAGGAGCATTAACTTCGACAGGTTTAATCATGCTGCAGATCATGGAATGCTTTTCGGCGCCAACGGCGCAGTTAATGCTTGTCATGAACGTAACCCTCTGGCGAATCACTACTGATTAAAGGACCGGCAATGGATCATTGTTCGGGACGAATGGGTAGGGCGCATGGTTACGTAACGTAATCGTGCGCCTTTTATATTCACATGGCGAGCTGTCGGGACGGTCTTGTGCAGAGACTCCGCGATTCGGCTGTGTGATGAGGACGGAGTTCGTCCTCAAGGCGTATCGTTTACGACGGTATGCCTTTTTTTGTTCTTCATGCAGAAGGGTGTGAATACGGATCGATGTTTAGCGTGCTAAAGAAGTTGAGCTGGTTTTTTAGAATGGAATGGAAGAGGTACACGATAGCCATTGTGCTGCTGACGGTTGTGGGCATTATCGACGTTCTGCCGCCCAAGCTGATCGGAATTGCCATTGACGGCATTCAGCAGGAAACGTTGACTGCGGGAAGAATGGTCGAGCTGCTGCTATTCTGGGTCGGGCTGACGGTCGCAAGCTACGGATTAAGCTACATTTGGCTGCACAAGCTGTTCGGCGGCGCATTCGTCATGGAGCGGCTGCTTCGTTCGAGACTGATGAGGCATCTGTTGAAAATGAGTCCGACGTTCTACGAGCGCAATCGGACCGGGGATCTCATGGCTAGGGCGACGAATGATCTGGGCGCGGTGTCGGTGACGGCGGGGTTCGGGATTCTGACGCTCGTCGATTCAACGCTGTTCATGCTCACGATCCTCGTGATGATGGCCGGCTTTATCAGCTGGAAGCTGACGCTGGTGGCGTTGCTGCCCCTGCCGGTGATGGCGCTGCTCATGCAGCACTTCGGCAAAAAAATTCACGAGCGGTTTATTAAGGCTCAGAACGCCTTCGGAGGGCTGAACGACCAGGTTCTCGAATCGGTGTCCGGGGTACGGGTCATCCGGGCGTTCGTTCAGGAGGATGCGGACCGGAAGCGATTCAGCGAGTCGACGGACACCGTGTTTAACAACAATGTCAGGGTGGCCAAGATCGACGCCCTGTTCGAGCCGACGGTGAAAATCCTGGTCGGATTGAGCTATTTGATCGGCCTGTGCTATGGTGCGGCGCTCGTATTCAACGGGGAAATCACGCTGGGCGAGATGGTATCGTTCAACATGTTCCTCGGAATGCTCATCTGGCCGATGTTCGCCATCGGCGAGCTGATCAACATCATGCAGCGAGGAAACGCTTCTCTTGACCGTATTAACGAGACGTTGGGAGCTCCAGCCGACGTGAAGGAGTCGGAGCAGCCTATCCAGGTGGAGGTGCCGGAGTCGATCGTCTTCGATCGCGTGCGCTTCCGTTACCCGACCTCATCTGTCGACAATCTTACGGATATCTCCTTTGCGCTTCGCCGGGGACAGACGCTTGGCGTAGTGGGCCGAACGGGGAGCGGGAAGACAACGCTGCTGAAGCAGCTGCTGCGGGAATATCCGAAGGGCGAGGGGGCGCTTACGGTGGGCGCCGTTCCGCTGACGGAGCTGGAGCTGGACCGTCTGCGCAGCTGGATCGGATATGTGCCTCAGCAGCCGATTCTGTTCAGCAAAACGATTCGCGAGAACATCTGGTTCGGCACGACGGACGAAGCGGTCGATGAGGAGCGGATGAACCGGGCGCTGGAGCTGGCCTCGTTCCGCAAGGACGTTGCCTTTTTGCCCGAAGGACTGGAGACGATCGTAGGAGAGAAGGGCGTCGCGCTGTCCGGGGGACAGAAGCAGCGGGTCAGCATCGCCAGAGCGGTCATCGCCGATCCCGAGATTCTTATTCTCGACGATGCGTTGTCCGCGGTGGATGCCAAGACGGAGACGGAGATTCTGGAAGGGATTCGAACGGAGCGTCAGGGCAAAACCACGATCATTACGACGCATCGGCTGACGGCTGTTCAGCATGCCGATTGGATCGTTGTGCTGGATGAGGGCCGGATCGCGGAAGAAGGCACTCACGAGCAGCTTCTGCGGCTTGATGGCTGGTATAAGGAGCAATATGACCGGCAGCAGCTCGCCGCGACGACGGAAGGCTGAGCAGGTCGCACATAGATAGAGAGTCTATAAGGAAATGCAGGTGAATCGAACTTATGGGTCAAAACGGCAAAAGATTATTTAAATACGCTTGGAGCTACAAAAGACCGATTCTGCTGGCGCTGACGCTGCTTCTGCTGGCGGTAGGCGTCGAGCTGGTGGGGCCGTTCCTCGCCAAAAGAATGATCGATACGAACATTATGGGAATCGAGAAAAACTGGTACGAAGCCAAGCAGGATGCGAAATATGGGGTATACCACGACGGCTCTTGGTATCAGCGGGAGGATCATTTCGCGGCGGGCGAGGCGAAAGGCCGCGAGGTTCGCGTGCTTCAGACCGGGCGGAGCTACTATTTCGTCGATGCGGCCGACGTGCCGAATACCGGGAAGCGAACGTTCGAAGGGAATTCCTTGTCCATCGCTATGGAAGACGGCACCGTATGGGAATTTCCGGCGAAGAAGCTGTCGGCGGGCGAGGTGTATGAATTTTACAAGCCGGAATTCCGCAGTATTATCGTGCTGGCGATTACGTACATCGGCTTGCTGCTGGTCGGAGGCGTTCTCGCCTATTGGCAGAGATTGCTGCTGCAGGTGTCCGCGAACCGGATCATTCGGCAGATGCGCAACGACGTATTCCGCCACATCCAGCGTCTTCCGGTGCAATACTTCGATAATCTGCCGGCAGGCAAGGTGGTTGCCCGGGTCACGAACGATACGGAAGCGATTCGCGAGCTGTACGTATCGGTTCTGGCGAACTTTTTCTCCGGCGTTATCTATATCGTAGCCATTATCGGAGCCGTATTCCTGCTGGATGTGAACCTAGCGCTGATCGCGCTGCCGTTCATTCCGATTCTTTACTTGTGGATTATCGTCTACCGCAAGTTCGCGGGCAAATACAATCACGTCATTCGCTCGCGGCTCAGCGACATTAACGGAATGATCAACGAATCGATTCACGGTATGCCGATCATCCAGGCCTTCCGCAAGGAAAAGGAGACGATGAACGAGTTTCACGTCATGAACGACGAGTATTTCAAGTATCAGAACAAGATGCTGACCCTGAATTCTCTCACGACGCACAATCTGGTCAATGTGTTCCGGAACGTGCTGTTTATTGCGGTCGTCTGGATGTTCGCCGGGGATTGGCTGGGTACGGCCGTTACCGTCGGCGTTCTGTACGCGTTCATCGACTACATGAGCCGGATGATGCAGCCGATTGTCGGCATCGTTAGCCAGCTCTCCAATCTGGAGGTGGCCAGAGTGTCGGCGGAGCGGGTATTCAGCCTGCTCGACGAGCCGGGCATCGAGGTGTCCAATGGCCGAATCGCCCGCTACCAAGGCAATGTGGCGTTCGAGGACGTCACGTTCGGGTATAAGCCAGGCGAGGATGTGCTGAAGGAGATTTCCTTCCAGGCGAAGCAAGGACAGACCGTCGCCCTGGTCGGGCATACGGGGTCCGGCAAAAGCTCGATCCTGAACCTTCTGTTCCGGTTCTACGATGTAGAGCGGGGAACGATCTCCATAGACGGAGTCGATGTGAGAGACATGTCCAAGCAGGAGCTTCGCCAGCATATGGGGATCGTGCTGCAGGACCCGTTCCTGTTCACGGGCACGATCGCTTCCAATGTGAGTCTGGACGACCCTGCGATTACGCGGGAGAAGGTGGAGCAGTCGCTGCGCGACGTCGGCGCGTACGAGATGTTCATGCAGCTGCCGGAGGGTCTGGATGAGCCGGTCATCGAGAAGGGCAGCACGCTGTCCGCCGGTCAGCGGCAGCTGATCTCGTTCGCGCGGGCGTTGGCGTTCGACCCGGCGATTCTTATCCTTGACGAAGCGACCGCGAGCATCGATACGGAGACGGAGGCGATCATTCAGGCGGCTCTGGACGTGCTGAAGCGAGGGCGGACTACGTTCGTCATCGCCCACCGGCTGTCGACGATTCGCGCAGCCGACCAGATCCTCGTACTCGACCGCGGCCGAATAGTAGAACGCGGCAGCCACGATGAATTGATGCAGCAGGGCGGCAAGTACTATGCGATGTATCAGCTGCAATTAGGAGCTGCCGAGGGCGTGGCGTAAGAGCAAGAGGAAGCGAGGGCTTCGCGAGGGATCGCGGAGCTTTTTTGCTTGGGCGTGCCTGCCATTGCCCATCAGACTTGAGAGCCCAAGAGCACCAAGAGCGCCAAGAGCGCCAAGAGCGCCAAGAGCGCCAAGAGCACCAAGAGCGCCAAGAGCGCCAAGAGCACCAAGAGCGCCAAGAGCGCCAAGAGCGCCAAGAGCGCCAAGAGCGCCAAGAGCGCCAAGAGCGCCAAGAGCGCCAAGAGCGCCAAGAGCGCCAAGAGCACCAAGAGTGCCAAGAGTGCCAAGAGTGCCGAGGGGGCCAAGGTGCCGAGCCCCGAGCCCCCAACTAATTGCATGCAGTACAACTAGTTGGCGCATATGTAGGCGTACGGTAGATTTTGTTGTATTTTGTACAGTTAATCCGTTCTAGGAATGGAACGTTTACGATTTTCAATCGAAATAGGTGTACAAAATACAACTAATTCCTCGTAAGAGAGATTTTCGGCGGAAATACTTGTATCGCGTACAACTAACCATGCCGGCTTTCCGTCCAGACACGGAGGAGAGAGCCTCAAGTGCTTAAGTATGAGAGAAGGTTGGTGTTTACGCATTGTGGATTGTGTCTATTTTTGTATAATGAAGTCAAAAGTAAATGGGTGAGAGCCCGGGAAAGGGGACCGGAAAACGGAGATGACGGACACAACGATTATTCGGTTCGAGAACGTGACCAAGAGCTACGACCGCGATACGGTGCTTAATCAGGTCAGCTTCGAGATCGAGCGGGGCAAGTTCTATACGCTGCTGGGACCGTCGGGCTGCGGCAAGACGACGATTCTGCGCCTGATCGCGGGGTTCATCGCGCCTACGGAAGGAAGCATCTACTTCAACGGCAAGGTGATCAACGACATTCCTCCGGACAAGCGCCAGGTGAATACGGTGTTTCAGGACTATGCGCTGTTTCCGCATCTGAACGTGTTCGAGAATGTTGCGTTCGGCTTGCGGATCAAGAAGCTGAAAAATGCCGTGATTGTTGAGAAGGTGAAGGAGGCGCTTCGGTTCGTCAATCTGGCAGGCTACGAGGACCGGGGGATAGCGGAGATGTCCGGGGGCCAGCGGCAACGGGTAGCGATTGCCAGGGCCATCGTGAACGAGCCGGAAATTCTGCTGCTGGACGAACCTTTATCGGCCCTTGATCTGAAGCTGCGCACGGAGATGCAATATGAGCTCAGAGAACTTCAGCAAAGACTCGGCATCACGTTCATATTCGTTACGCACGATCAGGAGGAAGCGCTGGCGATGTCGGACGAGATCTTCGTGTTGAACGAAGGGGAGATCCAGCAAAGCGGAACTCCGACGGACATCTATGACGAGCCGATCAATCGTTTTGTCGCCGACTTCATCGGGGAATCGAACATCGTGCCGGGCCGGATGATTCGCGATTTCTTGGCCGAATTCGCGGGCCGTCAGTTCGAGTGCGTCGACGGGGGCTTCTCCGCCAACGAGCCGGTCGAGATTATCATTCGCCCGGAGGACCTGGAGCTGACGACGCCGGAGCAGGGAAATCTGGTGATCAAGATCGACAGCCAGCTGTTCCGGGGCGTTCACTACGAAATCAGCGGCTATGACGACGCAGGCAACGAATGGCTGGTCCACTCAACGAAAAAATCCGTCGTCGGAGAAAGCGTAGGACTGCGTTTCGACCCGGAAGCGATCCACGTCATGCGCTTCGGCGAGACGGAGGAGGAGTTCGACCGGAGGCTTGAAGGCTACGGCAGTCAGGCGGCGGAAGCCCCGACCGGCGCGGGTGGCCGCACATGACAAGAACGCGAAATCTGTATCTTGTCCCTTACGCCGCATGGATGCTCCTATTCGTCGCGACGCCAATCGTCCTGATTGTCTACAATTCCTTCTTCGACGTTGAGGGACATTATACGCTGGACAATTTCCGCAAGTTCCTGACGCCGGTCTATCTGCGCATGACGTTCAATTCGTTCTGGTATGCGCTGCTGATTACGGTCTTCTCTCTGCTCGTGGCGTACCCGACGGCTTACTGGCTGACGCGAACGAAGCATAAGCAGCTCTGGCTGCTGCTGATCATCGTGCCGAGCTGGATCAATCTGCTGTTGAAGACGTATGCGTTCATCGGCTTGTTCGGAACGTACGGGTTCGTCAACTCCGTGTTCGAGATGGTCGGCATCGGGGCGCAGCAGATTTTGTTCACCGATTTCAGCTTCGTATTCGTATCGGTGTATATTTTTATCCCGTTTATGATTCTGCCTATCTACAACGCGCTCGAGGAGCTGAATCCCTCGCTGGTCTATGCGGCCAGGGATCTCGGCGCTTCCTCGTGGATGACGTTCCGAAGGGTGATATTCCCGATGACGCTCGGCGGCGTGAAAGCCGGATGTCAGGCGGTGTTCATCCCTGCGTTGTCGTTGTTCATGATTACGCGCTTGATCGCGGGCAACCGCGTAGTCACGCTGGGAACGGCGATCGAGCAGCATTTTCTCGTTACGCAGGATTGGGGAATGGGCTCGGCGATCGCGGTTCTGCTCATTATCGTAATGGCCGTCATCATGCTGATGACGGGCAATCGGGGAGCGAGGAATACGATTCGATGACGACTAAAAACGGCAAGCTCGCCAGACTGTATCTCGTAGCGGTGTTTATCGTTCTTTACGCCCCGATCTTCTATCTGATGTACTACTCGTTCAACAGCGCGGGTACGATGCACGGATTCGAGGGCTTCACGCTGGAATGGTATGAGGAAGTGTTCCATGATACGCGTCTGTTGATTATCGTTCTGAACACGGTCGTGATCGCGCTCCTGTCCTCGGCAATCTCTACGATTGTCGGCGTGGTCGGAGCTTTGGCCATTCAGCGCGTAAGAAGGAATAAGCCCCGCAATACGCTGCTGGCGCTGAATAATGTGTTAATCGTAAGTCCGGACGTCATTATCGGAGCCTCCTTCCTGATCTTCTTCACGCTGATCGGCATTCAGCTCGGGTTCACATCCGTGCTTCTGTCGCACATTGCGTTCAGCGTGCCGATCGTGGTTCTGATGGTGCTTCCCAAGCTGCAGGAAATGAGCCCGACGCTGATCGATGCGGCCAAAGACCTGGGAGCGAGCGGGTGGGGCGTGCTGACGAAGGTGGTTCTTCCCTTCATCCGCCCGGGAATTTTCGCAGGCTTCTTCATGGCGCTGACCTACTCGCTGGATGACTTTGCGGTGACGTTCTTCGTCACCGGCAACGGCTATTCCACGCTGTCCGTGGAAATCTACTCTCGCGCCCGCCAAGGCATCTCGCCTTCGATCAATGCGCTGTCGACGCTGATTTTCCTGTTCACGATCACGCTGGTGGTGGGCTATTATTTCCTGACCCGGCGAGGCAGCAATAAGCCGGATTGGGGGGTCGCGCAGCCATGAAGCAGCTGGTTCGCATGTTCGCGGCAGTCCTCGTTATCGCATTAGGGTTAATGTACTGGGCGTCCTACCTCAATTCATCGCATGGGTATTCGGGTTCGGATACGCTGACGATCTACAATTGGGGCGACTATGTCGACCCGGAGCTGATCGCCGAGTTCGAGGAGGAGACGGGCCTGAAGGTCATCTACCAGACGTTCGATTCCAATGAAGCGATGATGACCAAGATCGAGCAGGGCGGAACGACGTTCGATATCAGTATTCCTTCCGAGTACGCCATTAGCAAGATGAAAGAGGAAGGGCTGCTGCTGCCGATCGATCACGCGAAAATCCCCAACTTAGCCAACATCGATTCACGGTTCATGGACCTGAGCTTCGACCCCGGGAACGAGTATTCGATTCCTTACTTCTGGGGCACGGTAGGCATTATTTACAACCCCGAATTGCTCGGAGGCCGGACGTTCAAGAGCTGGAACGATCTGTGGAGCGAGGAGCTGCGCAATCAAATTCTCCTGGTGGACGGTGCGAGAGAGGTCATCGGCTTCGGGTTGAACAGCCTGTCTTACTCGTTGAACGATACGAACGAAGAGCATCTCCAGGAAGCGAAGCGGAAGCTCGGGACGCTGACCCCGAACGTGAAGGCGATCGTCGGCGACGAGATCAAGATGCTGCTGGCGGGCGAGGAAGCGGCTGTCGGCGTCGTGTGGTCCGGGGATGCGTCGGAGATTATGGGCGAGAACGAGAAGCTCGATTATGTCATTCCCGAGGAAGGCTCGAACCTGTGGTTCGACAATATGGTTATTCCGAAGACGGCCCGCAACGTGGAGGGGGCGCACAAGTTTATCAACTTCATGCTGGACCCCGAGATTGCGGCAAGGAACGCCGAGTATGTGGGGTATTCGACGCCGAACGCGAAGGCGTTGGAGCTGCTGCCGGAGGAAATTGCGCAGGATGAGCGCTTCTATCCCAATCCCGAGATGACGGACAAGCTGGAGGTCTACGAGAATCTGGGGAAAAAAATGCTCTCCCACTACAACGAGCTGTTCCTGGAGTTCAAGATGCATCGGAAGTAAGCTCCTGAATAGAAATCGGAACTTTAGCAGAAGATGAGAATAGAAGTGATAATAATTCTCATTGTTGGTTACAATACTGAGGAGAAAAGCCAAAGGCACCCCGCGAGGGATGCCTTGGCATTCGACTCAATCAAGGTACAGCGACTTCGCTTCGAATCGCGGTCTGCCGACTGGAAGGAAAACAACGCTCGGTTCAGCGTAAGCCGTGTGAGGGCACGGCTTACAGCTTGGATTCGAAGGTTTTGCAGTCGGTCTCCTCGGATTGGGAGGCTTGCTTGTTCCGGTTGTTCACAACGTAGATCGAAGAAGCGTTGCATGCGTTCCCGGGCGCCCAATGCTTGCAGGAATTCACTTCGCACATGACATCCTTGGCCATCTCTATTTCACCTCCTTTCATTAGGATGTTCGAAGCCGGTCGCTTTATACTCGCATCGCCTCGTAAACTTGCCTTTTTCGGGAGTTAAGGGGCTTTTTGTCAGGAGGCTGCCGGCTCGGCGGGAAGCCCGTCGGCATCCCCGCCGCCGGCGACGCAGGCCGTGATCTGCTTCGGCTGCGGATCGAGCTCGCGAATCGTTCCCGGCGTGCGTCAGGAATGCGAGTTTTGCGGAAACGCGCTATCGGTCTAGACGATGCCCGGGAAGAGTCCCCGTACAGCCTTGCTTGGTGCAAGGGAGTGCGGGGATTTTTTTAACGATACAGACCTTATAAGTTTCACGCTTAATCATCCCTGTATCGTCTCCGCAAAGCTTCTTCGGCTGTCAGAGGACGCCAAAGACGTTTTTGCTTGTGCGAATAGAAGAAGCATGCGGCAGGCTGTGCGCAGCTCATCGCGCGTGAGGGAGTTAAGGAGGATTAGAGCTCGGTTAGCCAAGTAAATTACATGTCCGGTTGACGGGTGTGGTAGGATAGAGGGTAATGGAATCGAGGATGGAGTGGATTTGGTGACGGATTTTGCGGGAATGGGAATATCGGCAAGCCGGGCGGGAATCTTGCAGGCGATGGGCATTGTAAAGCCTACCCCGGTACAGGAGGAAACGATTCCGATCGTACAGGCGGGCCATGACGTAATTAGCCAAGCGCAGACGGGCACGGGGAAGACGCTGGCCTTCGTGCTGCCGATGCTGGATAAGATTAGAACGGACGTGCCTCAGGTTCAGGGGCTTATTTTGACGCCGACGCGGGAGCTGGCTATACAGATCGCGGGCGAGATCAAGAAGCTGCTGCGGCCGGAGGACGGAATCAAGGTGCTGGCCGTGTACGGCGGGCAGGACGTTGAGGCTCAGCTATATAAGCTGAAGGGCAACATGCATCTGATCGTAGCTACGCCTGGACGTTTGCTGGATCATCTGCGGAGGGAGACGATTACCCTCGACGGCGTAAAAATGCTGGTTCTGGACGAAGCGGATCAAATGCTGCATATGGGCTTCCTGAAGGAGGTCGAGGACATTCTGCGGCAGACGCCTTACAAGAAACAAACCATGCTCTTCTCGGCGACGATGCCGCCTTCCATTCGGGAGCTTGCGGGCCGTATTTTGCGCAACCCGCAGCATATTACCGTGAAGGCGGAGCGGGTGACGGTGAAGGATATTCGCCAGTGGCTCGTGGAGACTTCGGACCGGGCGAAGCAGGAGACGCTTGTCCGGCTGCTGGAGGAGACGCAGCCTTATTTGAGCATTATTTTCTGCCGGACGAAGCGACGGGCGAATACGCTTAATGTCGCCTTACAGGAAATGGGCTATGCGTCGGACGAGCTGCACGGGGACTTGTCCCAGGCGAAGCGGGAGCAGGTCATGAAGCGGTTCCGCGACGCGAAGCTGCAGCTGCTGGTGGCGACGGACGTAGCGGCGCGCGGACTGGACGTCGAAGGCGTAACGCACGTGTTTAACTACGATGTGCCGCTTGACGTGGAGAGCTATATTCACCGGATCGGCAGAACGGGCCGGGCGGGGGAGAAGGGCCTTGCGATTACGCTGATTGCGCCTAAGGATCGCCGAGAGCTGGCGGACATCGAGAACGGGATTCAGATGGCGATGGAGCGCAGAAGCGCGAACGGAGCTCCGCTGCAGGGCGGAGGCTTGCAAGGGCCGAGAAGCAGCGGCGGCTACGGCCGTTCAGGCGGCGAGCATCGTCCTCGCGGCGGAGCAGGCGGAAGCCGGAGCGGCGCCAAAGGCCGCGGCGACCGCCGCGGAGGAGGCGCGCCTGAGGCGAAGCCGGGCAAGGGCGGCCGCTCGGGCGGCATTGCGTCGGGCGAGCGGTATGAGCGCAGCGGCGGACCGGGTGCGGGCCGCGAGGCTGCGAAGGCTGGCCGGGGTGGCTTCGGCGGCGGTCGTGCGGGAAGCGGGGGCCGATCCGGCACCGAGAGCTTCGGCAGAGCCGGACGTTCGGGGGCCGGAGGCGGCTCCGAGAGCTTCGGCAAAGCTGGCCGCACGGGAGCCGGAAGCTTCGGCAAGCCAGGCCGCGCCGGAGCGACAAGCGGCTTCTCCAAGGGCGGCAGCAAATCCGAGCCGCGAGACGGTCGCGGAGGCGGGCGTCCGTCCGGGCCGAAGAGCGGCGGCTTTGGCGGCGGGCCCAAAGGCGCGAAGGGCGGGCCATCCGGCGGTCGCGGAGGCCGCGGCGCTTCGCGCGGCAGATAACGCGAACGCCTAAGCAAGGCTGAGCGGAGCGCGGGCCCCGGCCCGGGCCGAGCCAAACAAAGAAACAGGACGAGGCAGGGAATTCCCTGCTCCGTCCTGTTTTACGTTGGGCCGTCGCTCTCGTCCGCGGCGATCTGGGCCAGCAAGGGCTCGATTTTCACGGCGGGCTTGGGCTTGTGAAAGATAAAGCCTTGAACCTCGTGGCAATTGTTTTCCTGCAGGAACGCAAGCTGCTCCTGAGTCTCCACGCCCTCGGCAATGACGGTCAGGTTCAGGCGCCGGGCGATCAGCAGCATGGCCACGATGATTGCCTCGTCCTTGCGGTCTCTTGCGATGCCGCTGACGAAGGAACGATCGATCTTGATCTTGTCGATCGGCAGCCGCTTCAGATAATTCAGTGAAGAATACTGCGTGCCGAAGTCGTCAATGGAGATGGTGAAGCCTTTGTCCCGTAAAGCATGAAGCGAGTCCTGCATATCGTCCTTCATCGCCATATTCTCCGTGATCTCCAGCTCGATGTAACGCGGGTCGATCTCATACTGCTCCAGAATGCGGCTGATGCGGTCGGCCAGATCCTTCTGAGCGAATTGTCTGGCGGACAGGTTGACGGCAATGCGGATCGGGGGAAGCCCCGCCTGCTGCCAGGCCAAGCTCTGCGCGCAGACCATCTGCAGCATCTTCTCTCCAATCGGCACAATCAGCCCGGTCTCCTCCGCAATCGGAATAAAGCTGTTGGGCGGGATTGTCCCCCGGACCGGATGCTCCCATCGGATAAGAGCCTCCAGCCCGATCACGCGTCCGGAGTGCGCCTCTACCTGGGGCTGGTAGTGCACGGTAAACTCGTCGTTCTTCAGGGCGCGCCGCAGGCTGTTCTTAAGCTCCATCGTATCCTCGGCGTTCGGATTCAAAGTTACGTCGAAGAAGCGGTATTGATTCTTGCCCTCTTCCTTGGCGCGGTACATCGCCAGGTCGGCATTGCGAACGAGGGAAGAATCGCTGTGCGCATGGTCGGGGTAGAGCGCGATCCCGATGCTGGTGGTAACGAAGTATTCGGATTCCTTGAACACGAACGGCTTCTGAAATAGTTCCCGAATGTCGACGGCCAATTGCTTGACCTGCGCGGCGTCCTCCACCTGCGAGACGAGAATCGCGAATTCATCGCCGCCGATGCGCGAGATGACCATCCCCGGCTTGATGGTGCCCGTCAACCGCCGTCCAATCTCCTTCAGCAGCATGTCCCCGTAGATATGACCCAGCGAGTCGTTGATCATTTTAAAATGATCCAGATCCAGGTACAGCAGCGCCAGCTTGTCCCCGGCGTTCTGGCATTCCGTAATGCTTCTGGCTAGATGCTCGTTAAAGTAGGAACGATTGTACAGGCCGGTAACCGCGTCATGATATGCGGTAGTCGTCAGCTCGTCGAAAGTGGCTTCCAGACGGCGGTTCGTAATCTCCAGATTCCGGGTGCGCTCGTCTACAAGCTGGCGGAGCTTGGCCTTCTGCGTGAGCTGAATATAAATGAAATACATAAACAGGAGCAAGGAGCCCGCGCATATGGCATGGATGAGCCGAATCTTGGGTGGGATGGACTCCAGCCGGGAACGGTTGGGAACCGCCGCGATCTCCCATTGTCCGTCGGAGAGGTTGACTTTTTTGAGCAGCATCATGGGGGAGTTGAACAGCTCCGGGTCGCCCATGAGGACGTGACCGTTGGCCCGCACGCTGAAATCGATGCCCTTGTCCCCGTTCTTCAAATCGGCCTCCTCCAGAATCGGAGAAATATCCAGGACAACCGAGACGAAGCCCCAGAAGCGGTCGCCCACGAAGATCGATTGCCGGGAGAGAATCCCCAGCCCGCCCTGGGTCAGCTGCAGCGGCCCCAGAATCGTCATGTCGTCCGTGCCTTTGGTTTTCTCCGCATTTTCCCGAACATTGGCCTGTGAATGGGTAAAGACGTTCATGCCGATGACGTTGTCGTTGCCCTCCATGGGATAGACGTATTCGGCGATTCCGCGGGGATAGATGGACACATTGCGAACGCCCGGAATTCGGTCGATGAAGGCGGCGGCGAACGTATTGAAGCGAGAGTGGGAGATGTTCTGCGTATGGGAAAGCTCATTGATGACGAAGGCTTTAAGCCCGTTGGTCAGAAGGAGCTTGCTGTTAATGGTGGTGGCGAGGGCCGAAGCGTTGGCAGCCAGCTCGTAAGTCGCATCGCGATGGATCTCCTCCGTCAGACGGTCGCGAAAGGCATTGGTAAAGAACCCGATCAGACTCCCCAGAACAAGCGCCACGCAGACGAGGATAATCCATATGTTGATCGGCACGGTGTAGGATCGGGCGGTTTTGGAGAAGGCTCTGAGCATAGGCAGGATGGTCTCCCCGAGTTAAGAAGAGTGATGGTGGATTAAGTGTACGGCTTAATTGTTAAAAGTATATCGGCAAAAGCTTTAGCAGACTGTGAGGATGCGGGCGACACTTACTTCGTCGAAGGCAGCTTATTCCGAATCCCGGACGTGATAAGCGGACCGTGGTTGCTGAGCTGGGTGATGATCAAGCCCATCTGATAGGGAGTTTCCTTGAAGCCGCCCTCAACCCAATGCAGGAACAGGCCGAAGTTGGCGGAGGCTATGTAGGCTACCAGAAAATCTCGGGGAACGAGCCTCGGGCCGTCTTCCGGGAAGTTAAATTCCATTTTATTAAAAAGGTTGTTAGTCAGCAAATTCTTGAAGCGCAGGGCAAACGACAGATCGCCCTTCGGACCGAACAAGACCTTCATGATGTCTGCGTGAAGGCGCGCTTCCTCGAAGATATCCACGATTTTCGGATAGGGCTCTTTCTTATCGGCATATTGTATAAGCTCGCGCGGGTCCAGTCGGGTAACCAGCCTGGAAAACCGCCCATACAAGTCCTCTACAATCTTTTCCATCATATCCGGCACATCGCGGTAATGTAAATAGAAAGTTCCCCGGTTGACGTCCGCGCGGTTGGCGATGTCCGTCACGGTTACGGAGTCGATTCCCTTCTCCTGAATCAGCCCAAGGAACGCTTGAAGCAGAAGCTGTCTTGTTCGTGCTTGCCTGCGATCGATTCTGTTCACGCTCTTATGCCTCCCGTTTTTTTTGAAAGTTAATCAACAAAGCGCTGACCGAATGTCGGTTACTTAACAGCTGCGGACTGCATTGCTTATTGTCGCAATCGCCTCCCCCTCATTATAATGAACGCAGTGAACGATAATCAACATTATGTTCATTATAAAAAGGGGTGGAGAGAAATGGAGCTGTTCAAACAAAAGCTTGCCTGGTTCTCGCTGGGCATCGTTCTAATCGTTCTGGTCGTGTTCGGAGCGGCGCTGATGGGGTCGGTCGCCGGCTCGAAGCCGAAAAATCTTCCGGTGGCTCTTGTCGTGGAGGATCAGCCCGCGCAGATGCCTGGAGGAGGAGCGCTGGCTGTCGGAGAAGACTTGGGAGGGAAGCTCGAGTCGAATACGGCGCTGCCGGTAGCCTGGGTCAGGGTCGATTCCGAGGAGGAGGCCCGGACGGGCTTAAACAATCGGGAGTATTACGGAGCGCTGGTGCTGCCGGCCGATCTGAGCCGAGGCTTGCTGTCGCTGGCTACGCCAGAGCCGAAGCCCGCGACGGTAACTGTGCTGGTGAATGAAGGGATGAATACGCAGGCTTCCGCTCTGGTCAGGCAGATCCTGAATCAGGCGATGAATAGGGCCAGCGCAGAGCTGGGCGGACAATTGTTGAAGCAGATCGGGCAGAAGACAGGGCAGATCCCGGTCGGGACGGCGCAAGCGCTGCTGGCTCCCCTCATCGTGAAGGAGGAGATCGTTCATCCCGTCGGGGTCAACAATGCCGCCGGGAATGCGCCGGGCATACTCGTGCAGCTTATGTGGGTCGGCAGTCTGGCGACCGCGGCGATTTTGTTTCTGGCTAGCCGGAAGCCTGTCCTCGCAGCCGCGAAGAAATGGGCGATGGCCGGAGCGCAAGCGGCGTTCGGAGCGGCCATTGCGGGCGCAACATCAGGCTTCGTTGTCTGGATGGCCGCCTCATGGTACGGGATGGAGCTGGCGAGCGCAGGAGCGGTATGGCTGTTCCTGTGGCTGATCGGAGCGGCTTTCTTCCTGCTGCAATCGGCGCTGTTGAATTGGATCGGGGTTCCGGCTATGGCGCTGCTCGTGCTGTTGATGTTCTTCTCCATGCCGCTGCTGAACATGGCTCCGGAGCTGCTGTCGCAGGGGACGAAGGATTGGATTTACTCTTGGACGCCGATGCGGTACGCTGCGGTCGGGCTGCGCGAGGTCATGTATTTCGGAGGCTGGGATACGGCGGATCGGAATGCTACTGTTCTGTGGAGCATCGCGGGCGCATTCCTTGTGCTGCTGCTGGCTTCGGGCTCCAAGAAAGCTAAGGCCGCCAAGGAAAAGTTGGACGTTGCTGCGCCAGCAATGAATCCTTAAGTCGCGGGGATGGCGGCAAAGAATGGCTTCGTCGCTTGTTGAAGGGACCAAGCAAGCAGAATCGGTCGGCTCTCCTCGGAGGGCCGGCCTGTTTGGTTTGGCGTTCAAGGGCGGCTATGGTACGATAGGATTCACTTATTCGGAATACGGGAGATGATCATAGCATGGCAGGCAACGGAAAAATCCGCAGCGACGTCAAGCCGGGACTTGAAGTCGATATCGTATTAAAGCAGGATCAGAGAACGGGCAAGCTGACCCGCGGCGTTGTGAAGGATCTGCTGACGAACTCCGCGCAGCATCCGCACGGCATCAAGGTGAGACTGCAGGACGGACAGGTCGGCCGAGTTCAGCATATTTTGAGCGGAAGCGACGATTAGACAGGAGCGGTGGGGCGGTAGCGCAATGAAGAAGCTGCGATAGGCTGGAGCGGGTCACGAGTGAGAAAGCAGCCGTTCGACAACCTCGTCCAGGTGGCGCTCAAGCGTCACGGGGTTATAGTTCGCCCAGCGGTCTTTGAAAATATAGCTCTTGCCCTCCCGCACCGCGGACAGGCTCTGCCAGACCGGATGCTCCAGCATCTCCTTGCCTCTGCGGGCATCGTCCCCCTGCTCGGGCAAGGCTATGAAAATACGGTCTCCCGCGAAAAGGGGGACTTCCTCCAGTTGAATCTCCCGCCACTTGGCATTGCGATCGCGCTCGATCCATGCCTGTATGCCGGCAGGCGGCCGAAAGCCGATCCCCTCATAGAGCGTATGCCCGAAATGATGCCCTCCGTACACATAAAGTCCTTCCGAATGAACGATAAAAGCAGCCGCAGTCTCTCCCTCGCGGACGGCTTTTTTCAGCTTGCGCCGCGCCTGCTCCGCTTTCTCCTTATAGCGCTCAATCCATTGAGCGGCTTCCTTGGTTCTGCCGAGCAGACTGCCCATTCCCCGCAGCCGGGTGTAGACATCAACGTTCCAATCAATCTCTACGGCGGTGGCGATGCCGGACAGACGCTGTGCCAGATCGGCGGGGGTGAAGCTCGGGTAGAGGATGAGATCCGGCTCCAGCTTGGACAATTGCTGGATATCAAGCGGTTCGTCGACGGCGCTGACGTCGGCCGAGACCTCGGGGAGCGCGTACAGCATGGAGCGATTCGTGCCGACCGGCCGAATTCCCAGAGCGAGGAGCTCGCCCAGATATTGAATGGAGACGATTCTCGGCGATCTGCCGTGGCTGTGCGCGTATTGGGTGGGAGACATGCCTGTCGACTGCTTAAAGCGGCGGCTGAAATAGTACTCGTCGCGGAACCCGACCCTCGCGGCAATGTCGTTCACGCGCGCCGAAGAAACGGTCAACAGCTTCTTCGCCTGCTCGATGCGCAGGGAGGTCAGATAACGCGTGGGCGTCTGTCCGGTGAGCGACTTGAAGAGGCTCCCGTATTGCCAGCGGCTCAGATTCGTATCCTGGGCAAGCTGTCCGATCTCGATATCGTCACGGTAAGCGCGGTGCAGGAAGGCGATCGTACGCTCCACGGCTTCCTTCGCATCCCCGGCATCGCTTCGAAGGGAGGGGATTCTTTTGATGACTTCGTACAGCACGGTCTGGAAGCGGATGTGGCGCTCAAACCCGTCCAGCCGATCGCTCTGCTCGCCGTATCGCAGCAGCTCTTGCAGCATATCCTCCAGCCGGGAGCAGGATTCGAAGACCAGCGCCTCGTCCTGCGCGAACAGCCCGGTCTCGTCCTGCTGTACGACGAAGGACAGTCGAAAAAACCGCAGCGAAGCTTCATCGGCGGCCTGCAGATGCAAGGATTGTCCGGGCTGAAGGAGGAGAACGCTGCCTCGGACGGCAATATGCCGATGGAGGGGAGTGCTTGCGGCACCGTTGCCGTCGGCAATGAACAGCACGGTGTGCGCATCCAGCCAATAGGAGGCTTCGGGAATCGTATGCCCAATCGTCCGGGACTCGATATGATGCAGCAGGACAAGAGGCGGCGAGTGTTGCGTCTGCGCGAGCGGATTCATTTTTGGGCCCACCTTGTTGAGAATCATTATCAGTAAATTTCATTATAGAGCATGTCCAGGAAAAAAAGAAGTCCGCAACGGAGAGCTCCGTCGCGGACTTTTTTGGCGCTATGCGGCTGTTATTTGGCAAGTAGAGCCGGCCATCTCGTCCAGCAGCCAGTCCAGAGTCAGCGGATCGTTCATCGACCAGCGCTTGCCGACGATATAGGCTTTGCCGTTCTTGACGGCCGGAAGCGACTTCCATACCGGTCCGTTGATGACTTCTTCAATGACCTTCTTCGCTTCCTCGCTGTCGTCCGTAGAGATAAGGAACATTCGGTCTCCGGCGTAGTCGGGCAGCGTCTCCAGAGAGATGGTTTTCCAGAGGGTCTCGGGCTCGCTTGCGAATAGCTCGGTTACCTTCGGAGGAATGGCGAAGCCGAACGCGTCGTACATCGTAGGGCCTAGTCTTTGTTTGTTATAGACGTAGAGCTGCTTATCCATGTAGATGACGAAGGCAGAAGCGGTCTCTCCCTCGCCGATACGCGACTGGACGAGGCTGCGTTTCTCTTGCGTCTTCTCATTGTAGCGATTGATCCATTCCTCCGCCTTCGCGGACTCGCCGATGAGATCGCCCAGAGCGCGGAGACGGGTGAACGCGTCTGCTCCGTAGCCGATCGCAACGGTCGGGGCAATCTTGGACAAGGCCTCAAGGTCCTTCGCTTCCAGGAAGTCGGGAACGAGAATGAGGTCCGGCTCAAGCGTAAGCGTCTTCTCCAGATTGGGAACGAGCGACTCGCCTCCGATATCCTCTATGCCTTGCAGCTGCTCCTCCGTTAAAGCCAGCTTGGCGTTAATGTGGTTCGTGCCGATCATCGGCACGCCCAGTGCAGTCATCTCGGCTGCGTAGTAATGCGCGATGATCCGCTTGGGCGAGGTCGGGATCTCGACAGTCCGGTCAAGCGCATCCTTGTAGGTGCGCGTCGCGGGTTCGCTGGCAGGCGATTCGGAAGCTGCGGGCGACGCTTGTTCCGTCTGAGCCGGAGTCTGCGAAGCGCTCGGGCTGCTTGGGTTGCTCGGGCTGGAGGCGGGCTGATCGTTGTTGTTGCTTCCGCAGGCGGAGAGCAATGTTGCAGAGAGCAATAAAGTCAGGGCGGCCGAGGCCGATTTTCTTAACAGGGGGGCGAGCATCAGATGAAATCTCTCCTTGGTATGATAATGATTCTCAATTGAGCCGTTCTTATCGTACTCCGTTCCCTTGCGGGGCGCAATGGACTTTTATGCAGTTTTGGATGGACGGATTTGGGACGGTCAGGCGAGGGCGGCTTGGGCGGGCTGCGGGCGTGTGATACGATAAGGAGAACGAGAACAGGTCGAAGGCCGGGAGGAAATCGCATGCAGATTCAGATCGTTTGCGTAGGCAAGCTGAAGGAAAAGTACTGGACGGGAGCGATCGAGGAGTATGCCAAAAGGCTGGGAGCCTACGCTCGCCTCGACATTCGAGAGCTGCCCGACGAGAAAACGCCGGACTCCATGAGCGCGGCGGAGGAGGAGCAGGTGCGCGTCCGCGAGGGCGAGCGCATTCTGGCGGCGCTTCGGGACGGCGCCCACGTCGTCGCTCTCGCCATCGAGGGCGAGACGTGGACGAGCGAGCAGCTCGCCGCCCTCCTGGAGAAGCAGGCCGTCTACGGCGGCGGCTCCGTCTCCTTCGTCATCGGCGGGTCCCTTGGGCTCTCCCCGGCAGTACTGGCCCGCGCCGACAAGAAGCTGTCTTTCGGGCGGATGACGTATCCCCATCAGATGATGCGGGTGATGCTGCTGGAGCAGGTTTATCGGGGGTTTAAGATTATTCGAGGGGAACCGTATCATAAGTAGGGCGAAATTTATAGCTGTTGGATTTTAAAGGGACTACAATGTTTCAATAGTGCTACTTGTTGATATAAAACGGAGAAAAATGAGTGCTTGAGGTATGGGTACCGTTGCGGTTGAGAACACGGTGAAGAAGTGGGAAGGGAATAGACGAGCCCGCGAAATTTGGAATTTTTAATTACATAAATTTACATTATCTATTAAGAGTCCATTAAGATTCAAGTAAAAATTATCTAGTAAAATATGGAGTGGTGCAATCGGACAATAATAGAAGAGGGTGAAACAGTTACATGATGCGATCGAATTTGTTGGAGATAAGGAAGTTGATGATTTGTCTACTCACGCTGGCTTTGATTACGCTAGGTTGGTGGACAGGAGGTAGTATTCGGGAAGCGAAGGCGGATGCATTCGGAGATTTTGTATACACAACAAGTAACTCAGAAGTAACCATTACAAAATATAATGGAACGGACAAAGAGGTTGATATTCCTTCCACAATAAATGGATATCCTGTAACGAGCATAGAGGAACTGGCATTTACTAATAAACAATTAACGAGTGTGACGATCCCGAACAGTGTAACGAACATAGGTGAATTGGCATTTGCTGGTAACCTATTAACAAGTGTAACGATCCCGAACAGTGTAACGAGCATAGGGGTAATGGCATTTTATGTAAACCAATTAACGAGTGTAACGATTCCGAACAGTGTAACGAGCATAGGGAAAGAAGCATTTTATGGAAACCAATTAACGAGTGTGACGATCCAGAACGGTGTAACGAACATAGGTGTATGGGCATTTTCTCATAACCAAATAACGAGTGTAACGATCCCAGACAGTGTAACGAGCATAGGGGACGGGGCATTTTATGTTAACGAATTAACGACTGTGATGATATCGAACAGTGTAACGATCATAGGGCGAGATGCATTTGCTCATAACAAATTAACAAGTGTGACGATCCCGAACGGTGTAACGAGCATAGGGGATGGGGCATTTAGTTCGAACCAATTAACGAGTGTGACGATCCCGAACAGTGTAACGAGCATAGGGTATAGTGTATTTGGTTCGAACCAATTAACGAGTGTAACGATCCCGGACAGTGTAACGAGCATAGGGGCATGGGCATTTGGAAGTAACCAATTAGCGAGTGTGACGATCCCGGACAGTGTAACGAGCATAGGGGAACGGGCATTTAATAATAATAAATTAACGAGTGTAACGATCCCGGACAGTGTAACGAGCATAGGAGCATGGGCATTTGGAAGTAACCAATTAGCGAGTGTGACGATCCCGGACAGTGTAACGAGCATAGGGGAACGGGCATTTTATAATAATAAAATAACGAGTGTGACGATCCCGAACAATGTAACGAGCATAGGGGACGGGGCATTTGATTCTAACGCTTTATTAACGAGTGTTATTGTTGAAGGGGATTCAACTACAATTGGAGCTAATGCGTTTTCTGGAAATCCGAGTATTTCGATGACAGCTTTTGATCCTTCTCCAGCAAAGACGTATGCTTCTGAGAAGGGGTATCCATTCCTCAATATTTTATCTTACGGAGTCAGCTATTCTCCAAACGGCGAATCAGAGGGAAAGCAAGCTAATTCTACAAAAGTAACGGTAGCTGTTCCTGATTTTATAGAATCAGCCAGAACGTATTACCAATGGTCAACAGCGGTAACGGTGCCCAATTGGCCGAACGTGGAGTGGGTAGGGTTCACGAGCGAAGAGTCCATTTCTACGCCTCCTGTTGCGGGTATGTGGTATTTGCACGTTCGTGTTGACGATCAGAATGGAAGTCATGCAGCAGGATATTCTTATTCAAATGCGTTTAAAGTAGTTGCTGTGCCGAGCGCACCGACAAATGTAACGGCGATCGCAGGCAATGGAACGGTGACGGTCAGGTTCGACGCCCCAGCGAGTGATGGGGGAAGTGCGATCACGCTGTATACGGTTACGTCTAGTCCAGGAGGATTCACAGGAACGAGCACAACTGCGAGTCCGATCACGGTTACGGGGTTGACGAATGGCACGGAATATACGTTCACGGTGGTTGCAACGAATGGCGTGGGACCAAGCCCAGCTTCTTCCCCCTCCAACCCCGTTTCGCCAAGAAACAGCTCAAGCGGAAGTTCAAGTAGTAACAACGGTTCAATCAGCAGCCCAATCTACTCAACGAATGGGAAACTAACGCTTCCTTTAGGAAATACCGGCGAAGTGAGTTTAGATCAAGAGATCTTCATTCGTATTCCTGCTAATGCTACCAGCAAACCATTGGAAATTAACATTAAGAAGGTATCGAATACGCAACCTCTTTTTGCTCACAATGAAGTTCCGGCAAGCTCGGTGTACAATGTCCAGAAGAATATTCCGGAAAACCTCAACAAGCCAGCTACGTTGGTTATGGTATTCAACCCAATTCAAGTGAATAGCAACCAGACGGTAGCGATTTTTTACTATAATGATGCTACGAAAACATGGGTGAAAATCGAGAACGGCAAAATCGAAGGCAATCACATCAGCGTAGAGGTGGACAACTTCATGAAATTTGCGGTGCTGGTGGTAGATCGGGTGTCGGGGTTGCCCATTGGAGCACCGTCGATAGACGAGTCAAAGGAAGTTAACTTTACCGACATAACCGAACACTGGGCAGCGTCTAACATCAATAAGGCAGCACAGAGTGGATTTGTGAATGGGTATTTGGATGGCACCTTCAAGCCGAATGTCATCGTAACTCGTGCGGAATTTGTGGTAATGCTGATGAAGGCGCTGAAATCGCAAGAGGAAGCTGCGAAGCTTACATTCACTGATTCGGCGAAAATTGGCACATGGGCGCAGAAAGCAATAGAGCAAGCTGTTCAAGCTGGCATCGTTAAAGGCTACTCGGATAGCAGATTCCGTCCAGATGCGGAAATTACTCGCACAGAGATGGCCGTGATGATTGCCAAAGCGCTAGCACTGAAGGTGGAAGCAAATACGGTAACCGACTTCGTGGATGACGCAGACATTCCAAGCTGGGCGAAGGCTCAGGTAGCAGTGTTGAAGAATCTTGGCCTTATATCAGGCAATGGTACGAACAAATTCGCTCCCAATGATAAGGGAACTAGAGCGGAGGCCGTAACAATTCTGCTAAAGATGATTGCTCAAAAGAGTAAGCAGGGTTAAAGCAAGCGATCACCGTTATCAGAAATATGATTAACAGATAATAGGGCACCTTTTGGGTGCCCTATTACATTACCTATTATGACTTTGATTGTTCACGCTGATGATTTGGAAGCTGGACCTCGAATACTGTTCTTTCAAAAGGGACACTCGTCAAGGTAATTGATCCGTCATGAAGGGAAATGATTTCTTGGACAATGGATAGTCCAATGCCGAGTCCTTCGCCTTTTCTGCTGCCATCGACACGGTAGAACCGTTCAAAAACATGCTTTTGATCCTGTAAGGGAATGCCGCGTCCTTTATCGATAACCGTCATGAATAGGGCATCCTCCTTTTCCGTAAGCCCGATCTCAAGATAATGGCCTTCTGATCCGTAACGGATCGCGTTGTCCAACAGGTTTCGCAGCGCACGTTCGATTAGGGAGGCATCAATCCAGGCTTGGATATCCTCGTCAGGGATATTTACTTCAACAGTGAAGTTTTGCCCCTCAAGAAACATCAGGTATTCTGCAGCAATTTTTCGCATCATTTCAGATAAATTATGCTGTTCAACAAGAAGCTCTAAATTCCCCTCATCCTGCCTAGTAATATCTAACAATTGATCTAATAGCTTATCGATATAACGAGAGCGCTGCAGCATAACTTTGGCACTCGCTTGCAGTTCATTCTCATCCTTATACAAACCAGCGCGAATCGTTTCTGCGTAACCTAAAATCATCGTTAGCGGGGTGCGTAGATCATGGGAAAGATTAGATAACAGCACATTTCGTCTGATGTCAAATTGCTTGATTTGTTCGCCTTGATTTTGAATACGGCGAGCCATGGCATTATAATGCTTGGTGAGTTGGCCAATCTCATCCTTTTTCGTATCCTCAAGTACAGTGAGTTCACTTTGGAGGTTAAGCTGCCCAATAGCATGATTGAGCGTATTGATTCGTTTGTTCATGGAAGAGAAAAACCATAGAGATAGCAGATAGGGAATTAATAAAGCAATGATTAACGGTAGCATAAAAGTAGACATGGCTTTAAAAGTGCGCATGAAAAAATAAATTTGCCCTTGTTTCATGGCGTCACTGGAAAAGCTCATTAGCAAGTAATAGGGTTGATCCCCTTGGCTAATGGAATATGTAAGCGTAACCGGTTTATCGACCCCCCATAGGTTCTGAGGCATATGAAGCATTCGATTCGCAAGCTGCCCAAAAGCATAGGTTTTCTTTTCTCCGAAGGTATCATAGATCGTCGATCCATCTGCCGAAATCCATTCATAACGAATATCAGGATGGTTGCTATGAGCATTATCCAATATTGGCGTTATGTCTTCGATATGAAAAGCTTGACGGGTTGCAATCGTATCAAGGACTTCTTGCGAGATGGCGTTCAGGCTTTTCAGATCATAACCGCTATCTCCTATTTTACCTATAACGAGACTAAGTGAAGAAAACAGAAGAACACTAATGATTGCACTAATGAGCATAAATAGCCAAAGCTTTGTTCGACTTTTCATTGTCCATCTCCTGAGAATTTGTAACCGATTCCACGTATGGTGTGAAAGTAATGAGGCGAGCCCTCCGTGGGTTCAAGAATGCTTCGCAGTCTGCTTATAAAAACACTTAAATTGTTATCATCAAAGTTTTCATGATTCCATACCCGTTTGTAAATTTCTCTTTTGGTTAAAACGCGGTCTGGATTTTGCATGAACAATTCTAAAAGCCGGCACTCTACCGGGGTTACAGAAAATGATTCTCCATCATATCGCAAAAAATAATTATCGATATCCAGCACTAATTTGTTTAAACGTAGAATCTTGGTAGGAAAAGAAGAATGAGGGCGGTGTCTTCTTAACTGTGCTTGCACACGGGCAACCAATTCCACCGGGCTAAAAGGCTTTGTGACATAATCGTCTGCACCTAATCCGAGTGTCAGGATTTTGTCCTGCACTTCTCGTCTTGCACTAAGCGCAATTACTAATGATTCCATATTTGCGTCCCGTAGATACTCCAGTACCTCGAACCCGTTGCCATCATCCATCATGAGGTCCAATATCACTAATTCTATGGCATATTCCTGTAAGTATTGAATAGCTTGTCGTCCTGAACTGGCTTCTATGACTTGAAGTTCCGCTTGTTCTAAATGCATCCTAATTAACTGACGAATTTCGGGTTCATCGTCTACTATTAAAATTTGATTGATGGTGAATCATTCCTCCTACTTCAGCGAAATGAAGCCAATCTTGATCACGATCAAATCATATCAATAACAGATAGAGAAATACATATTTACGGCATTTCATTAAGAATCTATTAAGAAAAGTACATCTGTATTTTGATATGTTTGATCGATGGCACATTGATTCAATAAATCGATACTCTGAATGCCAGATCTAAATTTCGCTTTATAGATGTTACGCTGAACCGTATCACAAGTAGGTCAAATTTTTGAATCACGCTAACGGATTACGATAGTTGAAACATAGCGAGATCAAAGAAAGGGCCATCACGTAAAAAGGATGGCCCTTAAACTTGCCGTTGCAGACAGCGCGAAGAGCCGTTACTGATCATTCGAACCCACATTTTAGAAATATTTTCGAATTGGTTTCGAGGGAGTTTAGACTCCTCCTTTAGACTAAGGTTGTAAGCAAGAGAGAAACGATACAACCTTAAAGGAGCGAGAATGAAATGAAAAAGAGAAACCAATGGTTGATGATTGGCGGGACTGTTGCTGCAGTTACGTTGTTTACGGCGACGGCGTTCGCGTACACCCCGAATACGGAGGGGTACAACGCGTTCAAAGAGGTGCTGAAGGCGAACCAATTGTCGGGCAATGCGATTGAGAGCACGACGATGAACGGGAACTTCACCGTGACGGTAGACGGCAAGTCGGTGCTGGCCGCGGAAGGTAAGGCGAAGGTGGAGGACGCAGAAGACGGACACATCGTGAGCAGTGACTTCGACTTCACCCTCATGGGCGTCGCGCGCAGCGGCAGCCTGTACAGCAACGGTGATGAAAGCATCTATATGGTCGACCGCACGCACGATCTGAACTACCAGGTGATTAACATTGACGAGGGGAACGCCGGCAAGCACCGCATGTGGTCCCATCAGGACGACTCCCATGACCGCTCGATGAGCAAAGCGGAAGAAGTGTTTCTCGATTTCATCGTCGGCGACCTCAAGAATAACTTCAGCGTGGCGAACCATGCGGACGGCTCGAAGACGATTACGGCGGACATTGACGAGAAAGACATTCCGCTTCCGATTCGCCTGCTAATGGACGTGGCAGAGTCTAAAGACAGAGCTGAGCGCAAGCATACGGGGGAAGTACCTGCCGAATGGGAGCGGATCAAGCAACTGCCTTTCTTCCAAGGACTTAAGGATATCAACTTCGAAGAGCAAATGCCAAAGCTGACGAAGGACTTCGCGATTGAGCACGTGAAGCTCCAGTTCACGGTGGATGCGAACAACGAGCTTCAGAACGTGCAAGGCGAGCTTGAATTAAGCGGCAAGGACGAAGCGGGCGTCGCCCATACGGTGGAGATCGAGGGCGCGGGAGACGTCAGCGGCATTAACGCTACGATGCCGGACGTATACGACCCTGCCGGCAAGAACATCGAAATCATCGACGCGGCAACGTTCGAAAATCGCGACTAACATCACGATAACGGGGGGACCTGTCTTATGTTCGAAGTGAACGATCTATCGAAGGTCTACCCCGGCGGCCGCGGTATCCAAGGGCTCAATCTCACCGTACTTCCCGGTGAGGTTGTCGCCTTATTGGGGCCGAACGGCGCCGGGAAGACGACAGCACTGCAAGCGATGGCCGGGTGGCTCGAGAGCGACGGCGGGAATGCGCGATTGAATGGGGCCAGCGTCGCCGACCATCCCGAGTTGACGAGGCAGCACATGGGCTTGATGATCGGCGAGCCGACGCCGTACTCCTATCTCACAGGTTACGAGTATTTGAGACTCTATCATAAGCTGTACCCGGGCATCGACGAAGCGCGTATTCGGCAGACGATAGACCTTGTGGGAATGTCGAAGTACCACGGGCTCAAGATCAAGAAGTACTCCACCGGCATGAAACAGCGGATCGAACTCGCTAGCGCGCTGCTCCACCGGCCGAAGTTGCTGCTGCTCGACGAACCGTTCTCGGGCATGGACATCGAGGGTCGGCGGGAGATGGCCGCGATATTGCGCAATCTCGTAGCCGAGACGGGGATGAGCATCATCGTCTCGTCGCATCAGGTGCGCGACATCGAGGATTGGATCACGCATGCATGCATCGTCTTCGAAGGGCGGTATGTCGGTACCGCGAGCGTCGCACAGATTCGGGAGTCGTTCCCTAGCGTAGAAGAATACTATTTACACGGTATCGGGCAGGAAAGGAGCGGGGTAGCATGATCGCACAATTGAACTATCTCACGGGCGAAGAGCTGCGTAAGCTGCTCCGCGGAGGGAAGCTGAAGGTGCTGCTGCTGCTCGCCTTCTTGATCGGCGTCTTCTTCGTCTTCATCGGCGACCGTATCGGGGTGGACGACAACCTCCCGTCGACCGCGCTGGAACTGTTGCTTGCGATCGTGTTCCCCTTATTCATGGTATCGTTAGGGAGCGACCTTATGGTCGGCGAATTTAAGGACCGTACGATCAAGCATGCGCTGAAGCTGCCGGTCAGCCGAGAGTCCCTCTTCATAGGGAAAATGCTCGCAGGATGGACCGCCGGGGCGTTGATCGTACTAAGCGTGTTTATGCCGACGTTGATCGGAAGCCTGCTACTCCAGGGCGTGCCTGCACTCTCCGAACTGGGCGCGAATTTGGCTGAGCTCTGCGCTGCGATTCTTTTCTGCGGATTACTGGTGGTGCTGGTTAACTGCGTGGCCTTATGGACAGGGAGCGGCGGAGTCGGGCTGTTGGTAAGCGTTGTGCTGTGGATGGCGATGGGCGTTGTGGGCTTGCTCGAACCGCAGTTGAGCCGTTTCCTCGTAACCGACTACACGGACTGGGTGCAGCCGCTTCTGTATTCAGGCGATCCCGGCGCGTCGATCTCGGCATTGCTATTCATAATAGCCTACTATATCATTGGCACTATATTGGGCTTGTTAGCCTTCCAAAGAAAAGAGATCTAATAGATGTCTATTCGACTGAAGCTCATTTTAACGTATATTATCGGCATTTTGCTGACCGCGGCGATCGTCGCGGTGACGGGGATCGGACTCGTTACGGGGATCGTCTCGTATTTCGCGAACGGCATCGCGAAGGATCAAACCCCGCGCGAGGCGTTGGAGCGGGGCATCGATGTGATCGTGGACTTGCGCTATGCGGAGCGGTATAAACCTGAGGAGCTGTTTTCCCCCGCATTCGCAAGCTTGTTAGGGAACCAACTGCAGCCGTTCGGGGGGTTCCTTGTCGTCCAAGAAGACGAGCGATGGGAAAGCTACGGCGCGCTCAAGGAAGAGGATGCGTTCCTTGTGCAGTTGCGGAAGGACTTTTCGAAGCCGCGAAAACATGCGGACGGCGCGTTCACGGTGAGTTCGTGGGAAGGACGCGATTTGCTCGCGCTGCGGTACGATTTTCCGGCAATCGACGATCCCTTAACTTATTACCTCGTCATCGACGTGACGGAGATGTGGACAAAGGGCGGCCGTTTCCCGTTTTTTGTGCTGCTTGGCATAGCGATCTTATTTGGGATCATTATTGTCCCGCTGATCTGGATTACGACGAAGGACATCGTCAGACCTCTGCGACAGCTTGAACAAGGTTCCCGCCGTATCGCGGAGGGGGACCTGAACTTTAGCCTGCAATCGAAGGTGAGCAACGAAGTAGGCAGAGTGATTCGCTCGTACGAGAGAATGCGAAGCGAGCTCTGGCAATCGATCGGCGCGCAACTGGCGCTGGAGGAGAACCGCAAAGAGCTGATCTCGAACATTTCGCATGATCTGAAGACGCCGCTTACCTCGATTAAGGGATATGTCGAGGGGATTCGGGAAGGTATCGCGAACGATCCGGAGAAACTGAGGAAGTATATCGACGTTATTTATATGAAGACGCTCGACATGGACCGGATGATCGACGACCTGTTCCTGCTGTCAAAGCTGGATCTCGAGCAAGAGGAGTTCCACTTCGATACGGTGTCGCTAGAGGATTTCTATCGGCAGACTATGAGCGAGCTGTCCATCGAATATGAGAGAGCAGGAATACGGTTGACGGGCGAATACGAGGCAGGATCGGATGCTGTCGCGACGATGGATGCCCAGAAGATCAAGCGGGCCATCTTGAACATAGTCGGCAACTCGGTGAAGTTTATGGATAAGAAGGAACCGCATATCCATGTGTATTTTGGCCGGCAATCGGGGTCGTGGGTTATCGTGGTGAGGGATAACGGTCCCGGCATGGAGCAGAGCGAGTTAGAACGGATTTTCGACCGTTTCTATCGGGCGGATGCCAATCGGAATCAGAACGTGGCTGGCTCTGGGTTAGGTTTGGCCATCGTAAAGCAAATCGTCGCGGTTCATGGCGGGACGATTACCGCAAGAAGCGAGCTTGGGCAATCGATGACGGTGATGTTTACGATACCGATGAATGAGTCTCGATCATGACGGGAGAGAGTAAGAGGATGACGAAGCGGAAAGTGTTAATCGTCGAGGACGATCAAGCGATCGCCGAGCTGGAACGGGATTACCTTGAGGTACACGGCTATGAGGTGACCCTTCGGGCGGACGGCCGACAAGCGCTGGAAGAAGCGTTGGAGCAAGCGTACGATCTTATTATTCTAGACGTCATGCTGCCGGGTATGGATGGCTTCGACATTCTGCGGCGGGTTCGCGAGACGAAATTCATTCCGGTGCTGATGGTGTCCGCCCGCAAGGAAGATATCGATAAGATCCGGGGACTCGGCTTAGGCGCGGACGATTACGTAACGAAGCCGTTCAGCCCGTCAGAACTCGTGGCGAGGGTGAAGGCGCATCTTGAACGGTATGACCGATTGACCGGGGCCGCGGCAGGCGCCGGTTCTTCATCTGTCCGGAAGATGCGCCAGCTGAACATTCGCGGACTTACGATTCAGGTCGATGCCAGACGGGTCACGCTGAACGGGCAAGAGATCACGATGACCGCCAAAGAATTCGACCTGCTGCTCTTCCTCGCGGAAAATCCGGATCGGGTCCATTCCAAGGAGGAACTTCTGGATAAGGTGTGGGGAATCGATAACTTCGGGGATTCCGCGACGGTCACGGTCCACGTCGGGAAGATCCGCGACAAGATTCAGAAGGCCCCGGCGAAGCACCAGTTTATCGAGACGGTATGGGGCGCGGGTTATCGGTTTAAGGTGTGACTGCGGGGTCGTTTGTTGCTTAGTTATATCGCGGAGAAACTGTATCTACTAAAGGTGACTTAGGCACACTCGCGGGTGCCTTTTGATTTCGCTTTATGGATGATACGCTGAACCGTATCATAAGTGACGGCGAAAAATATTGGTATCGGGTAGGGGCTAGAGGCCTGTTGTAGTAGTGGAGCAAGGTGCTATAGAGATATGTTTATCCCCCTAAAGATGGATTTTAGGGGATTTTCGCGTGACTTCATACGCCAAAGTTTTCCAGATTCGTGGTATGATTGTGATGCGAATAAATTCGAAAATGATATGGACTATTTGCGAACTTCACAAATGAGACGTTATGTGAAATCCCCGAAAACTTAAATGCTTGAACTTAAAGGAGACTCTTTAAATGAACAATTACCAAAGCAATATTTTGGATATGCAAGAAGGAGCAGTTACACTTTTAGATATTCTTGGTTGGAAGGGAATTTGGCAACGTAAAGCAGTGCAGTTCAATCTTTATTAGAATTAATTGATAATGCAAAGGAACGAGCAGAAAAAATCATAGGACAACGAAAGAGATATAAAGATTTAGAAGTAGACGTCAAGAGTATTTCTGACACCATTGCTCTTGTAACATATGGCGAATGTGATTTATCACTTGAGTTTCATGCAGGCATGTCAGGAATAATAATTAGAGAATCACTTTTGCAAGGAATTCCGGTTAGAGGAGCTACATGTTATGGTCCACTTAGTACTAATGGCAATATAATGGTTGGTCCTGCGATAGACGAAGTAGCTTCATGGTATGAATCCGCTGATTGGATTGGTGTATTCCAGACACCATCAGCTTTTTTACGTGGAAATCAAAAAGTGTAACCTCCGAAACCAACCCGGAAATGCCTTTCAGTACGAGAAGCGGGATATGGATATATGAAAATGTTTTTAGGAATTATGACCTAATATTATGTTGCAAGGTGGTAGTACAATGACAACCAATGCAGTTGTTGCATTCATGGATATTCTCGGGTTCAGGGAGATGATTGAAAAAAATAAACTCGATGATATATCAAAACTTTACGACACTAAACTGACTCCGAAAGTAGAAAGTTTGAATAAAATTAGAGAGGTCAATGAGGCATAAGAGGGGGAATATTTTGGAAAAAGGGAATAGCAAAACAAGAAGCGGCTGGATTCTGCTCCTCAGTTCAATCGCAGCGTTTATGGTCGTACTGGATAGAGATCGGGGTTACGCCCCGGGCCGCCATTCTACCTCCTAACCTGCTTAACCACAATGCTCCAGTACAATTTCTCTGATGGTTTTTCCCGACTTTATTTTGCATGAGCAAGTTTCAAGTTAGGGTGTTTCTCCATCGGATCGGCACTAATGATGATGAGGTTATCAAACGTTTTCACTTTTTCAGTGGAAGTGCATTTTCTAGGGTATAATACTAGAATAGAAACTTGCGTATTGACTGGTTCTTGAAGAAGGAGATCGTATGACGTTTGAACAATTGCAGTTGATCCCCCCTATTATTAAAGCAATAGCTAAGGAAAATTATTCGCAGCCCACGCCTATTCAAGAGCAGGCAATCCCACCGGTGCTGGCAGGCCGTGACTTGTTTGGCTGCGCCCAGACAGGGACCGGCAAGACAGCGGCCTTCTTGCTGCCGATCATCCAACTGCTGAGTACACAGCAGGGTCGCCCGAAAGGTAAGCGCGTTATACGCTCACTGATCCTGACGCCTACGCGTGAGTTGGCTATTCAGATTTCCGACAATGCCAAATCTTACGGATGTTTCACGGATGTGCGCTGCGGCGTGATCGTGGGTGGTGTCACGCAGAGGGCTCAGGAGCAGTTGTTGGAGCAAGGCACGGACATTCTGATTGCAACACCGGGACGGTTGATCGACCTGATGAACCAAGGGTTCGTTGACCTGCGTCACGTGCAGATTCTGGTGTTGGACGAAGCCGATCGGATGCTTGATATGGGATTCATTCATGATATGAAGCGAATCATTGCCAAGCTACCCTCCAAGCGGCAGACGTTATTCTTCTCTGCGACTATGCCGTCTGAGATCACATCTTTGGTTAACACTTTGCTGAAGAATCCGGTAAAAATTGAGATTACTCCTGTTTCCTCAACGGCGGAGCGGATTAAGCAGGTCCTCTATTATGTGGACAAGCCGAATAAACTGTCGCTGTTGATCGATCTGCTACAGGATAAGTCGATCGCGAGCGCTATCGTGTTCACCCGTACGAAGCACGGTGCGGACCGGGTAGTGCGAGGCTTGACGAAAGTGAAGATTACTGCGCAAGCGATTCATGGCGACAAGTCCCAGAATGCCCGACAAGAGGCGCTGAATAACTTTAAAAGCGGTGCGACACGCTTGCTGGTGGCAACAGACATTGCGGCACGAGGCATCGACGTTGAGGAACTATCGCACGTTATTAACTTTAATTTGCCGAATATAGCGGAGACTTACGTACATCGGATCGGCCGTACTGGGCGTGCGGGCTTAAGTGGGATCGCGATTTCGTTCTGCGAGAACGAGGAGATTCCTTATCTGAAGGAAATCGAGAAGTTGACGAAGCAGAGAATCCCAGTGATTACCAATCATCCTTACCCGATGACAATTACGAAGTCGGAACCGGCGACGATCGTGGTGGACCGAGTCAAAGTCAACAGTGCGCCATCCAAGGACGATGCTCGCGGACATAGCGGCGAGGCTGGCCGCCGCCACAGACGGCGATCCAATGCTGGAAAGTAAGAAGAGGGAACGAAGGGGCAAGCATCAACATTTATTCATCACAGAGAAGGCACCCAATCGGGTGCCTTTCTATTGTAGTATTAGAACAAATCTCTTTTGCATGGTGTGGTTAAATGGTATGGAAGCCGAAAAAATTTAAGATACTTGGAGACTTTTTAAAATCTCGTCGAGAACGGTCTTTATTGCTACCGATGGAGCGCAGGGGAATTCAGGAATCAGAGGGGATACAAATGGATTGAGGTTGGTTGTAAACGGTGTTACGCTAACAACGGCAAGCTTAAAACTTATGTTGCAAACATCTAATGATAATAATCACTATTTCAGTTATAAAGAAAGGGTAATACGATGATAAAAGTTGAACGCTTATCCTTCTCGTTTCCGCAAAAAGAACTATATAACAACATTTCATTTACGTTAGAAGAAGAACAACATTGCGCTTTTATTGGAACAAGCGGCAGTGGGAAAAGTACATTGATTGATATACTGATGGACCCGGAAAGATATCTTTTCGATGGCAAATTAGAAATGGACCCCGATTGCACAATTGGATATGTAAGTCAGTTCTCAGAACTAGACAACATTAAAGAAAAAACAGTGTTTGAATATATAGGAGAACGATTTATAAAGATTCAAAATGAAATTCAATCGATTTGCACGGAAATGGAAACTTCATCGGATATAGAACCGTTATTGGAGAAGTATCAATTCGCTTTAGACGCATTTGATGCAATGGGCGGGGATGATTTTGAAAGCAACATTCATAAGCAGCTAAATCTAGCAAACCTCATGAAGCGAAGAGATCATAAGGTATCCGACCTGAGCGGCGGGGAATTCAAGCTTATTCAAGTGATGAAGGAAATGCTTAATCGTCCCGACTTCATGATTATGGACGAACCGGATGTATTTTTAGACTTCGAAAACCTAAACGCACTTAAAAAACTGATTAATTCCTACAAAGGAATGCTGCTGGTTGTTACGCACAACCGATATTTATTGAATCATTGCTTTAACAAAATTATACACCTTGAAAATAGGGAGATCCAAGAGTTCGATGGGCGGTATATGGAGTATAACTTCTCCTTACTTCAGACAAAAATCGAGTTGCAAGAACTCGCAGTCGCCGAACATGAAGAGAGTGAAAGAAACGAGAAAATCATCAATAATCTAAGGGCTATTGCAACTTATAATGCAGATGCCTCTAGAGGTAGAGCGTTAAAAGCTAGAGTTAGTTTTCAAGAGAGGTTGGAAGCGCGTAGAATTAAAGCGCCCTTCGTTGAGATTAAGCAACCGAATATTCGTTTCGGTATGGATAATGAAATGGAAGACGCCATTGTTGTAAAGGTCCATGATTATAGCGTTGCTTTTGACGAGCTGCTTTTAGACAAGGTTAACTTTGAGATAAAAACGACGGATAAAGTGGCCATTATCGGTCCAAACGGTACCGGAAAAACGACTTTACTTCGGGAAATCTTTAGCAATAATCATGATTCAATTGAAATAAATGCCGACGCTAAAGTGGCTTATTTATCTCAGCTTCAAGGTGAAATGCTAAATGATTCTAATACAATATTAGAAGAATTCATTGATGCGGGATTTAACACTTATGATGAGGTCAGATTGTATCTTTCAAACTATGGTTTTGAAGGAGAAATCGTTAATCAGAAGATAAAATCTTTATCTGGCGGAGAAAAAAACATCCTTCAATTGGCTAAAGTTTCTGCCAGTAGAGCAAACGTATTGCTTCTTGATGAACCGACAAGTCATTTAGACACCTATACACAAATCGCGTTGGAAAAAGCCGTTGAAGACTATAAAGGTGCGATTCTCATGATTTCCCATGATTTCTATTCCGTTGTAAACGGTATGGATTATGTTTTAATCATTGAGGATAAGACGATCAGAAAAATGAGTATGCGAAAATTTAGACAGATGATTTATGCTAGTCATTTTGATAAAGACTATTTAGAAATGGAACAAAAGAAAAAGGCAGTTGAAATGAAAATACAATTGGCTTTAAAAGATACTGATTTTGAACTTGCAAAAGGATTGGTTGATGAGCTAGAAAAGCTGATTAAGTTGCTATAGATGAGGTGATAGCCATGAGCGTAATACGGTTGGAGAACGTCACGAAGAAGTATGAAGAATCCATGATCTTTCGCGACATTTATTTTCGAGTTATGCAAGGGGAACGTATTGGCCTAATCGGACGGAACGGCGCCGGCAAGTCGACGGTATTTAAGCTCATCATGGGCAAGGAAGAGCCGACGTCCGGCAGAGTAGAAATAGATCCTCAGGTGCAAATCGGATATTTCTCGCAATTCTCGGAACTCAGCGGAGGCTTGTCCGTTCAACAAGAACTAGAAGCTTGCTTCGAGCAGGTTGCCCTTATTGAAAGAGAGCTGCAAGAGGTCGGAGATAAACTGGGTGCGGTTACCGACGATAGCGAGATGAATGCGCTGCTAGCAAGGCAAGCGGAGTTATTCGAGCAGATGGATCATCTCGATGGCTGGAACGTTTCCGTCGAGATTAATACGGTGCTTACGAAGCTAGGGTTCAATGACAGATCTCGCAATCAGCCAATCGATGAGTTGTCTGGGGGATGGCGTAACCGCGCGGCGCTCGCGAAGATGCTAATTGAGCTACCCGATGTCGTTCTGCTCGACGAGCCTACGAATTACTTGGATATGGAAGGGATCGCATGGCTGGAGCAGTGGCTGTACCGATTCAAGGGAGCCATGATTCTGGTGTCGCATGACCGGCAATTTATCGACAAGGTCGTCACGCGCACGATCGAGATCGAGAACTATCATTTTCAGGAATACGAAGGCAACTACACAGATTATGTCCGTAAGAAGAAGATGCGCAAGAAGGAGCTGGATCGCCAGTTCGAGTGGGAGGAAGAGCTGCTGCTCATGGAATCCGAGGCGATCGACGATCGCGCGAACCGGAATTCCGGTTCCAAGGACCGTCTCTCGCGTAAGCTGGCGGATAACAAGAAGCGGATAGAGCCGCATCCCGTTAACGTGCTGATTACCGATATCTACGAGAGGTTGCGCTTCCCAGACAAACTATGCGAAGTGAAGAAGATCGGGCAGACATACGAGGGCAGGCAGATCTTCGAGAATGTTAGCTTCGATATTCAGAAGGAAGATCGCTTGGTCATCGTGGGACCGAATGGAAGTGGAAAGTCCACGCTCATTAAGGCTCTCACCGGGCAGGAGAAGCCGGAATCTGGGGAGGTTGTCTGGGAGAAAGGCGTCAAATACGCCTACTTCAACCGGATGTGGGAGGAGCTCGATCCTAAGGATACCGTTAGCCACGCGGTGAATACGTATGGATTGGGACTGGATGCTCCGCGCAAAAAGGTGAACAGATTCCTAGCTATGCTGCAATTCTCGGAGGCGGATCTGAGCAAGGCGATCGGCAATCTGTCCGGCGGGCAGAAAGCTCGGGTGGCGCTGGCTAAGTGTCTACTCTCGGGTGCGGCCGTTATAATTTTGGACGAGCCGACCAACCATCTGGACCTCACGAGCATACAAGTTATGGAGCAAGCTCTGATCCATTTTCCCGGCGCGGTCATTACGGTAAGCCATGATCGCTTCTTTATCGATAAGATCGGGACCAAGATGCTGACCTTCGATCCGGTAACGGGAGTGACCGAACAGAGCTTGTAAGAGAGAGGCCCCACCTTAACGGCCGTAACTGAGTTGCACGGGAATGATGACACCGACTATCTGGCCGCTGATTACTTTGGTGGCTTTCCGTGTAGGATTAAGAATGAAGAATCGGATATTAAAAGGTTCGTAACTATGCGTCGCGGCAGCCCTTTTTGCATTTTTCGCCGATGCCCCCGTAAAGCCGGACCGTACCATAAGTGACGGCAAGTTTTTCGGAGCCGTTTGCTGAGAGTTAACACGACTTGCGGTTCTATCACAGCAAGGCGATTTCAAAGAACGGGCCATCCCACTATGGATGACCCGTTACTTCGTCATGAAATTACTTCTGAATTATCTGAATAAGGTTGCCGCAAGTATCGTCGAAAACAGCTATTGTGTTTTCCCCCATTTTTGTCGGTTTCATAGTAAACTTCACGCCTTTTTCCAACAACCGTTGGTACTCTTTATGAATATCTTCAACGCCAAACATTGTTGCTGGGATGCCATCCGCAGATATCTTCATTTGATATTCTTTGGCTGCAGGATGATCGTTCGGTTCGAGTAAAAGCTCTGTACCGTCTTGCTTATCGGGAGAAACAAGTGCTATCCACCTAAATTTTCCGACAGGAACGTCATGCTTTTTTATAAAGCCCAGTGTTTCTGTATAAAACTCCAATGCTTTGTCTTGATCTTGAACGAAAATACTGGAAACTATGATTTTCATCGTGTTTTTGCCTCCCTTTAATATTTGCGATCTTGACGCTATGTTAACAATCTGGCTCCAATCAGACAAAAACCATACATTCGTCAGAGGTTGTTAAAAGATTATTCTATCCATCCTTGCAGCAAATTTTTAAGTGGTTCATTACTGAATATAATCACTCGATATTTCCCCCTTTTTTCAGATTTTACGAGCCCTGCATCTTCCAATGTTGAAAGATGTTTAGCCACCGCCTGTCGTGTAATGACAAGGTCGTGCTTCGTAATGAGACGAACTGTAAGTTCATAAAACGTCTGCTCGTTTCGTTCGGATAGTTCGTCTAATATAAGCCGTCTAGTTGAGTCGCTAAGTGCTTTGAATATAGCGTCGTTGTTCATATTTCGATTATAAGCAACCCCGGAGTTGCGTGTAAAGAATAGGAAACTGGAAAGTTGCATGATCATTTTCAAGGAAGATTTCGACTTCGTCTACAACTATATTCACGCATCGGGCCTGGCGCCCTCGGACACAGATGTGGATTCGGCGTTGGATCATTTTATTAAGCTATACGAACGGGCAGGATAGCCAAGAAAACTTGCCGAACTATTGTAATTAGATACCTTACATTAGGTGAAGGGTGATTTCTTTTTTGAAAACGTTTCGTAAAAGGGAAAAACAGATTACGATTAATGGTTATCAATTCCACATCGTTATTAATGAAAAACCTAGTAATGAATTTGTCAATTTTAAGGTGTATTCATCCAAAACCTCATATTTCGAAATATTGTTTACATGGAAAGGCAGTTGGCACTTCAACCCTCATAGGCCAAAGAATTGCGAACGTTTGATTACATATGCAATTACAAATGGGTGGGAATATAGTCTAGAAAAGAAAACGTTGAAAATCGAACAAGGCGATTTTCTAATTGATCAATTAGGCTTGGATGTTTGATTTTCGGGTTAAGCTCTAACGGAAAACATTAGTTGAATCATTGACATTGGGCCGCCGATTACTTCGGTGGTCTTCAGTGCAAGGCTCGGGTACAAAAGATTGGCAATTATGCATCGCTGCGCATTTTTCGCGGATAGACCCGTTAAGCTGCACCTTACCATAAGTGAAGGCGAATATCGGTGCGCTATAATGGTAATGATCGTAAGAATGGTTATTAATGAAGTAATGCAACAGGTATCTCATAACTTTAAGAGGGCAGGATAAGTTGCAATGGCATTTAATAACAAACAACGCTACCGCTTTAGTGAAGCGCCTATATGGAATATTCAGCGGAAGTACTATGAAGAAGAAGGAACGAAGGCTTGGAACAATGACCAAGTTCCTCAATATATAACGAGTAATCCGATGATCGCTACTTCCTATGCCGAAATGATATTTGGGTTTCTTCAAGATCGGGCGAATAAGGAATATAGTTCGGAACCTGTTATGATTGTGGAGCTTGGAGCAGGAACGGGACGTCTTGCTTTCCATGTGTTAAGCGAGTTGTGCCAGTTAAGAGACTATGCTGGGACTTCACTACCTTCGTTCCGTTATATTATGACGGATTTGGCGATAAACAATGTTCTAGCCTGGAGGGAACATCCTGCTCTTCAATCTTTTATTGTCGAAGGATTACTCGATTTTGCGCAATTTGATGCTGTTCATGATATGGATCTGAACCTTGTTGTATCAGGCACAACGATTAGTGAGGGAGATTTAAAGCAACCATTAATCATTGTTGCCAACTATTTTTTTGATAGCATTCCACAAGAGTTGATTTATGTGGGTGATGGTCGAATTTATGAAGCAGATGTTTTTGTCGAATATCCCGAACATCATGGATCACTTAAACCTTCAGATTTGTTAGACCAAATATCTTTGCATTATGAGCATCGGCGGGCACCCGAGTATGAACAAGAAACCTATCCATACCGTTCTGTCATTGCAGTCTATCAGGAACAACTAGAAGATTCGCATATTTTGTTTCCTGTCGCTGGAATCACTTGTTTGGAGCGTTTGAATCGGCTATCTCAAGTGGCGGGATTCCTATTAATAACGGCAGACAAGGGAGACCACTTGCTTGATAAATGGAAATTCGCAGAACCGCCAGAGTTGATCCTGCACGGAAGTTTTTCTTTAACGGCAAACTACCATGCGATTCAGCATGTTTTTGAACGAAGAGGAGCCATGGCGTTATTCCCCCCGCATCATTATCAAAATATAAATGTGGGCTGTATTCTCAATATGGATAGACCAATGGACTATTTCAATACAAGATTAGCTTATCGTCGATGTATTAAACGCTTTGGTCCAGATGAGTTTTTCAGTTTGAAGATAGGGGTAGATCGCAATCTAGATAATATGGGATTACAACAATTCTTGAGTTTTTGGCGTCTGGGTGGATATGATGCGGAATTTTTCATTCAAAGTACGAAGCGGATCTCTAGTCTGTTGCTGGATGCAAACGATGATGAAAGGCAAGATATTTTGAGAGGCATACAGCTTATGTGGTCATCGCACTACGTAATGAAGCAGCGCTATGACTTGGCGTTGGATGCTGGATTAATACTGTTTGAGTCGGGAATGTACGAGGACTCCAAACGTTTTTTGGAAATTTCAATACATCAAGAACAAGATGAGATCGTATCGACCGTATTTTATTGTCTGGCTATTTGTTGTTTCGAGTTAGGGTTAGACGAAGATGCTCTGAGATACGTGCGGAAATTATTAGAACTCGAGCCTGATCATGAAGAGGCATTGGCATTGTTAAACAACTTTGAGTTGAGTTAGTCAATTTCTTTGGGGAAAAAATAGCAATTGCAAGATTGTGTAGGAAATCAATTGTACTATTTAGTAGAGCAACGTCAATAGGCCAACGTTGATCAGGGTATGATGGATCCACTTCTGCTTCGTGTGCTATTTGATTTCTTCGGTTAACGATTAGATTTTGTTACAAAATACCCCAGCACCAAAACAAGTATGGCGAGAATAAACTCAATCCAAAAAACCGTTTGTAGGCCGGTAAGAACGCTCTGTGTTTTCTCATGCACTGCTGTGGGATCGAGCGAATGTTGAAGATAACGATTGGATCCGGATGACATGACGCCAACGAACAAAGCGATGCCCATTCCCCCGGCAATTTGTTGGAGCGTATTGTATATGGCTGTGCCATGGGCGACTAGATGACGCGGAAGTTGATTTAATCCCGTTGTCTGTGCCGGCATGACGACGAACGATATGCCAACAAATAAGAGGATATGATTAAAAAGAACGGAACCTTGCGCAGTATCGCTGTCGATACCGGCAAACAGCCATAAGGATATGGCGATCAAGAGCAATCCGGGCACTATGACGAATCTCGGCCCGAATTTATCGAATAATTTTCCCGTTACCGGCATCATCATTGCGTTTAAAATACAGCCGGGCATCAGAATTAAACCTGCCGCGAATGCGGTCAGCTGCATCACATTCTGCAAATAGATCGGCAGCAATGTCGTGGTGGCGAATAGAACCATCATCAGGACGACTACCAATACCGCAACCAAAGAAAAAGTGCGATGCCGGAATACGGACAGATCAATCAACGGCTCTCTGATCTTGAGCTGTCTCCATATAAGCAAGAGCAAGAAGAGGCTTCCTAGGGCAATCAAGCCGTAACCCTCAAGCTTAGACCAAACATTTGTTCGTCCGAAGCCGTAGATGACGCAACCGAAACCGATGGTCGATAACACAATGGATAAAAGATCGACCCTTGGCTTGGTTAGTTCTGTCACATTCTTTAAGTACAGGAATGCATAAATAATCGAAAACAATGCAACAGGAATCACCATAAAGAATAGCCATCGCCAGTGTAAGGTATCGATGACCAGTCCAGACAAAGCTGGCCCGATGACAGGGGCGACCATAATGACCAGCCCCATGAGCCCCATGGCCGCACCCCGCCGTTCTAGAGGATAAAGAGCGAGAATCGTATTCATCATCAACGGGACCAATAATCCTGTCCCGCAAGCTTGAACGACCCTGCCCGTCAGTAAAATTTCGAATCCAGGGGATCCTGCACACAAGCAGGTGCCGGCTAAAAATAACCCCATAGCAGACATAAACATCTGGCGAGTCGTGAACCACTGCTGCAGCAATGCGGTCACCGGCACCAGTACGCCGATCACGAGCATATAACCCGTCGATAACCATTGTATGGTCGAAGCAGAAACATTGAATTCCCGCATCAAACCAGGAAACGCATTGGCAAGTAAATTTTCGCTAAGAAAAGCAACAAATGCGCCTATGAGCAGCGCGGCTAACATAGGCCCTCTTCTCAATCTGCTTGCTTCGTGAGCCTGCTCGTTCATCTTGTACCTCCCGAATGTTCTTTTTGTTCTGTCCTTGACACCGAATGGCCGGCCTGTCGTGCAAGTTATTCTGTCTACCCTCATCCATTGACCTAAAGAGAATTTTACGTGAAACTGGATGAATTGGAAAAAGCGAAAATGCTTCTCATTCTCGGAAATTCATTCCTAATTCGAAACCATTAGTGGGGCGCCCCCGTTTTTTCGCGTATTCGCGCATTATCTCTTGACAGGATGAGGTTTGGGGATTATGATAACGTGCCGGTTAACTCAATAAGGTAAATCAATAAAAAGGCCGACTTTTCGAAGCGCCTTGGCACCGAATCGTCAGCCTGTCGTGTAGATCATGACAATAAAAATCCATAAGCGATACGTTTACAGCCCTACATACGCTCCATCAGGCCAGCACAAAGGAGAACGTCCATCACAGGCGTTCTCCTTTTCGTCACGGATGATCTTCCATTGCCTCTCTTTCTGCTTGCTGCGCATAGGAATACCGAGCGAGCGCCCAATTTGTCCTGCGTTAAGAATGGTGAAGCGAAGCTTTAGCTCTGTGTTGACTTGAACTCCTTATAACCCCATGTTGCCTCAGGGCTGCAAAATCAACCGTCCGATGGGGCGTACTTCCCCACGTCCGGCTCGAATGCCGCTCCACTCGCCAGGTCCAGCTCCATGTGGGTGGTTCCGCGATCATCGGTCAGCACGCTCATTCGCGACCCGACGAGGGGAACGCGGTCGGCGCTGGTGCGCATGTGTGCTGAGACGACACGAGGAGCGCCGTCAACAATATAATTCACCTCAACCGTGAACATCGGGAAATTAAAGAGCCAACGGTTAGTAAAATTTACGGCGGTCAACGTCCCGGTACATGACAGCCCCTCCACGCGGAGTCGCTCGATGTCCGCCTGACGCCGCCGGGCGTGGGCAATAGAGCCGGGCAACCGCAGGAGTATGATGGCGGCCCAGAGGGCGAAGCTAGCTCCGACGACGGCGCCAAGCTCTGGCGGGATCGTCGGCGATGTCGCTATGGCCTCGAGGTCAAAGGGTCGCGACAGGTCGCTTGTCAGCGTCCAGAGCAGGAGGACTCCCGCGACTGCTGCGAGTCCTCCTGCTACCGACAGCGTCGCAAACAGGCCAGCCACCCTGGTCTGTCCAAACTGATCAATCGATCGCGAGTACACTCCGCCGGTCGTACCGATCGCGACGAACAGCAGCAAAACGGCGATGCCTACTGTGACCGGATGACCGAGGAGCATGTTGATCGCCGGTGTCGGTGCCATGCCGAGCAGTGCGCCGAACGGCACGGAGCCTGTCAGCGACCACAGTGCACCGGCTGTGAGCAGCCACGGCATCAGCGGAGCCGCGCGTCCGACGCGACGTCCCGGCCGGAGCATAGTCATCCGTCCGTTCTTATCCGTGGTGGAGAACAGTGGCAGCGTCTCGATATGTTCTTGCTGCCCGTGCTTCTGCTGACCCTCCGCAGCATCCCTCATTGGCATCGCCCTCCCGAGGAAGATACTCGCACCCTGAGCGGCGAAGGGGGATTCCCCGCGACTCGGCCAGGACGATCAACGATAAAATGTAGGAGCTCCTTCTCGTTTTCTTCCTCATTATTGAACGCTTTTTTGTAGGTGTTATGATATTCTAGGTACCGTAATAGTAAGTTTAACTTCCTATTATCTTTGTACTCAGCCATATATACCTTCCCCCCCAAAAAAATTTCTTATCTATATTTTACCACTATAAGATTGTCCGCTGTAATATCCCCAAGTCGACATGCATTTCAATATGGCGTGAGCAACTAACAGGTACGATAGTTGAACGAAACAAGCAGATCACCGGAGCAGCTGTTTCTTTCGCATTTGTCGCCGATAGACCCGTTAAGCTGAACCTCACCATAAATGACGGCTAAACTTTTTGATTGGAAGCAGTCATGTGAATGCATCCCCACTACTGATATGCTCATCAGGCAAAGGGACATTAACTTAATGGATATAGCTTAAATCTATATCAAAGTATAAATTATTGGTATTATGCTATATATAATAGACACATCTGTTGCTCTTGTTTTTATCGTTCATTGTCGAGTAAGATGTAGGTATAATAATTAATTTTGTATAAATTTCATATCGAGAACAGGTGTCTGATCGGCGAGCGTGCTTGTCGTTCCGACTTAAAAGGGAAGTTAGGTGCAATACCGACGCGGTCCCGCCACTGTAACGGAGGAGCAGGCAGCTCAACCAGCCACTGATCTACATTGATTGGGAAGGCCGCTGCCGAGTGACGATTCCGGAGCCAGGAGACCTGCCTGTTCTGACAGCACTGCTGTACCTACGGGAGATAGGGAGGTGTTAGATGAACCGTCATAATTTCACGATTATGAAGGCGTCTTTCCCTATGTTTCTTCACAGGGAAGACGCCTTTTATTGTTGCAACACGCTAAGACGTGTATCTGAAGGAAAATAAATCCTAGTTTGAAAAGAGAGAAACAGGCTCAACCATGAGGGAGCACATATTCATATCGCCGTTCGCCTGGGCAAAGTATTTGATCTTAGGATTGAATACTTTTTTATTTAGCAGTTTCTACCATGATTATCGATCACATTAACGTGGCCATTCGCACGGTTCCGGTATGACGGATTGGAGACAAGTGCTGAGTAGGCCATAATTAAATAAAAGTAAGTTGGTGGTCAGTGTGAATTATGAGTTTCCTGGTGCTTTGCCAAATCAAAATATAATATTAACGAAGACGTGCCTGATTGAAGAAGCTAACTGTGTGTTGATTATCGCCTTTTACAAAGGGAAATTGGTTCTTGTTCGACATCATAGTCGCGGATGGGAATTACCTGGGGGAAATAGAGAAGAAGGCGAACCAATTATACGAACAGTTATCAGGGAGATGTACGAAGAGGCTGGTGGAGAGCTTGAGTTGATCGAAAGGATAGGGCAATATCTAATTTATGAGCAGGGGCAGCTTCTATTTGTGAAAAATATCTATATCTCCAAGGTGAGCGCTCTAAGGGAGTTGCCGAAAGGGTTTGAAACCGAGGAGGTTATGCTGCTTGATACAATTCCAAAACAGAGCGAAATTATGGAAGATCCCGCATTTAGCCCATATATGAAAGACAATGTTTATCTCATTGTTTCTGAATGGATTAAGGAGCATCCGTTTAGGGTCGGCCAATGATTTTGTGTAAAAATTTTGCGAATGTCCGGCGGGTATAATTCTGAAGTGAAGGGGTATTCCAATGACCTTGCAGCAATTGAAATATATTCTGACCATCGTGAGTTGCGGCTCGATAAGCGAAGCGGCAAAGAAGCTGTTTATTTCGCAGCCAAGCTTGTCCAACGCGGTGAAAGAAATCGAGATGGAAGCCGGTATTGAGATTTTCCTTCGATCGTCCAAGGGAATCGTGCCCTCAAGCGACGGAGCGGAGTTTTTATCCTACGCTAGACAAGTCGTGGAGCAAGCCGAGCTTCTCGAGCAGCGGTATATGAATCGTAAGCCTTCGAAAAAGCTGTTCTCGATCTCAACACAGCATTACGCCTTCTCTGTGCAGGCTTTCGTCGGACTGCTGAAGGAGCTTAACGTGGATGAGTACGAGTGCACGCTACGCGAAACGCGAACCCACGAGATTATCGAAGACGTACGGAATATGAAAAGCGAGCTCGGAATCATTTATATGAGCGAATTCAACCGAAAGGTGATTCGGAAGATATTAAAGGACAACGAGCTGCAGTTTCATCCGCTGTTCCAAGCGGAAGCGCACGTATTCATCAGTGAGGAGCATCCGCTTGCCTCCAAGTCGCTGTTGGACATCGAAGATTTGGACGACTTCCCGTGTTTGGCCTTTGAGCAAGGCGAATATAATTCCTTTTACTACGCAGAGGAAATACTCAGTACACGATCGTACAAGAAGAAAATACTGGTCAGTGACCGCGCCACGCTATTCAACCTGCTGATCGGGCTTAACGGCTATACGATTAGCTCGGGCGTACTGAATAAGGATCTGAACGGGGAGCAAATCAAATCTGTACGACTTCGTACGGACGAGAACATACGGGTAGGTTACATCGTGAATCAGAAGGCGAGCTTGAGCCAACTGGCTGCCGCCTATGTGACGAAGCTCAAAACCGTCATTACGGATTTCGGCTATCCGATCATAAACCAAGAGGATGAGCTCGACTGAGCCCATCCTCTTGTATGTTATTATAGCGTTGCTCTTACTTCTTTGGCTGCTTGGACAAGGTTTTTCAAGCTGGCCCACGTTTCCGTGACACCGCGAGTTTTAAGTCCGCAGTCCGGGTTAACCCATAGCTTGGAGACTTCGATCTTGTCGAGCATGCGGTCCAGCCCTTGTTTAAGCTCGTCGACGCTAGGAATCCGAGGCGAATGGATATCGTATACGCCTGGTCCGACTTCAGTACGGAAGCCGCATTCGTTAATCGCATCGATGATGGCCAGATCCGAGCGCGACGCTTCGAACGTAATGACATCGGCGTCCATCGCATCGATATCGCGAATGATGTCGCTGAACTGGCTGTAGCACATATGGGTATGAATTTGCGTTTCGGCTTTAACGCCGCTGTGTACAAGTCTGAAGGCAGGAATCGCCCAGCTCAAGTATTCGCTCTGCCAGTCCGAATGACGCAATGGAAGCTTCTCTCTTAATGCGGCTTCGTCGATCTGAATAATCTCGATGCCGTTGGCTTCGAGATCGAGCACTTCGTCACGAATCGCAAGACCGATCTGAAGAGCGCTTTCCTTCAGGCTGATATCCTCGCGAGGGAACGACCAGTTCAGGATCGTTACCGGACCCGTCAGCATGCCTTTGACCAGCTTGTTAGTACGGCTCTTCGCGAACGCCGAGTATTCTACAGTAATCGGCTTGCTGCGGCTAATGTCGCCCCATACGACCGGCGGTTTTACGCAGCGTGTTCCGTAAGACTGTACCCAGGCGTTCTCTGTGAAAATAAAGCCATCCAAGCATTCGCCAAAGTATTCGACCATGTCATTGCGTTCGTATTCGCCGTGAACAATGACGTCAATTCCGATCTCTTCCTGCTGTGCGATGCACTCCGCGATCCGATCAAAGTTGAATTGCTTGTACTGTTCCTCGGTGATGTTGCCTTTCTTGAAGGCTGCGCGGTTTGCGCGGACTTCAGCCGTTTGCGGGAACGAGCCGATCGTCGTCGTAGGCAGCGGCGGCAGATTGAACTTCGCTTTCTGAATGGCTTCCCGCTCAGCGAACGCAGGCAATCTCGTGAAGTCGGCATCCGTCAATGCATCTACTCTCTTCTGCACCGAGTTGTCATTCGAAAGGCGTGATGCGCTGAACAGCTTCTCATTCTCTGTATAAAAAGCGGAGGCTTCAGGGCTCGCTTGCTCCAGGATCGACTTGAGTTCTGCAAGCTCGCGCAGCTTCTCTTCCGCGAACGCGAAATATTGCTTATTCGCCGCCGTCAGCTTCGTTTCGTGCTTAATCGTGTATGGGACATGAAGCAGCGAGCAGGAAGTGCCGAGCACGACTTGGCTGGCATGCTTGCCGATCTCGCGAACGAGGGCAATCGTCTGCTTATATTGGTTTTTCCAGATGTTCTTGCCGTTGATTACGCCGGCGAACAGCACCTTGTCGCTTGCGAAGCCATGCTTGCGCACGAGGTCCAAAGACTGCTTGCCCTCGACGAAGTCGATGCCGATCCCGTCGAACGGCAACGCTTGAAGCACCTGATAGCAGTCACGAACGTCTCCAAAATACGTTTGCGCGACAACTTTTACGCTGCCTTTGGCGGACAGGATACCGTTATATAGCTCCTTGAACAGCGCGATATCTTCCGCAGTCAAATCCGTTACCAATGCTGGCTCATCCAGTTGAAGCCATGCTGCGCCAAGAGTGTTCAATTGGTTCAGGACAGCCGTATAAGCTTCGACAACCGCAGGCACGAAATCCTTCGCTTTCTTCGAGCCGGTGAATCTCGCGAGCTTGAGCAGGGTGAATGCTCCGATCAGCACAGGCTTGGTTGCGATGCCGAGCTGTTTTGCTTCCGTAAATTCGTCGAACAGCTTCGATCCGGCCAAACGAATGCTTGTCGTATCGTCGATTTCGGGTACCATATAGTGATAGTTCGTGTTGAACCATTTTTTCATCGCCAGCGCTTTAACGTCGCCTTTGTCGCCTTGATAGCCTCTTGCCATTGCGAAATACGTCTCCAGCGGGCTTAGGCCGAGCGCTTCGTATCTTTGCGGAACGATCCCAAGCAAGCAAGCCGTGTCGAGCAGTCCGTCGTAGAAGGAAAAATCGTTGGACGGGATGAAATCGACGCCGTTCTCCTGCTGAAGCTTCCAGTTTGCCGATCTAAGCTGAGCCGCCGTTTGTTGCAGTTCTTCGACGGGAAGTACGCCTTTGAAGTATTTTTCGGATGCGAATTTAAGCTCTCTAAGCGCGCCGACTCGCGGATAACCGATGATGGATGCTTTCAATTGAAACAGCCCCTTACGTGAGATATGTTGGCTTTAGTATAGAGCGCGGAAACTGTTATCGGGAAACACAAAAAAACTATACCAAGGCATAGTTTTTTTGTATGGCCCAAACGAAAAGCCTGTTAAATCAATATATTGATGAGAAAGGACAGTAATCTCGATTATCGTGCTATATATTGTACTGTTGATGCACGTGTGCTATTATAAGTATACCTCAATTAAATAGGAATATTGGTCAGGTGCTAATGCTGTTAAAACGTATGGATTCTATGTTTCAGCGCGCCATTGGCATAAGGCCCGCTATCTAAAACTGGAGTCGAATGGTATCGGTTGCCGCGCTCTCATCCCCGAGGGTGCTTTTTTATTCGACCAAAACGAAACCGGAGGAGAATCGGTATGAAGCTTTATACGAAAACGGTATGTCCGAAATGCATGTGGATCAAATCTGAAATTGCGCGTTCTGGTGTCGCAGTCGAGATCGTCAACATCGATCATGACGAAGAGGCGCGTAATAGACTAGTGGAAGCGGGAGTCATGAGCTTGCCGGTTATGGAAGCTGGCGGCGAGTTTATTTTGGATACGAACGAAATGGTCAAACTTATGGAGCAGGTGAACGTATGATCGCTTTTGCGAGCCGTACTGGTAACGTTCGATACATTGTTTCGCGGCTTGGGTTGCCTGCGATCGAAATCGAAGAAGACCGTATGCTCGCGGAGCCTTTTTTGCTTTTTACATATACGGACGGCCTAGGGGAGATCCCGGCCAAGGTGAAGCTGTTTCTTGAGAGGAACGGCAAGCTTTGCCGCGGCGTCATCGTGAGCGGCAACAGTAATTTCGGCCATAACGTGTTCGGAGGAGCCGGCGATGCGATCGCGCGGCAGCTGAAAGTCCCGCTCGTGCGCAAGATCGACTTGCGCGGCTTCGCGGAAGACTATGAGGCCATTCACGACTATTACGAGCAATGTTTCCGAAAGGAGCACGTTGGATGAAATCCTATTTGAAATTGAACAACGAGATGCTGAATCAATTCAGCCGGACGGGAAAGCTGGATCTCGCCAAGGATAAAGAGGCAACGCGCCGCTACTTTCTGGAGCACGTCAACGTAAAACTGCGTTACTTCATCGATACGGAAGAAAAAATTCGGTATCTCGTCGACGAGGGCTATTATGAATCCGAATTTTTGGAGCAGTACGACATGTCGTTCATCGAACAGCTTTACGAAAAGGCGTACGCTTACGAATTTAGGTTTCCTTCGTTCATGAGCGCGAGCAAATTTTATGAAAGCTATGCGATGAAAAGCAGGAATGGCGAGGAAATACTTGAGAAGTACGAGGATCGCATCGTCATTACCGCGTTGTACTTGGCGCAAGGGGACGAGCAGCTGGCGGAGCGAGCGGTAGAGGTCATGATGTCGGCATATCAGCCGGCAACTCCAACCGCACTCAACAGCGGCAAAAAAGCGCGCGGGGAGCTTGTCAGCTGCTTTAAGCTGACGATGGACGATTCAATGAGCAGCATTGCCGAGAATATCGGCTATTGCTTGGAGTTGTCTCGCCTAGGCGGAGGAGTCGGGGTAAACGCAACTGACCTCAGACCGCTTGGCGATCCGATCAAGGGGATACTGAACCGCGCGAGCGGCATTATGCCGGTAGCGAAGCTGCTGGAGAACTCCTTCTCCTACTCGAACCAATTGGGTCAGCGCAACGGCTCCGGCGTGATTTACCTGAACATTTTCCACGCGGACATTGAGAACTTCATCTCGGCCAAGAAGCCGAACGCCGACGATAAAATCCGCCTTGCGACGTTGTCAACTGGAATTATCGTTCCGAGCATCTTCTTCGAGCTGATGAAGCGGGACAAGGACATCGTGCTGTTCAGCCCGTACGACATTTACAAGGAATACGGCAAAAGGATGTCCGAAATCAGCATTAGCGAAATGTACTATGAACTGTTGGACAATCCGAACATTCGTAAGATCAAGCGGATCAATGCGCGCAAATTGTACACGGAGGTCAAGAAAGCGCAGTTCGAATCGGGCTATCCGTTTGAGGTGTTCGACGATCAAGTGAACGAGAAGCATCCGCTGCGCAATCTAGGCCGGGTGAAGATGTCCAACCTGTGTACGGAAATCCTGCAGGTTCAATCGACGAGCATCATTAACGACTACGGCACGGAGAACGAATACGGCTTAGACGTATCCTGCAACCTGGGCTCTCTTGACATTCATAAGGCGGTGCAAGAGAACGACTTCGAACAATTGATCGACACGTCGATGCGCCTATTGACGAACGTGTCCATGATGACGGAGATCAAGAACGTTCCGTCGATCGCTAAAGCGAATCGCCTCATGCATTCGGTCGGCCTTGGCCTGATGAACCTGCATGGCCATTTGGTCTCTCAAGGAATATTGTATGGCTCGAAGGAGTCCGTTCAGTTTATTGACGCATTCATGGAAGCCGTCAACTACTACACGCTGCTTGCGTCAATGCGGATTTCCCAGCAGAAGAAAGCAACGTTCCACGGCTTCGAACAGAGCGATTACGCGAACGGTACTTATTTCGACCAATACGTGTCCAAAGAAGTTACCGAGCTGCCGGAGCAAGTGAGAAAGGCGCTTGGCAACGTTCCGGTGATTACGCAGGAGATGTGGGGCTCCTTGAAGGAGCAGGTCATGGAACACGGCTTGTTCAACGCCTATCGCCTCGCGATCGCGCCAACCGGAAGCATCTCTTATATCCGTAGTAGTACGGCTTCGATTGCGCCATGCACGGAGAAGGTGGAGATCCGCGATTATGCCGACAGCCGCACCATCTATCCGATGCCGTTCTTGAACAACGACAACATCTCTTTATATAAGGAAGCTTATGAGATCGACCAGTATCGAATGGTAGACCTCTACGCAGCTGCTCAGCGTCACATTGACCAAGGGATATCGATGACCTTATACGTGACCGATCAATGGACGACCGAGCAGTTGGCCCGCCTGTACATCTACGCCTGGATGAAAGGGATCAAGACGGTGTACTACGTACGTCAGCGCCTGCAAACGATCGAGGAGTGTGTTTCATGTTCGATTTAAAAGCATTCGAAGCCGTCAACTGGAACCGCAACCAGCATGAGCTGACCAAGGTGTTCTGGGACCAGCAATGGAAGCAGATCTGGTTCCCGGAAGAAATCGCGGTCAGCAAAGACATCAAGCAATGGCAGGACTTCGCGCATCAGGATACCTATAAGAAGGTGCTCGGGGGCTTAACGCTGCTCGACACCATTCAGACCAATATCGGAATGAACGAAATCGCCCGTTATGAGCCGAACTTGCAGGAGAAAGCCTTGTACACGGTGTTCGCTTCGTTCGAAGCCATTCATGCAAAATCTTACTCTTACATTTTCACGACCCTGTGCACGAACAGCGAGATCGACGCGATCTTCGACTGGGTCAAGCGCAACGAGTATTTGCAATATAAGGCGAAGCAAATCAGCGACGTATATCTTTCGATTAAAGAAGGCGACGAGGTCTCCTTGTGGAAGGCGATGTTCGCGTCGGTCATGCTCGAATCCTTCTTGTTCTACTCCGGGTTCTTCTTCCCGCTGTACTTGGGCGGACAAGGCACCCTGCGGAACAGCGCGGAAGTTATTTCGCTCATTCTTCGGGACGAGTCCATTCACGGCGTTGCAATCGGGTATTTCGCCCAGCAGCGTTTCAAGCAATTCACGGCGGAGCAGAAGGAGCAGCTGACGGTCTGGGCCTACGAGTTTCTGCTCGATCTTTACCATAACGAAGTAAGCTATACGAACGACTTGTACGCGGAAACCGGACTTAGCCCAGATGTCAAAAGCTATGTCCGCTATAATGCGAACAAAGCGCTCATGAATATCGGCTTTGAAGTCATGTTCCCGGACGAGGAAGTGAATCCGATCGTCATGAATGGAATTCGCAATGAGGGCTCGACATATGACTTCTTCTCACAGAAAGGCTCCACGTACGCAGTAGCGAAGGTCGCTCCGATCACAGACGATACGTTTCGATTTTAATACTAGGCACCCTTGTCATGAGGGTGCCTTTCCTTTCGCCGATAGCCTCGTTAAGCTGAGCCGTATCATAAGTAGCGGCAAGTTTTTTGGGAAACAGGCTTCTGCGACTTTTCTGAGGTTACAAAAGCCCAGCTATGTGGAACTTAATGAGGAGACAGGTTAAACTGAAGAAAACAAGCCGAGGGTGTGCCAAAGGAGACAAGATCAATTTCGTGAGCCATTCGAATAGATTACACCTCATACGGCTTATCCTTGTGCTGATTGCCGCTGCCTTCATTCTTCAAGCTAACCCCGTGCAGGCAAGCTCGCAAGAGGATCAAGATCGGGCATCAAAGATCGCTTGGGAAGCCTATTATTTCGGAAATATGACGAAGGGACAGTTGCCCTCGGAATGGCAGCCATTCTCTCAGATGGATTCGGATCGGAATGGCGCTCATCCAGGCGACGAGCTTTGGCTTAAAGCTAATCTTTCGAAAAAAGGGGTTTCATCGGGGCAGCTTCTGGTTTATTCCTATCAAGTTAAGGATTTTGAGATTACCTTATTTCTGGACGGCAAGCCTGTCTTCAAGTCAGAGAAGCTTCTGCCATCGGGATTTATTTCTTGGAGAATGATTTCGTATGACAATATAACGGGTCATGAAGATCAGGTACTGGTAGCTCGCATTTCCCCTCATCAGAATCTGGAAGGCTTCGAGGTATGGTTCGGAACCTCATCGACATTAGCGCTAAAGCTGCTACGAACGGAAGCGCCGATGTGGGCTGGGGCAATTGTGCTATCGCTGTTAAGCGCGGTATCTTTACTATTGTATTTTTTTAATCGCAGCCAAACGCTTTTTATTTATTTTGCCGTTTTTTTCGCGAGTCTTGCTATAGATTTAACCGTCTTGTGGGGAGGCTGGCAGTTCGCTTTCCGACCGGAAGCTCTATGGGTCTGGGGATCGCTCATTCACTTTAATTGGTATATTGGATATGCCAGCGGGATTATGATTACGTATGCGATTGTTGGCGGTAAAGGCAGCAAGTGGATACGTAATCTGGGTTACGCGGTGTTAGTCTATGCCTTTGTTGCGGTTGCGGGTTGGCTGTTGTTCGGTGAACAAGCGCAGCTGCTATTCTATCGACTTTTTTACGATTATGTTTCGACATGTCTGTTACTCGCATTAATCGTTGTTCTTTTTCTTGCCCTTAAACGGCGAAGAAATTCAGAAATCATGGTGTTTGCAATCGGAAATGCCTTGTTTATTGGAGGGCTTGTACTTGGCCGGGCGGTGAGCGGGCAATTCGGACTCTTCCCTACGACGCGGACCTTGTTGACGTCGCATCACGCGCTTGCCCAGATCGGCTGGACCTTTCTTGGTTTCGGCGGGGCAATCATCTGTCTGGGGATAATCATGGGAATGCGGCTTATGCGTATGGCACAGTTACGTTCAACGAACAAGGAGCTGGCGAAGGTAAATGGCGAGCTCATAATAGCCAATGAAAAGCTATCCCACATCGATCAGATTCGCAGCAATATGTATTCCGAAGTGAGTCATGAGCTCAACACGCCGATTACGGCGATTAAAGGTTATGTCCAGTTAATGCTCAATGGTACGATTCCGGCGGGAGAAACCCGCTATCTTCAAGTCATTCATGATAAATCGCTGGTGATGGAGCGGATGATCGACGATATGCTGGAAATCGTCCGGCTTGAAAATAAACATATTCAGTTCGAATATGAGCTTGTTCCGTTTGAGGCTTTATTCGCCAGGCTGTGTTCGAAGGTGCAGATGGACATGCTGGAGCAGGGCTTTACCTTCTCCTGGGTTCCGATGCCGGAGCCTTATTGGCCTGATCGATTTACGGCCATTTACGCCGATCCGATGCGCGTGGAGCAAGTGTTTGCTAACTTGTTGTCGAATGCGCGGAAGTTTACAGCTCCGGGAGGCACGATTCGCATCGAGGCGACAATGGAGGGACTCGGGGCTCAGCCTTCAGCCATTACTATCCGGATAATCGACAGTGGGTGCGGGATAGAGGAGGGCGAGCGTGAGTCTATTTTCGAGCGCTATTATCGGGGGAAGGGTGCTAAGACAGGAGCGATTACGGGAACGGGGCTGGGATTACCGATATGTCGAGAAATTATGAACGCTCATGGCGGCGAGGTCGGACTTGAACGTTCATCTGCTCAAGGAAGCACATTTTATATCCGTTTTCCGTTGCGTTATGCACATGAAAGGGAGAAGAAGCCGGAGGAGACCGCATAAGGGCGGGAGCCTCCTTTTTTTCATTCTCTTAATCTACTCTTAAACTGGCGTAGCTAGGATGTACATTGTGCCGCGTCATTTTCAGAGGGAATACCACAATAAATGTAGGATGAAGACGATATCGGAGTGAAGGGTAGGTGCTTAAAATGTCGGACGGGCACATCATGATCGTTGAAGATGAACGGGATATTCGGGAGCTGCTGCGGTTGTGCGTGGAGAGCAGCGGATTTCGCGTGACGACAGCTGGTAGCGTGAGAGAGGCACAAGCTTTACTCGGCAATGAATTGCCTAATCTGGCTCTGCTGGATATTAATCTTCCGGACGGAGACGGAATGAGCCTGTGCGCTGAAATCCGCAACCGCTCGGATATCCCCGTCATTCTGATTACTTGCAGGAAGGAAGGCGGCGATATCGTAGCCGGCTTGGAGGGAGGGGCAAACGATTATATCGTCAAGCCTTTCGATGTCGACGTCGTGATCGCACGCATTCGGACACAGTTGCGCAGCTACGCTTATTGGAAGCAGTCGAATTATAAGAATAGATTGCGTAATCAGGAATTGAGCATCGATCTGGATAGCTGCGAAGTGACAGTTGGCGGACAGACGGTAGGATTATCGGCTAAGGAACGGCAGCTTCTCTTATTTTTGGCCGATCACCCCAATCAAGTGTTCAGCGCAAGCTTGCTATACGACAGAATTTGGGGGCTGGAAGGGACAAGCGAGGAGAACACGGTAAGCGTTCATATTCGCTATTTACGTAAAAAAATCGAATCCAATCCTTCGGAACCGAAGTATATTCAAACGGTTCGCGGCTTTGGCTACAAGTTTTGTTGGGTGGAAGACTACTAATCTGGAGGCAGAGCAGTGAAAAAGCTTATTTATAGTCTATTCATTATATTCATTGCGAATTCGTGGACAACTCCTTATCCAACCGTTAACGCGGCAGATGTACCCCAGTCCTCGTTGACCGTTCAGTCCATTTCTGCGGGGACTTATCATATGTTGGCCTTGATGAGTGACGGAACGGTTATGTCTTGGGGCCGGAATATTAGCGGACAACTGGGAGTAGGGGGTACGGGTAACCGGGGGTACGCTTCGGCGGTCAAAGACGGGAACGGACAGCTTTTGTCTGATGTTGTAGCTGTTTCGGCGGCCTCACAGCATTCGCTCGCGCTCAAGCGTGACGGTACGGTTTACTCTTGGGGAGAAAACAACATGGGTCAGATTGGACGCACGGGTAACGCAAACGTGGCCATGAAAATAGCCGGGTTTAACAACAGCAAAATAATTCAAATTTCGACGAGCGACTCTCACTCGCTTGCACTTGACGAGGATGGAGGCGTCTGGGCTTGGGGAAGCAATATCATGGGGCAAGTCGGGAATGGAACCCAATCCTCGAAGATAGCGACTCCCGTTCAAACAATGGCGTCTTCTACGGATAAACTTTACGGGATAACAGCTGTAGCGGCAGGTCAATTCCATTCTCTTGCGCTGACCTCGACCGGTGAAGTGTTGGCTTGGGGAATGAATACCAACGGCCAATTGGGAAACGGATCGCAAGCTAATAGATCGTATCCCGTGTCCGTAATCGATGGAGACGGATCCGGGAATTTGACTGGAGTGAAGCAAATATCGGCTAAAGGCTATAACTCGCTCGCCCTCAAGGAGGATGGTGTATTATGGGCCTGGGGAGATAATTACAGCGGGCAGTTGGGGAGAGGCGATTTTCAGATGGCGACCAGCGCACGACCGGTCGTATCAGAGGACGGCAGCTCTTTCGGAAATGTCAAGCTGATGGCCGCGGGGTTTCTGCACAACGTGGCGGTAAAAAACGACGGTACGTTGTGGACGTGGGGCTCCAACCGAAATGACTCAAGCGGATCGTTCCAATATCAATTGGGCAGAGAATGGGACCAGCCTGCTATACCCATACCGGGTCAAGTTACGGATAGCGAAGACGGAACGCCGGTTACCGACATTGTATTGGCGGTGGCGGGCAATGCACATACAAGCATTTTGCGGGCCGACGGCTCCGTATGGAGTGTAGGCAGTAACTTTTCTAATGCATTGGGAGGCAATCGAACGGAGACGGAGATCCGTAAGCTGGCGCAATTGACCTTCGGTACTCTTTCGAAAACGACATGGACAGCGGATACAGCCCGAACCACAAAGGCCGGCGATCCGATTCAGGTGTCGCTTCAGCTTGCGGATAGCGCAGGAACGGCTCTGGACATAGGCACCGATCGGGTGCAAATGGAGGCAAATAACGGAGTCGTCAGAACGGTAACTTATGCGAACGAGGGGAAATTCGTGGCGACGTTCGAGTCGGAGCGGGTAGGTGTAAGTGAAATAGCAGCTACGATTAATGGATTAAGGGTTTTGACTAAGCTTACTGTTCAAGTGGCCCCCGGGGCTCCAAGTGCCAGCGCTTCCTCATTTTATGCGGCTCCGACTTCGGTTACCGCTGACGGGACAAGTTCGTCTATTTTAACGCTAGAAATTAAAGATGCTTGGGGGAACGCAATGTCGTCTAGCGTGCCCAATGTGTCGCTTACCGCAACACGTGGAATTCTGGAGCCTTTAACAGAGCTTGCTTCCGGCAAGTATGAAGCACGGTTAACGTCCACCGAAGCAGGTAAATCTACTGTAAGTGTCGTTATTAACGGTGTTCCTCTAGGCCTTACAACTGAAGTAAACTTTCTGTCTAGCGATCCTGACGCGGCCAATTCCGTGCTGGAGCTTGAGCCTGACAGTCTGCCCGCCGATGGGGAGAGCAAAGCAGAGATCGTGTTGCATCTCTATGACAAATTTGGCAATGCGTTGACGCAAAGCGGTGGTGACGTGATTTTTGCAACGGATCTAGGCGAGATCGGGTCAGTTACGGAAACGGTATATGGGGTATATTCGACGCATATTACATCAATAACCCCAGGTAAGGCGACGGTTACAGCGATGCGGGACGGCTTGCTACTGGGAAAACAGGTTGAAGTGAGCTTCGTCCCAGTTGTTTCAAGGATCGTTTTTGATAAAAATCGCTACGAAGCTGTAGTCGGGACCAGCGTTGCAACGACAGTAACTGCCCATTATTGGAATGGAGAGACGAAGGACGTAACCGCGGATAGCGCTTATTCGGTATCGGATTCTTCGGTTGCAACAATCAGCGGCAATGGACTTGTAAGTGGACATAAAGCGGGCGAAGTGACGTTGACCGCACGATTCGGCGGAAGCGAAACAACCGTTCCCGTCGTTGTTGTAAGCAACACAGGTGGAGGAGAGGGTCCGGGAACAGATCCAGGGACAGGCCCGGGAACAAGCCCGGGAACAAATGTGAAGCCTGATCCAACGGACACGAATCCGAAGCCGGATAAACCCGTTCCCAAGCCAGATCCGGAGCAACCGGGATCAGGCACTAAGCAGCCAGTGACCTACGCAGATGTGGCCGGTCACTGGGCAGAAGCCTACATTAATCGGGCTTTAATTGATGGATGGGCGAGCGGCTATGCCAACAACAGCTTCCAGCCAAACCAAGAAATCACCCGCGCCGAGTTTGTGAAGCTGATTGTGAAAGCTTTGGGATATACGGATAGGGATGAGGATACGACGGTTTCATTTAAGGATGACAAGGATATTGGGGCTTGGGCGCGTCAATCTATCGCTTTGGCGGTAAAGCATAAGCTAATATCGGGTTTCGGCGATGGAAGCTTTCGCCCGAATGCTCTTATCTCTCGGGTGGAACTGACATCGGTAATTGTAAGAGCGTTGGGTTTAACGCAAGCTGCCGATTCGCCAACGAAGTTTGCAGACGATAAGGAGATTCCGGCATGGGCGAGGCCATTCGTAGTCTTGGCATCCGACCTTGGCATCGTACAAGGCCGTAAAGCTAATCTATTCGTGCCCAATGGCACGGCAACACGAGCGGAAGCGATTGTTCTCATTCAACGTATGCTGGAACGCAAATAATCCATTCTCCACTAAGGTTTATTCAGTGTCATGCTCAAAACGAAAAAGTGTTGGTACAGGGGTTATACCGGTACCAACACTTTTCGGTTTAAAATCTTTGACTTTAAAACTTAATAATCACGTTACCCTTTTTACGCTCGGTCTCGACATACCGCTGGGCATCCTGCATATGCTCCAGAGGATATCGACGATCGATCACGGCTTTCAGCGTTCCGTTTCTTGCGAGCTCCATGAGAAACATCAAATTCGCGTTGTTTTGCATAAGGCCGGCCGTTGCGAAAATAGCCCGTCTGCCTTTAACCAGGGAGGTCCGCACCATCTGCAAGATGCTAGACAGCTTGGGTACGGTAGTCAAATAAATTCCGTTGGCCGTAAGCACGCGCTTGCATGCCGAGAAGGAGCGTTTGCCTACAGCATCAAAAACGACATCATAGGTGTTGTCCGCCTTAGTGAAGTCTTCCCGGGTATAATCAATAATGTAATCCGCTCCTGCTTCTCTTACCAGTGCCTCGTTTCCGGCCGAGCAAACACCGGTTACTTCGGCGCCAAAGTATTTGGATAATTGCACGGCATAGATGCCGACGGCCCCCGAGGCACCGTTAATCAGCACTTTCTGTCCTTTCCGCAACTTGGCCTTATCTCTTAGAAACGTCAATGCGGTAGCCCCCCCGTCACAGATGCCGACGGCATCTTCAAAGGCGATGTTGTCCGGTATAACCGCAAGGGGGCTCTCTTCGGAGAGGCACTTATATTCGGCGTAAGCGCCGAAGTTTTTGACGCTCATCCCCAAAACGCGATCTCCCACTTTAAAATGCTTTACCTCTTTGCCGACGGCTTCGATCTCTCCGGCTAATTCGCATCCTCCGATCGCGAATTTCGGTCTGGATAGTCCGTATATCAGTTTAATGATAAACGGATCGCCCTTGCGAAAAGCGCAGTCCGACGGCCCTACCGAGGCAGCTTGGAGACGTATGAGTATTTCCTTGTCTCCAGGCGACGGTTTCGCGATTTCTTGCGGGACAATCACTTCCGGCGCACCATACGAGATTTGGACCATGGCTCTCATGGGTTTCTCCTCCTATTCAGTCGATTCCCGAAGCGATTCCGCTGGGCTTAGACGATGCGGCGCTGTAGTGACTGTGCAACAAGACGATGCCCACCCCGATAAACCATGCGATTGCACCTATTCCGAACACGTATCCTCCGTTGTAAAGCGCGGGGACAACCGTCAAGACCCCTGCTGCGCCGATGACAAGACCGGTGACGTTTAAGACCTTCGGAAGACGACCCGATTGCAGTGCAGCCCAGCTCACGAGCAATATCCATAATCCGCCCGGAAGCTCGATCACTCCGCCTAACCCTTTCTCCACGGCAGACAGCGATAACCACACCGTCACGGCTTGTTCCGGATCTTTTCCGTACAGATCGGCGATGATCCCCAGATCGTTGACGATGATCATGCCGCTGGAAATGACCGTGGCGACCCAGATCAACCCAAAAGCGGTGGTGATCAGCATCAATGAGGGTGAACCATGCTTAAGCCTTTCGTGTAGCGCGAGTGTCAGAGGAACCATAGACACGCCGGCAACCAAGTAGATAAGAAGGTGCCAGACGAACATCAACGTCTGATGATCCACCATGAATTTAACGTACTCTTCGGTTTCGGCATCCATGATCGGACTCAGGTATGAGAATACGAGCCCTATCCCCACGATATACGCGAATCCATTGATCAGCGCAGCAATGCCGCCAATAAGCGTCAAGTTGTTCAAGTTACGATTCGTAAACATCGGTACGATTCCTCCGCTTGCGCATTTTAAGAATAGTGTACCGACAACATCGCTTGACGCGAAGCTACTAAAGTATCGTTATTACTGCAACAAACCCAACTCGCGGGCCCGCGCCACCGCTTCGGTGCGCCGTCTGACTTGCAGCTTGCCGAAGATATTCTGGTTGTGCCCCTTGACGCTGCTCAATGCGAGATATAACCGCTTGCTGATTTCCTCGTTCGAGAGCCCTTGCGCGATAAGTCGCAGTACTTCGAGCTCGCGCTCGCTGAGGGGCTCGACGAACGGCCGGATCGTCTCCCAAAGCACCCCAGGCTTACCGCCGTTCTCCGCTTCGAACGCGGTCAATAGTTTGGCAACGTAGTCTGGGGATTGGCCACGATCGGCCGCTTCCAATAAAAGCTTCGCCATCGGCATCCCTTCGTCGACGAAGCTCCGGACGAATCCGCCGGGCTCCGCCATTGCAAGCGCCTCGCCGAGTTGACGAAGCGCCGACTTCTTGTCTCCGCTCGCTTGAAACGCGAGCGACCGCAAGATCGTTGCCTTCAGCCGTTCGTTCGCCCAACCTTTCGCTTCGGCTTGATCGATGAAGGGTTCGAGCGCGGCGAGCGCGGCAGATGCGTCGCCTAAGGCCAAGCTCACTCTGGCTTGGCTAAGCGGGAGTTCGTAAGAGCCGACAGCCGCTCGGGCTTCGTCCTCTTTGCCTTGCCGCAATAACGTCTCCGCTTGCACGGCGGCTATACTGGGCAGTTGCAACACAAACCGATGCAAGCGCGCGGTATGTCCGGCCTCGACAATCGTTGCTTGGGCACCGGATAGGTCTCCCCTTGCAAGCATCATACGCGCTTGGAACAGTTGGCAGGCAACGAACCGGTCCGTGTTCTCGATGAGCCGCGCCAAGCGCAGTGCGTGACGGGCCTGTTCCTCGGCGGCATCGTGGTCATTGCGTTCGTAGCTAATTCTCGCCAGGCCTAGCAGCGCCTCGCAGGCGACCGGAATCGGCGGTTCACCTGCGAGGCGAAGCACACCGCGGTACGTTTCTTCCGCGAGAGAGAGCTGATTGTCGTCTTCTTGCACGTTGCCAAGTCCGATTAAAGCCATGATATGGATGATATAGTGTCCAATCGCCCTGCTGATTGCGATCGCTTCCGTATACGCTTCGCCGGCCGCGGCGCGCTCTCCCCGTAACTGGTAGGCATATCCGAGCGACCATGTCGTCGCGGTGCGGATGGGCAGGTTGTTCGGACGCAAATAGTCCAGCGCGCGAAGAGACTGGGCGACGATTTCATCGGCTTGGTGCCGGGAAACGGCGATTGTTGCTCGGATAGTCGAGATATGCCCGATCAGATCGCGGATTTCCTCGTCCGGATCGCGGCTTTGAAGGATGGCCTCGGCGGCTTGTAGCTTCGGTTCGACATCGGTAGGCCCCGCTGCGAACAGCAGCGCGGAAGCGTACGTCACCCAGAGCGAAGGCGTCGCGTTCAGTGTCGCGGCCGGCAACGTAGCTAGCCATTTCAGCACGGGCCCTACGGAGCCGCGAAAAAGCAGCGGCACCCCGTTTCCTTCCAGAAGCCGAGCTGCGCGCGCAACGTCTTCCGCCGCTGCCGCATGGCGGAACGCATCAAGCTCAAAGCCGTTCTCTTCGTACCATTCGCTGGCGCGAAGATGCACTTCCGCCTCTTCTCCCGAGGAAGAGTCGCGCTTCAACCGTTGTCTCAGCGCTTCGGCGAACAGATGGTGATACCGATACCATTGGCGTTCGCTGTCTAGCGGGATGAGGAACAAGTTCATCCGTTCGAGCTGCTCTAGCGTACGCTGTCCGCAAGTTTCTTCTCGTCCGATGATCGTATCGCACAGCGGCCCGCTTAGGCGCTCAAGGACAGACGTGCGCAGCAAAAACGTCTGTACGTGATCCGGCTGTTGTTGCAGCACCTCTTCAATCAAATAATCCAGCACGTAAGGATGGTTGCCAGCGAACGAATGTAGGTAAGCCGCAGCGTTGGCGTGGTTTCGCAGCGAGAGCGCGGCGAGCTGCAAGCCGGCGATCCAGCCTTCGGTACGGGTTTCGAGAAGCGACACCTCGGTATCGGAGAGCTGCAAGCTCATCGATTCGTTCAGGAATTGCGCGGCCTCATCAGCCGTGAAGCGCAAGTCGTCGCTTCGAATCTCGGATAGCTGGTCACGGACGCGCAACCTCGCAAGCGGCAACGCAGGGTCTTGACGGGCTGTGATAATGAGATGGACCTGTGGCGGCATACGTTCGATGAGGAGCGTGATCGCGTGATCAACCGGTCCGGCATCGATCGAATGATAATCGTCAAGGACGAGTACGAACGAGCTCCGGACGGCGGAGATATCGTTGATCAGTGCCGACACGATCGACTCGGTCGGTGGCATCTGCGGAGACCGGAGCATGCTAAATACGCCTTCCCCGATATTCGTCGCGACTGTTCGCAATGCGGCGACCAAATAGTGAAGAAAACGTACAGGGTCGTTATCCCCTTCGTCCAGCGACAGCCAAGCGACTGGCCTGCCGCAACCGGCTGCCCATTCGGCGACGAGCGTCGTTTTGCCGAAGCCGGCCTGTGCGGAGACGAGAGTCAACTTGCCGCGTAACCCCTCGTTCATTCTTATGAATAATCTATGCCTGGGCACGACTTTGCGCATGGAAGGCGGCATGTATAACTTCGTAGATAGAATGGGTATTGTCATACTGTGATTATAAAATTACCAAAGATTAGCGTCAATCACAGCTCGCTCCGGCTCATTATGACTTATCTTAACCCCAATAGTATTTGCATCGGATAGCAAAGGCGATTTAGAAAGGATCGTGATTTCGACCTTGATTAAGCAGAAGCTAACGGTACTTCCAGCGTTGGTGTCATCGCTCTCAGGTCAGTTGCGGTTCGGTTAGACCTATTTAGTAACGATAGACATGCATTTTTTCGCGTTTTGTGAATAACATCATAAATGTTGCAACGTTCGTATTTACCTGATGCGCTCCAGCCGCCGCATGCCATGCCGGTTAATGCCACTATACGATGTTGTACTACTTTGCGGAGAGCTCGCAGTATCAAAAGTTCTAATCATTAGGGCAGGAGAAAGGGGCGCGATGATGAAAGGGTCAGGAATTCGTCAGGGAAAGAAAAGGATCACAGCGAAGATAAGAGGTTACTTGTTGGCGGTGGCTGTCATTGTGTCGTTAATGGCATTCGGATCTTCCGCATTTGCCGGATTAGATTCGTCCAACAACAGCCAACAGATCGTGTCTTATGACACGAACGGCGGCTCAATAATTTACTCTGAATCGGTACCGTTCGGAGGTACAGTGGTGTTATTAGCGCGGACATCGAGCATACCGAAATTACTTTTAAAACACGCCGTAAGGGCCATCCTACAAAGGATGGCCCTTAACACGGAAAAAGGTTAGGAGTCTCATTACCGATCAAGTTGCGCATATATTATCGTACTGCCGGCAACGATCCACTGCTGACGAATGTAGAGGCCTTTTCGTTATTTCTGGATCGACCGATGGAATGGTTCTTTATTGTAACATTATCACGAATGACATCAACGATTGTTTAAATTTGTAGAAATATGGATGACAAGATAGGTGTGCAGGGGTATTATTACATCGGGAGCTTATTTACAATACTATACTCCCATAATGGAAGATTTCCATAATAAACCAAGCGAGCTTGCTTCCCAAAGGCGGCTCGCTATTTGTATCTCGGAGAAATCCGCCTAACATCGTGTTATAAGATTTCTAATCAGTAAAGGGGTATAAGAACATGAAAAAGCTATCTCTTATTGGTATTGCACTTATTCTAACTGTAAGTATGTCCGCTTGCTCTAGTGGTTCCAATGATGAATATCAAAAGGCTTTAGAAGACAATGCCAAACTGCAAAGTGAATATCAAAAGACATTGGATGACAATGCCAAGCTTAAAAGTGATTCACAAAAAACGATGGAGGAATTAGAAACGGCAAAAAAGCGCATTGATGAATTCTCTGTGCTTGAGGCTAAATATAAAAATTTGTCAGAAGCTGAAGTTGATGCTCAACAAGCTGCAAATGATTTGAAAGCTGAACAAGATAGACAAGCTAAAGAACAATTACTAGCTCAAGAAAAAGAAGAGGCTGCTGCTGAAGCTGCTAGGAAACTGGCTAAGGCAGAAGCGGATGAAAAGAAAGGTTATGAAACAGGAATTACATTCAAGCAGTTGGCGCGGACGCCTGATGACTATGAAGGAAAGAAGGTCAAGTTTTCAGGCAAAGTGCTTCAAGTTGTGGAGGGTGATTCTGAAGTAAATCTTAGAGTTGCGGTCAATAGCAATTATAACAATGTAATATATGTCTACTATCCTTCATCATTAACAAAAGTTAGAGTGCTAGAGGATGATAATGTTAACTTGTATGGGGTATCAGAAGGTCTTTATACATACAAGTCAACAATGGGCGGGAATATCACGATCCCTTTGATAAAGGTTGAAAAAATTGATATAAAATAAGCCGAATACGAACCAATTGCAGCCGCTCGCTTCCATTCACAGAAGCTGAGCGGTAATTCTATGAGCCCAGCAACTGTGCTGAAGATGCGAAGAATCGATTGGTACTTCCCTGAGATGGACACTCAGGTCCACGAATTTTTGAAAGGAGAAGCAAAGGTGAACTTCGTCGATAGCCCCGTTAAGCCGAAGCTTACCACAAGTAAAACGAATAACTTAGCAAATACAGATTATGAATCCTATCCCTAGAGGGGTTAAAACTCCAGGCAGAAATATTGCATTGAAATCGAATGCCCCAACAGAGGAGGTCTTAAAGTCCTAAAGCGACGAAGAGAAACCCTCTTTTTTATGCGGAAGAGGATCGGCCGCATCCCCAGAATTCAGGTAAAAAGTCAGTGGATTCAAGAAAATCGATCTTTATAATGGAGATAAGCCTCATGTTACATAGGGTTAATAGATTGGGTATGAACGAATAACACCTGTGGTTTGAGGAGGATACCTATGGGAAGATCATTTGCTAATTTGCATATCAAGTCGAATAACCATGAGAAGACGGTTGAAGCACTTAGAGAGCTGAGCGAAGGGCATGCCAAAGTGATCGGCAGAGATGAGACTCAAGAGAACAAAGTGGTCATGTACGTATGCCAAAGCAACGCATAAGCAAGCGCAATTTCATCCTACCAACTTTGCGTTAAAGTTAATCTTTACCTGGGTTGCTCGTTGCATCATGTTCGGCGGTATGGTGGAGCTTCAAAACAGAAAAGCTTATAACCGTCTCTTGCATGGCGTTTCTTCTACCCGCCATCTTCCAGCTCGCGGCCGCTTTCCGGATCGGCCCCGGCAAGGCGAAGTCGCTGATCGTGTTCGGCTGCATAAATCTTGTGTTCACTGTCCTTGTGGGTGCGGCTGTCTGGTATCTAGCCCAATTGGCCAATTCATACAAAAGAGGCAAATGACCGCAGCATTCCATGAAGTAAATTCGAGCCGACAGCGACAGTCTCGATAGGTTGCGAGAATCGAAGTCTCAAAGCAGATATGACCATCTGCGCGGAGTGCAGACCCGGTTCATTTCAAACTGAGCTATGCTTATTGATCGTTTCTGGTAACAGGAGGAGCATTTATGTACATCGTATCTCGGCCAAGACCGCTATCTGAAGGCCAAAACCAAGCACTTTCGAAGGTAGACGCCACTGTGTATCCACCAGGTTACCTCCGGTTTTTGCGGCGATTCGGCCAAGGGACGTACAGAGGGTGGATGAATGTTCAGTTTCCGGATACGGAGGTGCTTAAACCTTTTGCCGAGTACGGGTTATGGGAGCATGAGGAAGATAGCCCTATAACTGAGCAACAGATCGGCGAGTGTATCGTTATAGGTACAACGGTGGACGGTGATTTTCTGGCAGTTCATCCCCAGACGGCTGGGCTGCTCTGGCTGCCTCGGCATGCGGAGCACGTAAAGGCGGTTTCCCTGCAGGTACCGGAGCAGGAAGACGAAGGGATGTACGCCTTGGTGCTGAACGAAGTTTATCGTCAGGTGTATGGGACCAGTCAAGAGGAGGTCGTCTATTATGAGCCGTGGACGGGCACTCGGAGCCATCTCTTTTTGCGTTTGCCGCAAGGGCAGGACAAGCTTTCGCTGCCCGATCTTGCCGGAATGTGCCAAGCGGATTTTCCGCCGGATTTGTCCATTGAAACCCGATATGCTTGCTTCCTGTTCTACCGTCAACTAGGTGGCTATGTACGATTGAATTATGCCTACCAGCAAGAGGTGGCCGTCATCTATGAACAGGATGCACAACGGGCGTTTGCCGTTATGGAGCAGTGGCTCTTGTCGAAAGGGTGCGAAGCGATTGCGGAAAATAACAGATGAGCCGGGCGCTCCTTAAGTGTGGGAGAGGGAGGCATGCATGAAACTAGTTTTTACTCTGGATACGCATGGAACGTGTGTGGGTCAATTGAGAGATGAGCTGCTGCCGTTAGAGGAATTAGCAAATACATGGAAGTTTCCCTATGATATCTTTTTTGTATTGCGTGTTTTACCTGAAAGCTACGGTCGAAAAACATTCAGACGTTTTGATAGCAGGGATCATACCCTCGAATTAGATATCCGCATAAGCTACGAGCAGTACCAACGGATGTCCAAGCATGAGCAACGTGAGATGTTAGGTATTCATCTTTGGAACTATCTGTCAGAGTCAGTTGCAAAATATAATAAGCATGGAGATAAGAAAACCCAAGGTCATCTACTGGACCTGGTGAAAGAATGGATGCTTGAAAACAATTGGCTAAATGGAAAAATAAATCAAGCACGGATACTTCTTTCACAGGACATGGAACTCTATGAAGTCAGCCAAAAATTGCAGATGCGATTAGAAGAAATTGAGTATATCTTTCTCCGCATGAATGACTATGAGCCAACTGACGTTCATCCTGACAACATTGTAGCAGGAAAAGCGCCGCCATATCATTTGTAGAAGGCAGGAGAGACATCCATAACCTACAATAAACCCATGTATAGGGAGAGAGGATCGAACTCATGTATGAACGTTTGGCAGAAAAACTGAAAACGACTTCCGCTTTAAAATGGTTTCCTGGTCATGGTGCGGAAGAGAACTGGATAGCGGAAGTCGAAGAGGAATTAGGATTCCGCCTGCCGCCATCTTATCGCTGGTGGCTGGTTCATTTCGGTAATGCCCAGTTGAGTGGCGGGAATATTCTGGCGATCGCTCCTCCGGAACACAGAGACTATTACGACGGAGACCTTCTTTACATACACAGACTGAATAAAGCCGAGGAATGGTGGGTAAGTCGGTTTCCCCATAGACTGGACTTGTTCGTACCGGATAGCGACGAGCTTTATTTTTTTGATACGTCTACTAGAGATAAACAGGGAGAATTTCCGATCATGTGTTATGATCTCATGAATGATATGATCGACCAGTATGCTTCAACATTTGCGGAGTTTCTAGAACGGCTGATTGACGAGCGTTCTTAGATAATAATTCCTTCTCGTTCGATAGCCATGCTCTCCTGCGAATTCCACTTGTTAAAATGCTGTATCTCAATAATCTCACTAAGGCGCATAACATTGAAGGGCGGCACAGGGATAACCTGTGATCGCCTTTTTTGTTCTTCAGCTTGATGGCGGATAGGCTGCCGTTTATTGCAAAATGCTTATCTTCAATTGTATCCATCTTAAGCTACTTTTCTTTCATTGTTCTTTCATAGCCTTATGATAAGATCCCCTTCTAGGAACTTCGACAAAATCAGGATGAGGATCAAGGAGAGTGTACATATTGTTATCGCTTAGAAGATGGAAAAGCGCTCGCCTTGCTGTGGCGTTCGTCATGTTGTTCAGCTTGATCGTTCCCTTCAATCTCCATTCAGCAGATGCTGCGGACAAAGGGAATGGAAGTAGAGAGATCGTGCAAATCGCCGGGGGAAATTCGCATTCACTGGCACTGAAAGCGGATGGCACCGTTGTGGCATGGGGAGGCAATAATCAAAGTCAAAGTACGGTTCCGGCGGGACTCGCCGATGTGGTGTCGATCGCAGCAGGATTCGAGCATTCGCTGGCACTGAAAGCGGATGGCACCGTTGTGGCATGGGGATACAATGTAGATGGTCGAAGTACCGTTCCGGCGGGACTCGTCGATGCGGTGTCGATCGCAGCAGGATCCGAGCATTCGCTGGCACTGAAAGCGGATGGCACCGTTGTGGCATGGGGAGACAATGATATTGGTCAAATTACCGTTCCGGGGGGACTCGCCGATGTGATATCGATTGCCGCTGGAGCCTATCATTCGCTTGCGCTGAGATCGGACGGTACCGTAGTTGCATGGGGAGGAATCAACAACAGCGGTGAACGGAGCGTACCGGCGGGACTCGCCGATGTGGTGTCGATTGCGGCCGGACACGTTCATTCTCTTGCGCTGAAAGCGGATGGCACCGTTGTGGCATGGGGACACAATGGAAACGGTCGAAGTACCGTTCCGGCGGGGCTCACCGATGTGGTGTCGATTGCCGCGGGAAATGACTTCTCGCTTGCGCTGAAAGCGGATGGCACCGCTGTGGCATGGGGAGGCAACGATAATGGTCAAAGTACCGTTCCGGGGGGACTCGCCGATGTGATGTCGATTGCTGTCGGAACCACGCATTCGCTTGCACTGCAATCGGACGGCACCATCATCGCATGGGGAAGAAACCATAGTGGACAAACGACCATACCAGCGGCTCAATCTTTACCCGTCAAAGGCAACCGGATTACCGCAGGCCTGTTTTATTCGCTGGCGTTAAGATCGGATGGCAGGGTCGTCGGATGGGGAGGAGGTGTCGCGAATCAGATTCCAGGGGGACTCACCGGAGTAGCGGCGATTGCCGCTGGAACCTATCATTCGCTTGCGCTGAGATCGGACGGTACTGTCGTTGGATGGGGACAGGACGTTTATGGTCAAGCTTCCCCGCCGGCAGGGCTGGGCAGCGTGGCGGCAATCGCCGCGGGACAAAATCATTCACTCGCGTTGAAAGCGGATGGTACCGTTGTAGGATGGGGAAACAACAGTTATGGTCAAAGGATCGCCCCGGCGGGACTCGCGGACGTGGTGTCGATCGCCACGGGACGAGAACATTCACTCGCGCTCCAATCTGACGGCACTGTCGCCGGATGGGGACTAAACACTTATGGTCAAGCTTCCCCGCCGGCAGGGCTGGGCAGCGTGGCGGCAATCGCCGCCTCCAACAACCATTCACTCGCATTGAAATCGGATGGCACCGTGGTTGGATGGGGACAGAATAATTATAATCAGATTAGCGTGCCTGCAGGACTGACCGGCGTGGTGTCGATCGCCACGGGGGAAAGCCATTCACTCGCGCTGAGATCAGACGGCACCGTCGTCGCCTGGGGAACCAATGCTTATGGCCAGACATCCGTGCCGGCAGGACTTAGCGGAGTCGTGGCAATCGCCGCCGGAGGGTACCACTCCCTCGCGCTCAAAGCTGATGGTACCGTCGTTGGATGGGGACGCAACGATGGTAGTCAAGCAACTACGCGCGGCAATGACAATCTACTGGCTTTAACGCTTCAAGAGGGAGACTTCAACGAATCCTTTCAAGCCTCCGACACTACCTATACGGCTTACTTTAAGGATTCCTTGCCGAATAGCGCAAGTCTCACGGCGACGCTTAACAATGCGCCTCAAGCAGACTTGTATGTCAATCATGAATGGGTCGCGAGCGGCAGCGCCGCAACGATTAACGTACCGGGAGCGCCGACCAGCTTCGACATCCCCGTTCGCGTCGAGCCGTATTTGAAGCCTAGTAAAACGTACACGGTTACGTTAGCGATCGATGAGACTAAACCGAGTGTACTGTTCGGCACCAATGGTCGGACCACGGCGGCGACCAGCGCATCCAGTGTGATTACGGTAAGCGATACGGAAAGCGGTGTCGATTCCGCTTCCTTGCAATATGCATGGACGCAGAGTGCGGCTGTTCCGGCCGGCGGATGGACAGCCTTCGACGATGGAGACACGCTAAGTCAAACAAGCGGCGACGGCAACTGGTACTTGCACGTTCGAGCCAGCGACAAAGTCGGCAATATCGTCGATGCGGTTTCCAATCCCTTTGTACTGGATAACACAGCGCCGACTGTAACGGTTTCTACCTCAGCAGGGGGGACGGTAAACGCCGATTTTCCGGTGACCATCGTCTTTAGCGAAAGCGTCAGCGGTTTTACCGAAGATGACCTGGCGATCGGGAATGGAACGGTGTCGAACCTGGTGTCGGTGAATCCTGCGACGTATACGGCTACCGTAAGCCCAACGACGAGCGGTCAGGCCGTGACGGTAGTGGTGTCGGCAGGAGCAGTGACGGATACAGTAGGAATTCCCAATACAGCATCCAACACGTTGAACGTGCTGTACGACACGACCAAGCCGACCGTGACATTCGGCGGATTCACAGACAATCAACGGTTCATCGCCCCGCCTGCGACGGTTACGGTTTCCGTTAGCGAAGCTGTGTATTGGATCGCAGGCGGAACTCCGCTGACTTCAGCCAATGCGTTGCCGCTGATCGGCATGCAGAAGGACGGACAGGCATTCACGGCCTATACGCCAAGCTATGAAGAGCTTTCCCGAACATTTACTTTAAGTTTTAACGACACTCTGGAAGATGGAGATTACGAGGTGCTTGTTGCCGGGAACGCAGTGAGGAATGTCTTTCAAAATACGCTTGACGCAGCAAGCGCGAGCTTTGCGGTCGCTGCACCCGTGATTACGGAGATCTTCTCTACTCCAACAAGCTTGCCTAGCACGGGAGGCAGCACTGTCGCGACGATATCGGGCACGAACCTGATCGGGCAGACGGTAAACGTATATGTGGACGGAGTCATGGCTGCCACAGCGAGCGTGAACAGTGCCACAAGCGCAGAAGCCATCGTCTCTCTACCGGCTAACGGGACCCAAACCGCTAGAAATCATAGGTTAACCGTCTATCTTAATGGTGCAGAGGTTACAGCCCACTCTTCTACGGTTACAGTGGGCGCGGCGCCAACGCCATCGTCATCAGCGCCATCGGCAGCCCGATCCAGTCAAGCGGATCTAGCTAAATTAAATGTATCCATGTCCGGTAAAGCACTGGAATTATCGCCTGCATTCACGCCGGGGACTACGGAGTACGCAGCAGTGACGGAAGCTGAGCAGGTAGAACTGCAATTGACTTCCGATCATGCCAAGGCGATTGTCAAGCTACTCGGCGAACGCATCGATGGAACAACGAACGTTCCATTGTCGATAGGGGCCAACGTACTGGCGATAACGGTTCAGGCAGAGGATGGAACGATCAAAAAGTATACCGTAACGATTAATCGCGTAGTTAAGAACGACAATAGCTCTTCCCCTTCTCGGGCATGTCCGTTTACGGATATAGAGAATCACTGGGCAAAATCCAGCATTTGCGAAGCGGCAAGTCGGGCAATCGTGGAAGGCGTGAGTAAGCATAGCTTTGAGCCTAATCGCTACGTCACGCGCACAGAGTTCGCCGTTATGCTTCAGCGGGCTCTCGGTATCCCTACCCGAATGGAGACAAGCGATGTATCTTTCAACGATAAGGGGAGCATCCCCGAGTGGGCTCGACCTGCGATTCGGACGGCCGTTGCCGAAGGCATTCTCGCCGGGTATCCCGATGGCACGTTACGGCCGATGCAGACGGTAACCCGGTCGGAAATGGCCGCGATGGTCTCGAAGGCCATGAAATGGAAGGCCGACAGAGCGGCAAGCCCATTCTTCTCCGATGATACGAGCATTCCAGCCTGGGCTAAACCTTATGTCGAAGCTGCCCGCGAGCACGGAATTCTGTCAGGGCAGGCGGGCAATCGATTCGTGCCGGATGGATTAACGACGAGAGCCGAAGCGGCCGTCGCTCTATTCCGTTTGTGGAATACATTACGCTGAGCAACTGTTTGTTGCCTTGTATCTGAACGACCTATATAACGGGGAAATAATCCTGTTATATAGGTTTTCTTGTTGTGGAAAGCCTTACGCTTTAGGGTAACGCATACATCACCGTTACAGAAGTATAATTACTATAGTGACGCAAATAAATTTTGTAATCCGGGTTTATCTGCCATAAATATCTGGGTATTTCACATACGCTTTCATAATTACTTACGATACTTGCAATCTTCGGTCTATGTTTAGTTATAATTTTTTCCGATCCTTTTATTGCTGATAATTCATTACCACTATTGCCATACTTCATAAATGTTATATTTTCGTCCCTTAATACTTCATCAAGCTTGACTATTGGAACTTCAATTGTTCCGTTGTCTGCAATTTGTGAAACAAGCCCCAAGGTACTGAATTTGATAATGGCATCTTGTTCGCCACAACCCTTACTCGAAATAGTTACATTTCTATACTTTTTCAAATTATCAACTGTTAATTCAAAAAAGTCCGGCTCAGGTTCAAACACATGTATTTTTGAATAATTTCCATCGCACCAATCTACAAAGTCTCTGGTAGTATTTCCATCTTTAGCGCCTACATCTACAAATACCTCGGAGTCGCTTGGGATAAGTTCAGATATTGAAAAATATCTTTTTTCCCCACTTAACTCATATAATCGTTTAGCTTCAGGAATTACGACACGTCCACTGAGAATTTGTGCCAGCTCTTTCCCAGCCTCTACAAGTAAACAGTGATTTGAAATTCCGTTATCTTCTAAATGTTTAATAATTTCATGTTTACTGTAAACAGGGGTTATTACAATCGGTATATTATCAGAATTATATTTACTCAAATATTCAGCAAGTGTAATGATGGGAACACCAAGAAAAAGCTCACCGCGATCAATTGCTTTATAAGTGTCTAAAAATGCATGGATTTTTATCCCATTTGTATTCAACTCTTCAAATGTTAATCTTCCCTCATCTCCGGCGCCATAAATGACGACCCCTGTGGAAGAAACTTTTTTTAGGAAAACCTCCCGTTTTTCTAGATATTGATTATACTCAGCCTCACCGGAAAATTCTTCAGCATATACAGAACGTGAAAGGTGAAATTTTAGGCAATCAATCGAGATAGTATCGCCACGTTCTTTGAAGTGCCTTGTGAGCCTTGCTATTAATTCTTCCTCCACCATAGGTATAGACCTCCAAAAATTCGCTACAATTTTCTTTGATGTATGGGCGACTATACTCTGAAAATTTTTCTCTTTAGGTGGACATTCCCCAGGGAATCATAAATACTTTCTGAATCTTCAAAAAATTATAATGCTGCATTAGAAGCACTTGCTTTTCAGAAGTAGAATTTGATCTAAATGTACCAATCAAAAAAATAGGCTTCAAGTACATTTGTGTAAAAAATAGCGCAGCAAAGTATTAAGAAAAACAAATATAAGGGGTAAGCTCTTCTCCGGCCGATTTTATGGTTACCAATCACCGTGAATTTTGAGCCCCCCCATATTAAAGAGTATTTAATTGAAAAAGCAGTTCAGCAATCAATTTCATCGGAGGCATCCATGCTTGGAGATGAACGGTAATTATCCATCATTTCAGTTAAATAATTTCGAAAGTCATCCCTATAGGCTTCCGGTTCTACTATCTGTAGATTCGTACCGAAGCTCGCCAAAAACCGGAATCCTATACTGTTTTGAGGGACATATATTGTTGCTAATAAATAGTCGGGACTATAATTCTCAATACTCTTTCGACCATACCTTTCAATGAATTGATCTTTAATGCTTGGCGTAATCAATGCTTTGATAGCGACTGCTTCCGGCTGATAGGTTGCGTCGCGTTCCTGCGCTAATAGACCATCTCTAGGGTTAAATGTTTTTTCGTCCATATTAAGATGATCGATCCGAGACAATTTAAACGTTCTATATCTCATACGATGTAAACAGAAGCCTTTCAGATACCAGCTTGATTCGCTAAAATGAAGCTGGTAGGGCTCGACAATTCTATTTGTCGCGGCTCCATTTTTATCTATATAATCGAATGAAACTAACCTTCTCATGGATATGGCATCCTGACATGTCTTCAAGGTTTGAACGATCTCGGACCGTCCCTTCCAATCATAAAATGACACTTGAATTGAACTAACCAGAGGCAATGGACTAACCATTGCTTCTATTTTTTTTATCGTCATTTTAACTTCTTCGCTAATTAGGATTTGTTCCAATCCATTCAATGCAGTTAATATGTTCACTAAGTCGGAGTTGCTTAAAAGTCGTTTATCAACCTTGTATTCGTTCATAATACCGTAGCCGCCATTAACTCCAGTGATGGAATAAATAGGGATGCTGGATAAGCTCAGTGTTTCCATATCGCGAAGAATCGTTCTTTTGGAAACGTTAAATAGATGCGCGAATTCTGTTGTTGAGACGATATCTTTTTTCAGTAAAATCATGATTATAGAAATAAGTCTCTCAACCTTGTCCATGTTTCTCCTCTTTTCCCCTACTTTATCTTCGAATGGTGACATATAGTTGTCACCTTTTATGCATTATACTTCATGTATCTCAAGAAGGGGGTATTAACTTATGTCGGCTATTGTCTATTTGAACTTTGATGGAATTGCAGAACAAGCGATTGAATTTTATTCGGAGGCGTTTAACGCAAACGACGTGAAGAAAGTGAAATTTAAGGATATTCCTCAAGATCCAAACTATCCATTGCCGGATAATGAGTTGAATATGATCATGGAGTGTGCAATCGAATTCGCAGGCGGGAAAATCATGATGTCGGATCTTTTGTCTTCCATGAAGGCGGTAACAGGTGAATTGGTGCAAGGGAACAACCTATTGATTAGTCTTGTCTTTGATGATAAACAAAAAATGGAGGAATACTTTAACAATTTGTCCGTAGGCGGCAAGGTTACAATGCCGTTATCCAATTGGCCGTGGTCTTCGTGCTTCGGCATGCTGGTTGATAAGTTCGGGGTTACTTGGAAATTCAATAGCGATGCAGACTTGTTTCTTGATAAAGTCATTTCCAGCAAAAAGTAAATCGTTAAAAAATGGTCTTGCAATCGAAGGCCATTTTTTAATGTTTAGTATATAGACTACCCTAGGAGATGGGAATGATAGCTATGGAAATCGATAATTTAATTCCGGCAAAATCGAGAGAAGATCTAATGAATTGGCTGCAAAACAACGGTAAGAATGCAAAGTCTTGCTGGGTATTGGTTAGTATGACGCCCACCCCTGATACATTGTTATATTTGGACGCGGTCGAAGGGGCTTTGTGCTACGGATGGATCGATGGCTTTAAAAAGAAATATTCAGAAACAGCGATAGCTCAGAGGCTGTCGCCTAGAAGTAAAAAAAGCTCATGGACTGAATTGAATAAAGAACGTGTTCGGCGTCTCGAAAAGCTGGGATTAATGAGAGACGAGGGAAGAAGGGTTCTCCCTGATATGGATCACAATTCTTTTAGAATAGATGAAGTGATCGAGCAGAGGCTGAAAGAAGAGAAGCAGGTATACGAAAATTTTATGGCATTCCCGGATCTTTACAAAAGGGTTCGGATCGATACGATACAGAGCGTTAAGAATCAGCCGGAATTGTATAGGAGCAGATTAGACAAGTTTATAACAAACACCAGAGAAAATAAAATATACGGTCAATGGAATGATAAAGGACGCCTACTGGATGATTACGCGTTAAGCTGAACCTTATCACAAGTAGGGCGGAATCATAGAGCCTATTGAAGAGGCTTCGTAATTCATCCCATTACATTAGCCATTCTTCCATATTGTACAATTTCCGAAAAATATTTAACTACATATTGTGAATGATTACCACTTTTCTTTGCGCGATCGCGCAATACAAATGCGTGAGCTCCCCGCGTTTCCACCCCTTCCTACGGATTTCAGATCGGGTCCCGGATGATAGCATAGGAGTACAACAATTCATCAAAGGAGAGTCGAACTTGAAAAAAATATTCCTGCTCTTGTTCGTTGCCATACTATGGATTCCAACATCGGCGATGGCAGCGGATATACCCGCCAACCCTTCAGCCGTCAAGCTAGACAAGACCGATGTCGCAATGTTCGCTAAACAATTTTTTCAACAAAAGGAAGTAAAGGATCAATTGGCCGGCGCCGTCCTCGTCGTCGTCAAAGACGGGCAAATTGTCCTGAACGAAGGGTATGGCTATGCCGACATAGCAGCCAAGAAGCCGGTCGACGCCGATAAAACCCTTTTCCGCATCGCTTCCGTATCCAAGTTATTTACGTCGGTTGGCATTATGCAGCTGGCCGAAGCCGGCAAGATCGATTTGGACCAAGACGTGCAAGCTTATTTGCCGGATCTTCAAATTCCGAATAAAACCGACTATCCGTTAACGTTAAAGCATCTGATGACCCATACGAGCGGGTTCGACATTGCGGACACCGTCAGCTCCGGTTCGGATGCGCCCTATACGCTAGATCAGTTTTTAAAAGACGCGGTCCCGACGGTCGTGCGCAAACCGGGCGAAACGTTCAGCTACGACAACTACGGCTTTTCTTTGCAAGGATACATTATCGAGAAAGTATCGGGCATGCCCTTTCAGGATTACATGGCCAAGAATTTGTTCCAGCCTCTCGGAATGAAGAACAGTACCTTCATCTTCGGCGACGAGGTAAGAAAAGCGATCGCGACTCCCCATGACAACACGCTAATGCCAGTGGAGCAATATCCGAACGTACCCGACAGCGCACCGGAAGGCGGCATGTTTACTACGGGAGCCGACATGGCGAAGTTCCTCCTTGCGATGCTGAACGGCGGCCAAGCCGACAACGCTCGTATTCTGAAAGAAGCGTCCGTAAGAGCCATGGAGAACAAGAGCGTCACGATTCATCCGGACATTCCGGGCATAGGCTATGCCCTCGAAACCAACTACCCCAAAGACTACAACGGCTATACGGTCGTGGAGAAAGGCGGCGATTTGTCGGGTTTTCATTCGAATCTGTGGCTGCTGCCCGATCAGAACGCCGGAATGTTCCTCGGCCTGAACAGCGACAAGGGTAATTTGCGCGAAACTTTCTTCGAACAGTTCATGAACCGTTATTTCCCGGCAACGGGCGATGGGCCGACTTTCGTAAGCCCCGAACCGACCAAGCAGCAATTGCGCCGCTTCGAGGGAATGTACCGTCATATGCGCACCCCCGCATTCCGCTATGATATTTCGGCGGTGGACGGCGCATTGATTGTAGAGGATGTATACGGCAAACATACTTTGCGGCAAGCAAGCGACCTGTTATTCTACGACGAAGAGGGAACTCCCGCCGGGTTTAAGACGGATGCGGAAGGTAACATTCTCTACTTCTCTTACAACCTGCTCGACAGTTGGGCGGAGAAGCTTCCCGAGCCGCCGAAATTCAAGGATGTTCCCGAGAATCACCCTTATGCCAAGTATATCTACCCCTTGGTTCAATTAGGCGCCATCAAGGGCGACGCAGCCGACTTCGAACCGGCCGAGCCGATTTCCAGAGGCCAGTTCATTGCTCAGATCATGCCGTTAACCGGCTTTCAGCTTTCTAATCGCCCCTCTTCGTTTACCGATACGGGAGGAAGCCCGTATGAAGCGGCGATCCAGACGGCTTACGAGTTCGGTATCATTCAAGGGCAGCCAGGCGGCAAGTTCGGTACCGACAAGCTGTTAACCCGCGAGCAAGCGGCTACCTTCATCTGGCGGTTGGCCAAACTCGGACTGGGTGCGGCTCCGGTGCGAGCAGAGCTGCAAGGCTCCGTCTCTTCCTGGGCATCCGAAGGGGTTCAATATGTTGTCGGACGGCAACTGTTCGGCCCCGACGTGCAGCCGTCGACCGGTCCGGTGGACTACAGGCCGAAAGATAACATGCTGAATCAGGAAGCAGCCGCGTTGATTTATTTATTCCTTCAGAAGCTTTTATAGAAACTCATTGAAAGGAGCAGGCGATTCGAGACGGATCGCTTGTTTTCCATTATGATGGAAGGAAACCCGCTCAAAGGATTGTGAACCATGCCCGGCATCTTACAGTATCCGCGTATAAACCGTTTGTTCATTTTGATTTGTCTAGCGCTCTTCCTTGGCGCGGCTTCCTATATCCAATTCCATTCGCTAACGAATCCAAGCCCGGGTATTCTGGTCGAGCGGAACTCATCATCGGAATGGATCGTTGCCGGTATTCTGCAAGATTCAATCGCTTCCGGCTTAAGCATTGAGCCAGGCGACCGCATCGTGTCCTTCGATGGACGGCCTGACCCAAGGCTGTTCGTGTCGGATAACGAGAAAATACTGACTGGCGCAAATAGGCTCGAAGTGGTGGGCTCGGAAGGACGCCAGTACTCGATAGCGATCAAGCCGACTCGGACCGATAAGCTAGAGAACGGCTTTGCGTTCCTAATGGAAGCGTTCCTCGTCGGAGTCGGCTGGTATTCCGTCCGGAAAAATCCCGAGTCCCGACTCTTTCGGCGATTCTTCCTGTTGAACGTGATCATTGCCTTCTGTATTGTTGCCATGTTCTCCGATGAGATCTATTTATCCAACTACATTTTCGTCTACTGCGCCATTTGGCTGCCTTATGTCATCCTTTCCTTTTACTTGCTGTTTGCGTTCCGGTCCATCTATTCCCGATTCCGTCCCCTGTTGCTTGGCTACCAAGCATACTCAGCCGCCTTTTCCGCTTTCGCCACGTTCTCCATTGTCCGACAGATAACGTATAGCTGGGTAACGGATGCGCTAAACGTTGCTCTCATCATCACGTTAATCCTCATAGCGTGCATTACGGCATTTTATTGGTCCAAGTTCGACCGAATCGAGAGAAACCAGCTTTTTATCCTGTTTCTCGGCGTATTTACCAGCCTGATGCCTTATGTACTGCTTTACGCGATTCCCCGGCTTCTGTGGGCGGACTATTTCGTATCTGCGGAATATACACTCATTGGACTTGTTCCGATATCCGGCACGCTGACTTATCTGCTTGTCCAGCGTCAGATGCTGGATTGGAAATTTTACGTTCCTAGAATAGTTTTAAGCACCTTCTACTGCGGCTTCGCGCTTGCTTTGTTCCTGTTGGCTGCGGCTTGGGGGTCGGCGCTATATGCCGCCGGACTTTGTATCCTGTTCGGGCTGCTCACTTACGGTTACCGGCGTCTTCTCCTCCGCTTGCTGCGGCATAAGAACCGTAATAAAGAATGGCTTGAACATCAGAAGCTCCGAATGTCGTTGCAGTTAGCCGAGAAGAACAATATCCGCGACATTCTAAAGCTATTCGCCGACTTGCTCCACGATAGGATCGAGGTACAAGGCCTTACGCTCGTTTATTTCGATGACAATGTTTTGCCCCTTGTGTATAAAACGGGAATCTATGAAGACAAATTCGGTCCCGGGGTCGCATCAGCGCCGGACAACCAAGATTGGAGCAACAGCAAAGAATACGCTCAAGTGATGGAGCTGTTACACGGACAGGAAGATCAAAAGCTCGGTTACCTATGCCTCGGACCGAAAACGAACCGCTCGCCTTTCTCATCGGAGGAGATCGGGATCATTGGGAAGCTCCGTGAGGAAGTGATCCACATGCTTTCGAATGCACGCCAGCTGGTGCGTGCAAGGTATGAATATGAGCTAAATAAAGATCAAATCGATCTTCAGGAGCGCCAGTTCCACGATTTCCGGACGTATAATCAATTGCTGCTGGAAGCGAGAGAGGCCGAGAAGATCAGAATTTCCTACTTCCTGCATGACGACCTGCTGCAAAACTTGATCTTCCTGTCCCGGGATCTGGAGGAGCTGCACGATACCGGCCGGTATGAGCGAGAACGCAACGCTACATGGTTGAAATGCCTTTACGATTCGCAGCGCAGCATCCGATCGCTGAGCGACCATTTGTATCCGCATATTCTGGACAAAGGGGATTTGCAGGAAGCTCTGCAGTGGCTTCTTCGGGACATGAATCGCCAGAATGAAATCGCCGTCGCCCTTCATTATGAAGCGCCTTCGCCGGAGCCCTTTCCCGCCTTTGTCAAAGCGAACCTGTTCCGAGCCGTACGCGAGCTGATCGTTAACGTATTCAAACATGCGCAAGCGTCGGAAATGCACGTCCGCGTCTGGATGAACCGGGACTACGTCTTTTGCAGCGTTATGGATAACGGCAAAGGCTTTACGACTGCTTCGCCCTCTGGGAAATCGGCCGCCGGCGGTTCCCGTTTCGGACTGTTGTCCGTCTGCGATCAGATGGAGCATATGGGAGGAACGGCCGATATCGATTCCGTTCCCGGCCAAGGAACATCGGTTACCCTTAAACTACCTCTTTGTTAAGGAGAGATTGTCGTATGACCGATAATATACGCGTCTATTTGCTGGACGACCACCCCCTTGTTCTTGAGGGGCTCAAGAACCGCCTCGACGCCGAGCCCGGCATTGAAGTGCTGCACACGTTCACCGACCCTCGCGAATTTATCGTCCAAACCGAGCTAGTCTGTCCCGACGTCGTGGTTCTGGATATTTCGCTGCCGCACACGGACGGTTTTCAATTAGCCCAGCAGTTAAAAGAACGTTACGGCAATTCCCTGAAAATCATTTTGCTATCCGGCTACACGTACGAAGAGTTCTACCACAAGGCTTACAAAATCGGCGTCCACGCTTACCTATCGAAGCAGGCGTCCTACACCAAAATCATCAATGCGATCAAACAAAGCATGCTCGGCCACATTCTTGTTCCGGAGAACATTAGAGCCTCGGGCGGTTCTCCTGACGCTTTGACCCCTGCCGAGCGGGAAGTGCTTCAACTGCTTGCGAAGGAAAAGACGAATAAAGAAATCTCGTTGGAGCTAGCTATCAGCCAGCGTACAGTCGAATACCATCTAGCTTCGATTAACCAGAAGCTTGGCGTAAAAACGCGCATCGGCGCCATCGTGAAGGGGTTTGAGCTGGGACTGCTTTACTGAGTAGGACCGGGGTTCCCCTCTTAACTTCGACAGCAAAAAAAGAGCCCTCATGCGAAGGAGGCCACTGAAAAAGTTCTCTAGGTGAAAGGGTTGAAGCCCATGTTCCAGCCTCAAATCTCGTTTGCGCTTAGCCCCTATACGGCTCTATATGACCTTGTGGTGCCCAAAGACAACTATTTACGCGTTAAGCTGAACCGTACCCTAAATGAAGGATAGGTCCAGCCGCAGGAGAGCGCGATATAGGAGCTCGCCAAACTTCAAGTCCAGATTTTTAGGATAGAGAACAAAATTCGCGTTCGTAAATCGCATTCATTCCTTCCAAAATATTCCTAGCTTGATCTTTAAATTTTAATTCCGCAACCTGATCTTTCAGCAAAAACACGCCGGTTTCATGCCGGTGTTGACCGAGCGCGCCTTCATACAGCCTGCCCGCGCCGTGGGTTGGCGGAGAGAAAAACAGCTTCATCAACAGGGTAACGACTGGGGGCAATCCAGATTTCTTCCCCTTTCTTAGCGTGTTGTTGCCGCCCGGGTCAACGCTGCGGATTTTGATATTATCCTCGGCAAGCTGCGGTGCGATGGCCTGAGTCCACAGCGAGAGCGCTAGCTTGGAGGCGGCATAAGGACCAATCAGCTTGCGAAAGACTTTGGGGCGCTCCAGGCTTTCGATACTCAACTCTTTCGTAAATTTGAGTGCTGAAGACGAGGTGTTGATCACCGTTTTTAAGCTGCCGCTTTGTATCAGTTCCTTTAATTCCATCAGAATGATATACGGAACGACCGTCATCAGCTCATAATGATACTCGCGTCCTTGTTTCGAATAGCTCAGCTCGGAGAAGGACCTTCCGGCATTGTTAAACAAAATATCGATCCGTTGCTCCTTGCTTTTGATCTCTTCTAAAGTCCGTCTCAAGCTGGCATAATCGGCAAGATCGTCCGTCTTATAGATGCGAAGCGATCCCCTCTGGACTGCTTCTTGAATTATCCTATCGTCGGACGGAAAGTCGGAACGGTTCAAAGCGACCACTTGCCAGTTGTCCGACAGCAATCTCCGGGTTAATGCCAACCCGATCCCTGCGTTTGCGCCCGTAATCGCGGCGATATTTTCACGTTGTCCCTGATTCATTGCATGTCTCCTCCTAATACCGGATATTTCTCTTGATAATGCTCACTCTATAACTTGGAGTCGACTCCAAGTCAAGCCGGAAAAATGTCCAACGGTTAAGAGACTTGACTTGGAGCCAGCTCCAAGATGTATAATGCACAAAAAGAGCCTCCGGGGAGGGGACAAGATGAAGGAAGAGCAAACTTTTACGATAAAGCAAACCGCCAAGCAAACCGGAATTTCTGAAGATACGATTCGTTATTACGAGAAGATCGCGCTGCTCCCCCGGGCAGAACGGAAGGACAACGGGCACCGCATCTATCGGCAGGAGGACATCGAGACCATCCTGCTGATCTCTTGTCTGAAAAAAACGGGGATGCCGCTGGAAGAAATGCGGCCTTTTTTGGAGGTTTCCGTCGATGCCGATCCTGCGGAATATCCCGAACTGGTGGAACTCTTAAAGAGCCACCGGGAAAATATCGTCAGCCAAATCGCCTCTCTGCAGCAGGTCGTCGATTTTATCGACATGAAGTTGGAGAAGAGAAGGTACAGGCGGGACGGCTCGGATGAAATTCAGGACGTCTGTTCGAAAACAGGAGGGAAGAACCCAACCCCAAGTCGGTCTCGACTGTTCAGATGACCCTCTGTATAGGACCAAGGCCGTGGACCCGATCCACGGTCTTTTTCTTTCTAAATGAGACACTTTGCAGGCTGAATCGGTAGGGTTGGCCGTACGGTGTTGATGCGGATGGCAGGCGTATAAAGTATACTGGACATGTTCAACGAATTCGATCCGATTGCATTCTTAACGACGGTCGACAACAGCCGATAGTGTAGGCATTGCTGGAGAAGATGGTGAGGCCATAGTGAGGAAAAATGCGATATTGCTTGGAATGATCGTCTTGTTCGTCATCGTTACGATCGTGAATGTGTTTCAATGGCTTAATCCTCCGACGCACGCCGTGAGGGCAAGCGGCGGATTGCTCGACGCGACGAAATGGGATTTTTCGGAGCAGGGAGTCCTCTCGCTGCGCGGGGAGTGGGAGTTCTATGAAGGGAAGCTGCTAGGGCCGGAAGATTTCAGGACGGGCGGCGAGCTCGAAGGCCGTTTCATTCAAGTGCCCGGGGGCTGGAAAAACAAACTGGCTTCAGGAGACAAGAACGGTTACGGAGCCGGTACATATCGGCTGCTCATTCGTACGAATGAAGCGGAATTGTACAGCATACGGGCGAAAAAAGTCCGAATGTCCAGCCGCATATTCATGAATGGCATCGATCTGGGCGGCAGCGGCCGTCCTTCCCTATCGGGGGAAGGCTTCGTGCCGAGCAATGCGCCTTTCTTCGGCACCGTCCAAGCGAATTCGGGAACCGTTGAGATTATTATTCAGGTGGCCAGCTTTAACTATATGGAAGGCGGGTTGGTTCAGCCGCCGGAATTTGGACTCGCTGAAGACGTGATGAAGCGGCGCGAAGATTCCAAACTCGCCGATATGATCCTGACGACGATCCTGCTTGCATTCGGATTGTATTATGCGGGCATGTTCAGACAGTGGCGCCGGGAGCCGCATCTGATGCATTTTTGCCTATTCTGTCTGTCGCTCGGACTGTTCTTCAGCATCGACAACGAAATATTGGCGCTTGGTTTTGTGCCCGGTTTGACGTTTCCGTGGCTTCAAAGAATGCTCTTCCTATTGCCGCTCCTGTCTTTTTTCTTCTTCACGTATTATGTATATCGGTACCTGAAGGAAAGGGATAACGTGGTGTTTGTTTGGCTTCGGAGACTGGCCTACGCTTACCTTGCGATGATTCTGCTGGTTCCCAATCGTCATTTGGTCAGTTTCCTTGACGTCGGGATTGCAATTGAAGCGGCCGCTTTCGGGAGTATGTTCTATGCCGTCTTCCGAAGCCGCAGCCGCGGAGACCAAAGCAGCCATTATATTATGCTGGGTATTTTCTTTCTGATTGTCAGTTGGTTATATGCGCAATTGCGTTACCAGCTTGCGCTAGATAATCCCTATTATATGGTCGTGACGCCGGCGCTGCTTGTCTTGTCGCAAGCCCTGCTCATGTCCGAGCAGCTTCAGCTGAGCTACCGGAGAAGCGAACGGCTGTCTGAACGATTGCTGCGATACGATCGCCAGAAGGACGAATTTCTGGTTAAAACCTCGCACGAACTGCGAACGCCGCTGCACGGGATTGTGAATCTGTCGCAGGCGCTGCTGGACAATCAGGCGATCCCCCTTCGAGCCGAGCATCGCGACAATATTCGTATGCTGCATCTGCTGGGCAGACGGCTTACGGGACTCGTGCACGATATTCTCGATCTGAACCGGATTCGTCACGGACAGCTTCTGATCCATAGGACATCGGTCAACTTGGGTCTGTCTGTTCGGTTCGTAATGGAGACGTTATCCATCTCGCCGGTCAATAAGGAGGTGCAGCTTATCAATGCGCTGCCCGCAAAGCTGCCGCTCATCCTTGCGGACGAGAACCGGTTGAAGCAGATCTTGTACAACCTGCTGGAGAACGGGCTGAAATATACGAAAAGAGGAACGGTCATCCTCTCCGCAGAGCGGAGGGGGGACGAGCTGGCCATCTCGGTGACGGATACGGGGAGAGGCATTCCTACACATGAAATTGCCGTCTTGTTTCAGCCGTTCGTACAGTTGGAGCAGCTTGGGTATGCCCGCGAGGGACTCGGCCTGGGACTGAATATTGCCAAGCAATTGGTGGAGCTGCAAGGGGGCCGATTGGAGGTGGAATCCACAGTCGGCGTAGGCTCGCTGTTCACGTTCACGCTGCCGATTGATTTGGCGTCAGAAGAAGCGGCTACCGCCGCGAGCGCCGAAGGGGTATTGCCATCCCCGTTATCAGCGCCGATGCAGGACCATCAAACGGCCGAGTTTCACCTTCTGATCGTAGACGACGAACCGTCCAATCTGAAGGTGCTTATCGATGAGGTTTCTTCCATGCGTCATGGGTATACGGCGGTCGGAAGCGGAGAAGAAGCGCTTGAAGCCTTGCGCCGCAACAAGATTAAACCGGACCTGCTGCTGCTCGATCTGATGATGCCTGGCATCTCCGGACTTGACGTATGCCGGGAGATTAGACTGCTGCAAGGACTTGCGGAGCTGCCGGTGCTGATGATGACCGCTTCCGGACAGACGGGCGATATCGTGGCCTCGTTCGCCGCCGGCGCGAACGATATTGTACAGAAGCCGTTCGAGTTGGCCGAATTGCGGGCGAGGGTGCAGTCTCTGCTGGCGATGAAGAGCTCCTCGGAACGTGCGGTACGTCGGGAGATGGATTTCCTGCAGGCCCAAATTACGCCGCATTTCCTGTACAACAGCATGAATGCCCTCGTTGGACTCAGTTATCGGAATGTAGACAAGCTGAGGGAGACGATTCACCATCTGACGACCTACTTGCGGGCCAAATTTACATTCGTCTTCTCAGGGCAACTCGTTCCGTTCGAACGCGAGATGGAATTGGTCTCGGCCTATTTGGCAATCGAACAGCTGCGTTTCGGCGACAGGCTGACTGTCCAAATGGAGATCGAGGCGGGTTTCAAATGCATGCTGCCGCCGCTGACGCTTCAGCCAATCGTAGAAAATGCGGTGCGGCACGGCATAGGCCCGAAGCCGTCTGGAGGCACGCTGCGGATAGTTGCCCGCCGGCGTGAAGGAGGGGCGGAGATCCTCGTGGCAGACGACGGTGTCGGGATGGGCGAGGAATTGCTGCTCGTGCTGAAGGAAGGGAGGGCAGCCGGCGTCGGGATCGGCAATGTCAACCGTCGTCTGCAAATGGTATGCGGCGGCGGATTGGATATTCGCAGCAGTTCAAGCGAAGGCACACAGATCAAGCTGCAAATACCGGAGGCAAGGTGATGCAATCATGATAAAAGCGATATTAATTGACGACGAGGAGATCGCGCTCGACGTGATGGAGATTCTGCTGCAGGAGGTTGGCGGGGTAACGGTGCTCGGCAAATTCCGTTTGGTGTCCGAAGCGATCGCACAGTCCGAAGGGATGCAGCCGGATCTGATCTTCCTCGATATCGAAATGCCGGAGACGAACGGGCTTGCGGCTTCAGCCTCGCTTCTCGCGGTTTTTCCCGATGCCAACATTGTGTATGTGACGGCACACCATACCTATGCGGTCGATGCTTTCGAGACGAAAGCGATCGGTTATTTGCTTAAACCCGTAGCCAAGCACCGGCTCCTCAACACGTTGGAGAGGCACGCGGAGCTTCGTGAGAAAGCGGCTCGGAGGACCGCCAGGACACTCCCCGGCCCAGACGGCATGATGTCCGCGGAGTCCCGCGAAAAAAGGCTGTCTCTGAAACTGCTCGAAAGCATGGAGCTGTACGACGCCGAGGACCGTTTAATCACATGGCGGACGAAAAAGACGAAGGAAATGTTCAGTTTCTTGTGGCACCATGGCGGAACTCCCGTATATCGGCTGCGCATACTCGAGCAGCTGTGGCCGCAATTGGATTCCGAACGCGCGCAGGCGCTTTTTCATACGACGATGTACTATATGCGCAATACGCTGAAGACGGCGGGTTTTCCGGACATAATCGGAGTCGGAGATGAGCGTTATTGGGTGCGAATGGACCAAATCGCCAGCGATGTAGCGCGGCTGGAAGAGCTGCTCGGGAAAGGGAGGCGGGCGAGCGACGCGGAGGAGCTGCTGTCGCTCTACCGCGGCGATTACTTCGAGACGGAAAACTACAGTTGGGCGAATAGCAGGAGATACGAGTTGCGCGCGACAGTCATTCGACATCTGGAGCAATTGGAGGAAGGCGCGGCTGTCGCTTCGCTGAAGGAACGTCTACTGCGAAAGCTGATCGAACTGCATCCTTATGAGGAAATATATTATGACCGTCTGGCGCTGCATTTGAAGGCTATGGGCGACGCGGCGGCCGCAGACAAGGTGCTTCGGCTTAAAGAAACGACCTTTCGGACCGACCTGGGGCTGACTCCCAATGAACATATTCGCGAGTAATTGATTTGTTTGGAAAATGTTTAGAGGCCGATTGCTAATCTTCTCTCATGCAACGTATGAATTTACTGCAGAGAGGGAGATTGACTTTGAAAGAACGATCCTTGTTGCGCTTGTTGTCCAGAATAAAGCTTCAACTGCTGCTGGCCGTTGTTCTGGCGGTTCCGCCAATCGCGATGGCCGGCACGGCGAGCGCGGAGCCAGCTTCGACGGCCACGGTTGCCGGCGAGCTGCTGGCAAGCTGCGAGTACAAAAATTCCGTGGTCAATTGGAACACAACCGTGTCTTGCCCGGATACGATATCGATCGGCACCAATGCGGGCAACTCGTTCGCAGGCGTACTCAAATTCGACTTGAACGGGTTTGCCGGAACGGTGCTTGAGGCCAATCTAGAGCTGTTTGTAACCGATAATTATGCCAATGACGAAGGCGGTCCCGAGCTGACGATTCACCAGTATAACGGGAGCTGGACTGAACCCGCAACGGCTTCGGAGGCCCCTGCTGATTGGCCTCATAGCGGCGTTTTACATTCCCGAACGTTTGCCGTAACGGATGAAGGCGGCAAATGGGTAAAATTCAATATTGCGCCGTTGGTGCGCGACAGGATCGCCGAAGGAGAAGACGAACTCGATCTCGTACTGACGGGCTCTTGGGCGGATGATCCGGGGAAGCGTTTCTTCAACTTCCCATCCTCCGGGCCCTCCATTCCCAAGCTGAATATTACCTATGCCACATCGCCTGTCCAACTGCCAATTCCCCATACGCGAATTGCGGCCGGGGATGGATTTACGCTGGCGCTTCAGGATGACGGTACGGTCAAGGCCTATGGTAGGATTCACGATCAGAAGATTGAATTGCCTGACGGCCTGATCGGCGTACAGGCGGTTTACGCGTCCGACGAGTGCGGCTATGCGATTAAGGCAAGCGGTTCCGTTGTGGCTTTGGGTGAGGGGTGTACCGTTCCCGATGAACTCTTAGATGAGGACGACGTCGTCGGGCTCGTGTTGGGAGGGTTCGCCTCCGCCGCCCTGAAGAAGGACGGGACGGTTGTCAGTTGGGGATCTTACAGAATTTCAGAGCAGTGGAAAAACATCCATGCCCCGTTCAAGTCCATCTCTGGCGGGTATAACCATGCGGCAGCGCTGACGTGGGATAATGCGGTCGTCAGTTGGGGCTCGGGTTCGATGGGGGCGACGTCAGTGCCTGACGACCTGCCGGAAACGACGGCCATCGCATCGGGACTCAATCACACGCTGGCGTTGCTGTCGGACGGGACTGTCAGAATGTGGGGTCCCTATTACCTGGATCCGGTCCCGGAAAACTTGTCGGACGTCGTGGCGGTCGATGCGAATGACAACTATTCCGTGGCGCTTAAGAGAGATGGGCATGTCGTCGTATGGGGAGACGGCGAACAACTGCAACCGCCGCCCGGGCTTGACGGCGTCGTAGCCATCGCAGCGGGAAGGTCCCATCTGATCGCGCTGAAGTCGGACGGCACCCTGGTCGGCTGGGGGGACAATCGACACGGCGAAACGGTCAATCCGGCGCCGTCCTTCGGCGGTTTGTCCTGGTCTCCCGGCAGCGAGATCGGCACAACGGCGGCGAAGATCGCGGAGGGGAGTCTGCAGGACGAGCGCTACGGCGAACTGGTTCTGAAATATCGGATCGGAAATGCGGGCGGCGTCAAGCAGCCTTATGTCGGCGAGGATCCGTCCGATCTCGGCTACGACACGGAGCTTCAGTCGGGCGACGAACTGGTCGTCTCTCCGGGGCAGCACATTTATGTCCTGGCGGTGTACGAGGAGGAAGGCGAGCAGAAAATAGCCTACTGGTCGGATATAAAGGTTCTGAGCAGTCAAGTGAAACAGGCGCCCGTCGATAATAGCAATAACAACAATAATAGCAATGCATCTGGGCCAAGCAGCGGCAAGGAAATCATTATGGTGGATGTCGTCATCGGCGGAGAGCAATCGGCCGACACCGCCAAAGTCGAGATCGAGCGGACGAGGCAGGCCAATGGGAAAATATCCGACCTAGTGACGTTCAACGAAGCCAAGGCTAACGAAGTCGCCCAGCGGGCTGCGGCAGCCAAGCAGCATGTGGCCAGAATCGTTATCCCCGACGTCAAGGACGAAGTCGGCGAAGTCCGCGTGAACGTGCCGCGGAACGCGCTGGCGGTGCTTCAGAAAAACAAGATTGACCTGGAAATCTATACCGATAACGCGGTCATTCGCGTTCCGATCGCTTCGTTGGACGGATTGGACACAGATTTCTACTTCCGTCTCGTTCCCGTTAGAGAGGCTGCGCTTCGTCAAGAAATCGAGGAGCGCGCCCGAAAGGAACAGGTCGTCAGGAAGCTAGCCGGCAATGACGCCATCCAAGTCGTAGCTCGTCCGATGACCATTGAGACGAATCTGTCCAGCAGGGCGATTACGCTGACGCTTCCTTTGCGGGATGTCGTTCTGCCGCAAGATGCGCAAGAACGAGCGGCGTATTTGAAGCAAATGGGCATCTTTATCGAGCATTCGGATGGAGAGAAAGAAGTGGTAACCGGCAAGGCGGTTACCGGAACGAATGGCAAGCTTGGCTTGCAATTCGGCGTTAACAAGTTCAGCACGTTCACAATCCTGCATATGGCTGCATTCAAAGGCGCCGAACAGCAGTCCCGGACCCATGCCAAGTATGTTAACGGCTATCCGGACGGCACATTCGGAGCGGAGCGCAGCATTACGAGGGCGGAGATGGCAACGCTGCTGGTCAACAGCGGCATTGTACCAACATCCTCGGTTCCGGCTGGGACGTCGTTCCCGGATGTTGCGGCTACGTACTGGGCTGTCCCGAATATTAGCCGGGCGGAGAAGTCGGGTCTGCTGATCGGTTTCCCGGACGGAACCTTCCGGGCGGACGCTTCGATCACGCGCGCGGAGATGGCCGCCATCGCTTATCGGTATTTGAAGCCGGACAGCGTGCCTTCCCGCACATTCTCGGACGTACCGACATCTCATTGGGCAAGCGGTATGATCGCAACGCTATCCGGCTATATGGACGGCTACCCGGATCTGACGTTCCGTCCGAGCGATAAGCTCACCCGCGCCGAAGCGGTGACCATTCTGAATCGGCTGCTGAAGCGGGGGCCGCTTAACGGGACCGTGAAGCAGAGCTGGCCGGATGTGGACCCGTCCCATTGGGCATACGCAAACATCGAGGAAGCTTCGACGGATCACGCGTACACGCTTCGAGCCGAAAGCGGAGAATGGCTGAGCGAGTAGTTTGTAATCGAATATAGGCAAGGAAAAACAAGAGGCTCATCCATAAGTCATTTTTATGACTGAGGGTGAGCCTCTTCTCACATCGATTTCTATCAAAAATACTGCTAATAACGAAAGAGGCTATCCTTTGGTAAAATGGAAGTGTCCAGCAGCCATTCATGAAGGAGATGTTCTATATACTGACTATTGGCCATAAAAGGTAGATGTCGAATGGAAACACCTGAGTGGATTCCGTTAGGGAACATAAGCGATGATAGAAAAATATGGGCAGGGACAAAAGTTAAGCTTTACAACTAATCTCACAAAAGGCAAAGCAGGAAATATACTTTGTGTTGTTAAGAAGGATACACCCAACCATTACGCATTAGGTAAAGCTCTGAAAAACATGATTGGAATCGAGAATGCCTTTGTCCTTTTTGAGTAGCGTAGGTTGGACAAGATTGGAAATTGGGAACGGAGGGAAAGCTTGCTTAAATGGAATAGCGACGTGTGGGGAAAGCTGACAGGACCGTATGGCTCTGCAGACAACGTCCCTGTGTTATTACAGCAGCTAATGCAGGAATATAGCCAGGAGGTTTTTGACGAACTTTTTCAGGAGTATTTGTTCCATCAAAATACGATATATACAGCTACTTACGCAGCGATGCCGTTCTTGGCACAACTGGCAGGCTCCACATCGGATGCGGAAGTGCGCAAAGAACTGTTTATCAATTGCGGTATCATCGAGGCAAGCCGCGATGAGAGAGATAAGGCGTCATTCCCGGCATCTTGGGCTGAACTAGCCGAGAATGTAGGCAGCTCCGTATGCACGGAATTGTATCGCGATTATGTTGAGGCAATTGGCAAGCTCAGGGCGCTTACAAAGGAAGTATTCACCTATGCAGCCCAACCAACCGTAGATGAGATAGAGAAGCGTTACACTCTTGTTGCGGATGCTGCCTATCGCGGCTCCTATGCCCCTGCCAACATGTTGATGACGTTTACTAACGGTGATGAGTATGTGGCCGTGTGTCCGGCCTGTGAGGAAGATGTGTTCATATGGCCTAATGAAGAGCATGAAGGAATTCTTCAAGCCTATGAACAAGATCCTGTTTTTCACGCTGGCCAGGAGCCCCATCCAATCGTTCCGGCAGCATCATTTGCAGATGAGGAAGTACGCGCGCTAGCGGAGCGGGCGGCAGCGATTGGAGAGCAAACCTTGGCAGGGCATCTGCATTACTTAGCGGGGGAAACCGTATGTCCGTCCTGTCGCGAGAAAATCTCCGTATGGCCGTCTTTACTTAGCACATATACAATGTAGAGCTCGCAAGTTAAGAAGCGGCGAAAAAGTTAACGTTAACTAAATGGATTTCTAGGAGCTGTCATGCCGCGACAAGCTCCTTTTTTTTCACCGATAGACCCGTTTATGGGATTGAATCTTGATATTTGTCAATATACAGCGTCCCGTCCAATTGGAGCTCTGCGTAAAATACTTGATCCATAGAATGAATGCCGGCTTTCTTTAACTGTTGGTTAAGCCAGACAACGGAGACATCCATTTTTACAAGATTTTTCTCTACGATTCTACCGTCAACGATAAGTTCAGTCGGGATTCTGTAAACAGGCGTAACGGGTGCTTTTATATCCTTTTTTGTTGCAGGCAGCAGTTCTTCTTTTCTTAACACGCTGAGTTGACCGTCAGGCTCCAGAATTGCAAATTCGACCTCTTCGGGGGAGAAGACATCCTTGTTCCGAAGCAACATGCTTAAATCGTCGATGTTGAGGTGCTGTTTAGCCAACGCCTTCTCCAGAATCTTTCCTTGTTTGATGAGAATCGTAGGCTGGCCGTCGAGAATCTCGCGCGCTCTGACGGAGCGCAAACCGGTCAAGGCGATGATGAACGCCATGAGCGACCACAGGACCAAGCTAGATATGCCTTGCAGCAGCGTGATTTGTCTGCTGACGATAATCTCGGCAGTAGTGGAGCCGAGGGTGATTCCTGTAACATAATTGAAAAACGTTAGATGTCCGACTTGTTTTTTACCGAGCAGACGGGTCAGAACGAGTAATGTAACGAAGGACGTTGCCGTTCGAAATAGAATTTCTCCATACGTCATGTGCCGAGCTCCTTGCATAACAGATATACTTAAATTAGCCCTTCCTTCCATTTCCTATACTTTTACTCGCGATTACTTGCCGTTACAGACTGCGCGGAGAACCGTATGAGATATTGGATGATGAGAAGACCGCCAGGAAATCAGAATTGTTAGGGGAGGAAATTAACCTATGAAAGAGGCGTTGATGGAGAGATTAAAGGCTTTTCTGCATCGGGAGGACACAAGCACACTAGTAGGCGTTCCGGCGAGCCAAGAGGAAATTGCCGAGGCGCAGCGGCAACTGAACATACAATTTCATGAGGACTACGTACATTTTATCAGGACGTTCGGTGGGGCATTTGCAGGGATTGCCGTACATGCCTTCGTAAATGGCTCTAGTATTGGAAAGGAAACTGTTGTCGATTTGACGCTGGAGTTCCGAGAGCAATTAAAGGAGCTTCCCTATGCAGAGGTTGTACGAACCGGTTATGTCATTTCTATAGATGGGTCCGGCGATCCGATTATCATCGATCGAGAGGGAAAGGTTTGTATCTGTTATCACGATACCGGGGAAATGAAGGTATTAGCGGATTCCTTCGAGATGCTGATCGAGGATAACTTTTATGAATGGTGATAGGTATGATCATGTTCACATTAATCCTGGCAATTCAAGAATGCTGAGCCAAGCACGGCAGCCCTTGTCGGTGCTTTACCCTGAGCTTTGTCCGTACGATAGCGGCCTTCTTTACATACACAAGTAAGAGAGCGTTCTTCAAGCTGACGCTCTCTTTATTAATGCTTTAAACTCCGGGTATCTTACGTGAACTCATAAATTTCCTTCATTATTTCTCCAACTGGATGGGGAGTCCTACGGGTACGAAATTTCCAAGAATATAAGGCAGTTGACGCAGGAGAAGTACGTCATGAAGGAGACCACGCTGTATTCGGCTTTCACGCGTCTGGAGAAGAACGGGTACATCGAATCCTTCTACCGGAATGAGAGCCTCGGCAAGCGGCGCACATATTACCGAATCACTCCGCTGGGCCTCACCTATTACAAGGAGAAATGCGAGGAGTGGAAGGTCACGCAGGAAGTGATTAACCAATTTATCAGGGAGTAGGGATAGAGCATGGAGACGATCATCGTTTATCTGAATAATATGTTTGCCAGTCTGCCGAAGACTCTGGAGATGCAGCGTCTAAAGCAGGAAATGCTGTCGGGGATGGAAGAGAAGTACTTGGAGCTGAAGCGGGCAGGCATGTCGGAGAATGAGGCGATCGGCATCGTAATATCGGAATTCGGCAATATTGAGGAATTGACGGCCGAGCTCGGCATCCATCCGGCCGCACCGGAGCAGGCTCTGCCTATGCTGACGGAAGATGAGGCTTACGAGTATGCGGCTGCCAAACGAAGCTCCGGACGATGGACCGGTCTCGGCGTGTTGCTCTGCGCCAGCGGGGTGGCCCTGTTGATTGCAATGGATACACTATTCGAAAATTACGGTTCGGAGGATATGGGCTCGCTGCTCGGGATGGTCGGAATGTTCGTGCTGGTCGCTGCGGCCGTAGGGATGTTCATTCACAGCGGGATGAAGCTTGATCGCTTCAAGAGCCTGGAGCAAGGGTTTCAGTTGCCCTATACGCTTAGGATGGAGCTTCAGCACGGCCAAGCCCTTTATGCTCCGACTTACCGTCTTGCTCTGATCACGGGCGTCTGCCTATGCGTCCTATCGCCTGCCTTGATCTTCGCGGCGGCTTACATCGACGATGACTTCGCTCCCTATGGGGTCTCGGCCTTCCTGCTGATGGCTGGCGTTGCGGTGTTCCTGTTCATCTATTACGGCAACATCCAGGGAGCTTACACGAAGCTTCTTGAGGAGCCGTTCATCGCCGCAGAGAAGAAGGAAGAGGAACGGATCGCGGGAGTCGTGGGGGCGATAATATGGCCGTTGGCGACGGCGGCGTTCCTGTTTACGGGATTCGTTTATCATCGCTGGGACGTGAATTGGGCCATCTTCCCGATCACCGGAATCCTGCACGGCATGCTCAACAATGTCTATCGTATCCTGAATCGCGGTAAAGTCTCTTCATAGATGGTTAGAATATCTTTCTGATAGGGCCATCCCGCAAAGGATGGCTCTTAAACCTGCCGTTAGCTTCTGAACTGAAATCGAGCGACAGTCTGGATTCATTCCTGTTCCTCCATAAGAAGCTGATCCAGACGAAGCATATTTTGTTTCCAGAATTTCTCGTAATACGACAACCAATCCTGAAGCTCCTTCAACGGTGCCGGATTAAGACGGTTTCGCATCTCCCGGCCGACTCTACGCTCGGACACGAGTCCGGCTTCCTTCAAAATGGTCAAATGCTTGGAGACAGCGGTGCGACCCATTGGAAAATGCGGAGTCAACCGATGGAGCGGCAATTCATTCGCATCCGCCAGCAATCGAATGATCTCACGCCGGGTCGGATCGGCCACGGCATAATAGACATCCCGTGTCTGTGCAACTGCGCTCAACACCACCAACTCCCTTGCATGAAATAAAACACCAAATGATGCCTTGATTTTAGGACACTATATAGAGTCCGTCAATAGGTACCCTCCAACCTCCTTTCTTTAGACTAATCTACAGTTTTCATGAGAAGACGAAAAAAACTGTTGACTGGACACCAAATGGTGTCCTACAATCAAAACATCACCAAAAGGTGTCCGGTTGGGAGTCATCACAGGGATAGGTTTCAACCTGACTAAGTTTTCCTTAAAGAATCTAGGAGGGGGTGTTGTGAACGACAACAACAACTTGCGCGATGTATTCGAGGCGATCGCGGATCCAACAAGACGTCGATTAATTCGTCTGTTGGCAGAGTCGGAGGAGCTGCCGCTTCATCAATTAACGGCACAGTTTCACATGGGCCGCACAGCGGTATCCAAGCATCTGGCTATCCTGAAAGAAGCCGGGCTGGTGCTGGATCGCAAAGTCGGCAAAGAAACCCGATATCGGCTAAATGCCTCCCCGCTGAGAGAAATTCAAGATTGGGTGGCAAACTACAACAAGTTCTGGATTAATGGCATGCTGGGTTTAAAACGACTATTAGAGGAGGAAGAGGAATGAGTGAAACAATGACTTTGGATTTTCAGTACACGACCTCGATCGAGAAGCTTTGGACCGCCTTGACGGATTCAGGCAAGCTTGCCAGGTGGATCACTGAAAATGATTTTAAACCCGATGTAGGCCACCGTTTTCAGTTCCGCTTGCAGCCGGTTGGCAATTGGGATGGCGTTGTGGATGGCGAAGTGCTTGCCGTGGAACCGCCGAACCGGTTGTCCTATACTTGGGCGAGCGGAGAGGAGAAGCATACGGTCACCTGGACGCTCACGGATCTGGGGGACGGCAAGGTAAATCTTCATCTCGAACAAACCGGAATCTCGACTGTACAAGGACTCGAAGGCGCCAAGTGGGGTTGGACGAGCTGGTGCGGCAATCTTGAAAAGGTGCTGGAGCAATAATCGCCGGGTGTCCCGATAAACAAAACCGGCTGCCTGCTGTTCGCAGTCGGTTTAATATTGTATAATTTTCGAAATATCGTGAGAAAACGAGGGATGAAAATGTCGTATATCGTTGATTTCAAAAATGTGTCTACGGTTGGTTTGGAATCCTCGCCTGTAGCAGAAGCTCTCGCGGGTTTACGCGCCAATGAAGCCCGTTACTTTATGAACAAATACAAGCATGAATTTACGGTTGTACCTGCTGGCGAAAGTCAGGAAAGCCTGGATTACGTGAATCGAATATTGAAGGAAGAACGGAATATTGAGTTTGCGGCCAAGCCTTTAGAAACGTCGCGTTTTCAAGTGGAAAATATCCAGTTCACTTACGTCTTTTATGAGGATGGCCTTGGGCTTAATGTCATGTATACGGTTGATGATCCTAAGAAGCGAGCCGTCGGCTTTAAGCTTTCCGAAGGGATGGAGGTCCCGAAGGAGCTAGAAGAGAAGTTTAAGTTCGCCAGGCAGAAGTCTAAGCTGGCGGGAACAATCCGAGGCTCATTTTTTGTTATTAAAGGACAATATTGAAGTCAGGCATGCCGAGGCCGAATGAAGGGGCTGGATATACCAGCTCCTAACCTACGCCATCCGTTTCCAACAAGGAATAAAAGTGATCGCGGTCTTCGTTATCGAATTTGCCGACCGTCCGTACCCTGACGAATTCGTGTCCGCCATACATGTCGATCTCCTCGCCATAGCTATTGTAGAGCGCGATCATATTTCCCTCCGCGTTTAACTCCATGTACCCATAACCTTCCGCTTCCGGCGATTCTCCGTAAAAGAGCGTAAATCTGATTTTGTCCACTCTGTGCATGAGGCTTCTCCTTTCCTGTCTTTCATTGATCTAGATATCATTGTGCTCCGTCTTAAGAAAATTTTACGTGAAACCGGATGAATTGGAAAAAGCGATCTCATTCTTCATACGCGGATATTCATTCCGATTTCCAAAGCATAAGAGGGGGTTCCCCGTTATGTCGCTCGTTCTCGCATTATTTCTTGACGAGACGAGGTTAGGGGAGTATGATAACGTGCCGGTTACGGAGAGGTGTTCCGAACGGGAACTGGAATTAGAGGAATGAGGCTGTACATAGGCCCTAAAGTACTTCAGAATAAATATATAGAATTTTTTTTATCGATCTGTCGATTCCGGTGTTTCCCGTTTGTTGCTTATGTAGAAGCAAATCGGGGAATAAAGCAAGAACACGAGAGGAGCAAATCATATGAACCAAGAGGTTACGGATTTTATCGAAAAAGTCAAAGAGCCATGGCAAGCGGGATTGTGCCGTGAGCTGCGCCAAGTCGTTCACAATGCGATTCCCGATGTTCAGGAGCGCATACAGTACAACAAGCCCCATTTTCTGAAAAACAAAAAATATGCTGCGGTGATCTCGACTTCGAAGGACGCCGTGAGCTTCACGATCTTCAACGCATCGGGGCTGGAGCTTCCCGAAGGATTGTTCGACGGCCCTCCGGAACGGAAGACGGTCAAGTTTCGCGGCGGCCAACAGATCGACGGCGGAATGCTGACCGAATGGGTGAAGCAAGCCTCCAGTACGCTTTAGCGCCAAACCGCCCACCTCCATTATGACGCGGCATTGCTTGATGGGTATATGGCCGGAAAACCGCTGGATCGCGGAATTGCTCAATATTTGCGTACGGCGAAACGGCGATAATACTTGGTTACGGCAACGGGACGGCTGCCTGGCAGGAAGCTATGGTCGCCTACCTTCCATGTATGGGTGCTTTTATTTTTTCGACGAACATAGACGTAATTGCAGGTAGAAGTAGCGCGTATAGGATAGCCTTTCTTGGAGCAGTTCCGCAAAAATTCGACGTCTTCACCAAGCGAAAGGTCCGGGAAGCGTACATTTTTGAGGATTTTCCTCCGAAATAAGATTGTTCCCCCTTGAATGAATTTCACGAATTTGTTCTTTTCGCGGGGGGACCGAACGATAAGCTTGTTGCTTGCGGCCAGATAGACCAAACAGGCGTGCTTTCCAACGACAGGGCTTTTAGTGTGCAGGAGCGACTGAACTTGTTCTCTTAAATAGTAGGGGGAATAATAATCGTCGTGGTCGAATTTAGCGATAAGGGAGTATTTGGATCTGCAAATGCCGCAATTCAAGCATTGGCCCAACGAGATCCGCTCGGGCACCTGATATACGGTGATGTTGGGATAAACAGAGGCTTTTTTTCGCCATTCCAATAGATCGATGCTGTCCTTATTTAGGATAATAATCAATTCCTTGCGCTTGTAGCGTTGAATCCGGTAATTGTTCAAAATGTTCATGAAAAAACCGGGCTGATTCGTGCATGTGATAATGGACACACCAAGTTCGGTCATGAGCTTTCCCTTTCCTCTCCCACTCGTTGGCTTTTCCCCATTTCTATAAGATTCGAATTCATGAAATTGGCTTGGGCGAACTTAGAATCCACCGTACAGACCTGATCGGCATGAACGGGCGCACCTCTAACAAGCTCGTTCCGCAAGGCAGCATGACCCGTGCTGAAGTAGCCGCAACTCTGCAGCGCTTGCTGCAGAAGGTCGGGCCGATCAATTAATTGCACCGTTGCTCGAACCGCCCGAACTTGCTTCGCGGGCGGTTTTTTAACGCAACTAAAAAAACTGACACCGGTTAAATACCGGTGTCAGCATGACTACGCGAGTCTCGTCTTGAAATCTTGATAGCCGAATTGGCGCACCACTTGGTAATCGCCATCTTTACGTTTGACGGCAATGGCCGGAAGAGCCATGCCGTTAAAGGTGTTGGTCTTCACCATAGAGTAGATCGCCATGTCCCCGAAGACGACTCGATCGCCGCATTGCAAGGGCTGATCGAACGAATAATCCCCGATCACATCTCCGGTTAGGCAGGTTTGACCGGTGAGCCGATACGTATACGGCTTCTCTCCGGGTTCGCCGCTCTCCAGAAGAGGGGGGCGATACGGCATCTCCAGGACGTCCGGCATATGGCAAGTCGCGGACGTATCCAGAATCGCGATCTCGATTCCGTTCTTGTGAAGGTCCAATACGGAGGCGACGAGGTAGCCTGCGTTGAGCGCGACGGCTTCCCCCGGCTCCAAATAGACCTTTAATCCGTACTGCTCCTGCATTCGCTTAATGCAAGCTTCGAGGGTGGCGAGATCGTAATCGTCTCTCGTAATATGATGCCCGCCGCCGAAATTGATCCATTCCATCTGCGGCAGCCACTCTCCGAATTTGGCTTCGACCGCCCGCAGCGTGGTCTCCAGGTCGTCGGAGTTTTGCTGGCAGAGCGTATGGAAGTGCAGTCCGGTGACGCCATCCAGCAAGTCCGGGCGAAAATCCTCCCGTTTGACGCCGAATCTGGAGCCCGGCGAGCACGGGTCATAGATTTCATGACCGACTTGCGTCGAACATTCCGGGTTAATGCGGAGGCCTACCTTCCGGCCCGCCTGTAGAGCCTTGTCCTTAAACTTCTCCAGCTGGGAGAAGGAATTAAAGATCAGGTGGTCGCAGATGGAGATGATCTCATCGATCTCGTCTTCCCGATATGCGGGGGCAAAGACATGGTTTTCTTTGCCCATTTCTTCGTGGCCTAGCCGGGCTTCGAACAAGCCGCTTGCAGTCGTGCCGTTCAAGTATTCGCCGATGAGGGGGTACATCGTTGTCATAGAGAATGCTTTTTGGGCCAAAATAATCTTAGCTCCCGTTCGCTGCATAACGCCGTTCAGGATTTTAAGATTTTTCTCGATGAGCGCTTCATCGACGACAAAACAAGGCGTTGGCAATTCATTAAAGCGCATCTTTATCGAACCAGCGCCGGTTGCTTTTGAACAGCTTCTTCGCCATCGTCAACCAGTACGGGATTAAAGTCTTCTACCCATGGAAGTCCCCATTTGTTCAACTCTTCCATGAACGGATCCGGATCGAATTCTTCGACATTGTAGACGCCAGGCTTGTTCCACTTTCCGGTAAGAACCATAGCCGCACCGATCATGGCTGGAACGCCGGTCGTATAGGAGATGGCCTGAGAGCCCACTTCCTTGTAGCACGCCTGGTGATCGCATACATTGTACACATAGTACGTTTTATCTTTGCCGTCTTTTTTGCCTTGGAAAATGCAGCCGATGTTCGTTTTGCCGACAGTGCGCGGTCCCAGCGAAGCCGGATCAGGCAATACGGCCTTCAAGAACTGGAGAGGGATGATTTGCTTTCCTTCGAATTCGATCGGCTCGATGGAAGTCATGCCAACGTTCTCCAATGCCTTGAGGTGAGTCAGGTAGCTTTGACCGAAGGTCATGAAGAAGCGGATACGCTTAAGTCCCGGAATGTTGACCGCAAGGGACTCCAGCTCTTCATGGTAGAGCAAATACATATCCTTCTGGCCGACCTCGGCGAAGTTATACTCCCGTTTGATTTCCATGGGCTTGGTTTCGATCCATTCGCCGTTCTCCCAGTATCTCCCGTTGGCGGAAACCTCGCGGATATTGATCTCCGGGTTGAAATTCGTCGCGAACGGATAACCGTGGTCGCCGCCGTTGCAGTCCAGAATGTCGATATATTCGATCTCGTCGAAGTAATGCTTCAACGCGTAAGCCGAGAATACGCCCGTTACGCCTGGGTCGAATCCGCTGCCGAGCAGAGCGGTAATGCCGGCTTTCTCGAAACGCTCGCGGTAATCCCATTGCCATTTGTACTCGAACTTCGCGGTGTCTTCCGGCTCGTAATTGGCCGTATCCATGTAATGGGTTTTGGTGGCCAGGCAAGCGTCCATGATCGTCAAATCCTGATACGGCAGCGCCAGGTTCATGACAATATCCGGTTTAACCTCTTCTATCAAAGCGATGAGCTCGTCCACGTTGTTGGCATCCACTTGAGCGGTCGTGATTTTCGTCTTGCCGCCGTCCAGCTTGGCCTTCAGATCGTCGCATTTCGACTTGGTCCGGCTAGCGATGCAGATCTCTTCAAAAACCTCGCTGTTTTGTACGCATTTGTGGATGGCTACAGAAGCCACTCCGCCACAACCGATGATTAGTGCTTTTCCCATTTCTCGATCTCCCTTGCAATAGAATTTGTTTGATTGACGGCCCAGATGATCGGTTTTTACGCAATAAAAAAAACAAGTGGGTAAAAACGCATCATCGCGTATCACACTTGTTTAGATATAAATACGAATATTAAATGTCCGCATTGACAGGACATAGCTTTTGTCAGGAAGCTATTTAATATTCAAAATATATCGTTAACGAATCAGAGTCTAAATAGCAAATAATCACTATGCCACTCTTATTGACCGTTTCACAAGTTGTGTGCGAATGCACTGGTTGTAAAGTAACCAACTCATAAAATTTGAGCTTTTAACTCAATCAATAAGGCAACTAAAGTTGCCAGTCGGCATTTGACCCGGCTGTCCGTTGGCCTCAACTTCTCGTCGGAAGTGGTCAAAAATTATCTGCTTGGAAAGAACTCCGTATTCCGTATATTTTGAATAGCCGCTTTCCAAATAAGGCAATCTTATAATATCATAAACTCTAAATATATCAACAAGAAAAATTGAGAAAAAACGAGTAGATGAGAGAAATTTAAAAAAATCGTCATAATTTGTCGGATTGGAAGGATGGAAGAGCCGCATCATGGCATTCGCGCAACAGGCACTCGACTTGAGGGAGGAATCTGACGATGCTTCTGAAAGACACGAACCAATTGGACGACTTGAAGGAATTTCTGATCGACTGGTACGGAGGCTACGATCGCTCCTATGGAGTGCCCGAGGAAGAGCTTCCGGCCGATCTGCCGAAGGCGTTGCGGGAGCTGTACGCGTTCGCAGGACGTTGGAAGGCTGGCACGGAGGATCACCTCGAGAATTCTCCGGAAATATTCCAGCGCCAGGATTGCCTATATTCGGTGGAGCGGCTGAAAAGAGACAACGGCAGGATTACGTTTCTTGAGGAAAACCAAGCGAACTGGACTTGCCAAGCGGAGGCCGGCAATCCCGATTCGCCCGTCTATTGCGACGAGCGCCTGCTCTGGGACGACGCTGCTGAAGGCCATGTCATCGTAAACGGCTCGTTGTATCCGTTTTTGAAAAGCTTTTGCCTGCAGGAGGTCGCGTTCGGCTGCAAGCATCTTTATACGATAAAGGGGGGAATGGATGAGATAAGGTCGTTGTTCGACAAGCCCATCGAGGAAGTGTGGCTTAACGGGCGCTACAGCGGTTCCGAAGAAGAGGGACCCACGCATTCTTTTTACCGTTGCGGGGACGTACTTGTGATGGAGCGTTACGGAGACTACTGGTTGGGCTTTCATTGCGATGAGCCTGCCGGCTTGAACCGGGATGCGTTCGCTTCCGCGAAACGGACGCAAGTCGCGCCATGATTTGACGTCGCGCATCCGAGCTGAGCATTCACAACAACAATCGACTAGCTATCTTCAGGGGGGATCGTGTTGCAGCAGCTCTTTAACGATATGATGAAACAGGACGTAAAGCCGTTCCTTTCCAAGCACGGCTTCGCCAGGAAGGGTCCGAATTTCAGTAAAATCGCGGACCGCCTCGTCTACCTGTTTAATTTTCAGAAATCCTCCGGCAATTCGGCAGACAATGTCATGTTTTACGTGAACTGCGGGATTTATTCGGCGGAGCTGGCGGAGATCCAATCGAAAGAGATTCTGGCGGCGCCCCAGGAGACGGATTGCCACTTCCGGGCAAGAATGGAGCAGATCGCCGGGGAGGTTCCGGACCGTTTCTCGATCACGCCCGATACGAACAGGGACGAATTGAGGGAAGCGTTGCTGAACGGACTGGAGGCGGTCGTCCGTTTCTACGACACGATGACCAGCGCCAGAGCCATTGTCGATTATTACATCTCCGGACCTTATTTGCATCTTGGGGAAGAGAGCTTTCATTTGCTCTTGCAGTCTCAGGACGAAGCGGAGGCCAAACGTTATTTGAAGGCCTTGCACGAGAAGCACGGAACGGAAACGCGCTGGACGATTTTCGAAAAGAAATATAGGGCCGTCTTCGAGAAATACGGGGTGGAATTCGGATGAGTTCCCTAAATTTATTGGCGGTGAGCGGGTATGGCCGAAGCGGTCTGGCAACGCATATTGGAGCATGTACAAGCGACATCAAATATTGAAAAGGTTTCTAGCCAAGCAAGTCTCGTACAATGATGGAGTCATCGAGTCGAGGATTTCTATATTGTGTGAGCCCGCTCGCGTGCATCCCGATAACGTCGCGGCGGGGAAAGCCCCGCTGTATCCTTGCTAAGAACCGTCAGGGCGACTTCCCTGGCGGTTTTCCTTATCGTATAATGGTTACTTTAAACAGGAGAAGGAAATCAGGAGAGGAGGGAAGAGATGCCTACGATACTGGTTGCAGACGACGATGCGAACATTCGAGAGCTCGTCTGTTTATTTCTGCGCAACGACGGATTCGCAACGGTAGAAGCCACGAATGGCAGGGAAGCTCTGGCCCTCTACGCCTCAACGCATGTCGATCTTGTCGTGCTCGATATTATGATGCCGATAATGGACGGTTGGACGCTGTGCAAGGAGCTCAGAAGGGCCAACTCCGATCTTCCGTTGCTTATGCTGACCGCGAGAGGCGAAACCTGGGAGAAGGTCAAAGGCTTCGAGCTCGGGACAGACGACTATTTGACGAAGCCGTTCGATCCGTTGGAGCTGGCCGTTCGGGTCAGGGCATTGCTGAAGCGTTACCGGATCGGCTCCGTGCAGACGATCCAGCTTGGCGAGGTCGCTCTTGACCGCCAGACCTACAAGGTGACGATAGGGGCGGAGTCGCTTTCGTTGCCTCTCAAGGAGTTCGAATTGCTGTATAAGCTCGCGGAAACGCCCGGACAGGTCTATACGCGCGAGCAGTTGATCGATCAAATATGGGGCATGGATTATGCCGGAGACAATCGGACGATCGACGTGCATATTAAGCGTCTGCGGGAACGGTTCGCGGCGACGCCCGGTTTCCGTATCGAGACGGTGCGCGGACTTGGTTACCGGTTAGAGGCAAGCGAATGATCAAATCTCTATATACAAGGGTCGTCCTGATCTTTCTGGTCTCCGTGATCGGGGGCACGGGCATTTCCTTTTTCGCGGCAACCTGGATATATAAAGATCAGTTGAACGAAAACCTGCAAATCCCCCTGCTCTCCTTCGGTCGGGACATCGCCCGGATTTACGAGACGCTTCCGCTGCATGAAGCCGACGCTTTCGTAAGCGGAATGAACCAGCTCAAATCCTATCATATTCGCATTTTCGAAGAAACGGGTCAGCTTCGGTCCTATGGAGCGATCAAAGGACACAAGCCCATCCCCGTCACTCCGGAACAGGTGAACCAAGTGCTGGGCGGGGAGATCGTTCAAGTTAACCCGAGCGGCATTTCCACCGCGCTCTTGGGATTGCCGTTTACGACCTACACGGGCGCGAATGCCATGTTCGTAGAACCGATCGGCCCGCCATCCGCCCCTTTTATTCTTACGTGGATGTTGAACTTTACTATTTTTGCGCTGGCAACGGGAAGCTTAATGATCTTGATCGCTTCCGTGTTTCTGATTAGGCCGATCAAGAAGCTGACGAGAGCGACCAAGCATATCGCGGGCGGAGATTTCAACGTCAAGCTGAACATTAAGCAGAAGGGCGAGCTGGGCGCTTTGGCCCGAAGCTTCGAAGCCATGACGCACGATCTGCAGCAGCTGGAGCAAATGCGTAAGGATTTCGTAGCGAACGTGTCGCATGAGATTCAGTCGCCGCTCACCTCGATATCCGGCTATGCTCTGGCGCTCAAGAAAGTCGACCTCCAGGCAAACGAACGAAGCCGTTATCTGGACATTATTATTGCGGAAGCGGATCGGATGTCCAAGATGAGCGACAGCCTGTTAAAGCTGAGTTTGCTGGAATCCCGGTCGCAGCAGCCGCGGCTGGACGAGTTCAGCCTGGATGAACAGGTCAGACGGGTCATCGTCGCGCTTCAGCCCCAGTGGTCGGCGCGCAGCATTCGTTTCGAGCTCGACTTGAAGGCCGTTCGACTAACGGCCGATTACGATCAATTGAACCAAGTATGGACGAATATCATCGGCAACAGCATCAAATTTTCCGCGGATGACGGCGTGATCACCGTCAGCATTCAGCAAGAAACGAAAACCGCGACAGTTCGCATCGCCGACACAGGCATTGGCATTTCCCCCGAGGACCGGAAGCGTATCTTCGAGCGGTTCTTCAAGGCCGATCGTTCGCATAGCCGGAAGTATAGCGGAAGCGGCATGGGGCTTGCCATCGTTAAACAGATCGTATCGCTCCATCAAGGCGATATCCGAGTGGAAAGCGAACCTGGACGGGGAACGACCGTCATTGTCACCTTGCCGATTGCACCGCCGACAGCGTAATCCGGCTTCCGGCTGCTTCATTCGGCACTCTGACATTATGCTTATCTTCTCCATGTTACGGCATCCTGAGCAACCTTCCTTGCACAGGATGCCGTAACATTTTTTTGGTTGTTCATCTTCCGTTCATCTTATCGTCATGGGGAGTACATCTGCATCGTATAAGGTTTCCTTAGCGGCACGATATAACAGCCGGACAACCGGCAAGGACAGGAGAAGATGCGAGTGAAACAACGAGAGGCAGCGAGTACGGGGAGGAGCGGGAGAATGAGAAAAACGCTTCGCCTTTTGCTCAAATCGGCAGGAATCTTAACTATAGCTATCGGGCTTTTTCTAGTCATTGTTTTCGTTGTGAATCTGATAAGCAACAAATCGGAGGAAGGACGAATAGAAGCCTATGGGCAATACGTGCAGGTGGACGGAAAAAACATGAACGTCATGATCCAAGGAAGCGGCGAAGAAACCGTCGTGCTTCTGCCGGGCTACGGAACGGCGGCGCCGGCGCTTGATTTTAAGCTGCTGATGGACGAACTGGCTTCCTTCTACAAGGTAGTTGCGATCGAGCCCTTCGGATATGGGTTAAGCGATGAAACCGACAAGGTGCGCAGCACGGAAAATATCGTCGGCGAGGTTCATGAGGCGTTGCGGCAGCTGCAAATCGAACGCTATATTTTAATGGGCCATTCCATTGCAGGCATCTACGGATTGGATTACGCGAACAAATATCCGAACGAAGTGAGCGCATTCGTCGGAATCGACAGCAGCGTTCCGAATCAGCCCGGCATGGACGTTAAGCTGCCGATCAAGACGTTCCGGTTTCTCAAGCAATCCGGTCTTCTCAGATTGATTAAGAAAGTAAGCGGCGACCCCTATGCCTCCTTGGCGTTCGACGACCGCACCAAGGAACAAATGCGGCTGATCTCGAACAAAAACGGGAACAACGCCACAACCATGAACGAAATGAAAAATATCGCCTCTAACTTCAAAGGGGCCGAGCGCTTAACCTTCCCGGCGGATATTCCCGTTCTTTTATTTGTACAAGCGATAAATCCCAGCTTTGAAGATTGGGTTCCCTTGCATGAGGAGCAGGTCCGAAGTTCCGTACACGGAAAAGTAGTGCCGCTGGATGGGGAGCATTATTTGCACCATACCCGCTCTAAAGAGATTGCCGAAGGCTTTATGGCATTCATGAAGGAAGCTCAAGCGGCTCGGTAGCTGTTGACTGAAGTGCTTCAAGGACATAAGCGCTGCCGCTCGGAATTTCTGGTATGATAGGTTGGGAAGATGACCATTTATATTAATGGAGGCGCTTACGTATGAGCCAACAAATGCACCAAGAAGGATACTTCGGAGAGTTCGGAGGAAGCTTCGTTCCGCCGGAATTGCAGGAAGTGCTGAACTATTTGAGCGAACAATTCTACAAGTTCAGAGACGATCCGGACTTCAAGGAAGAGCTTCGCTATTACCTTCGTGAATACGTTGGCCGCGAGAGCCCGCTGACGTATGCCGAACGGCTGTCCGAAGCTTGGGGCGGAGCCAAGATCTACCTCAAGCGCGAGGATCTAAACCATACAGGGGCACATAAGATCAATAACGCCATTGGCCAGATACTGCTTGCCAAGCGTATGGGGGCCAAGCGGATCATCGCCGAGACCGGAGCCGGCCAGCACGGCGTCGCTACGGCGACGGCCTGCGCCATGTTTAATATGGAGTGCGTCATCTATATGGGGGCAGAAGATACGCGCCGCCAGGCGTTGAACGTATTCCGGATGGAGCTGCTCGGCGCGACCGTCGTGCCGGTCAACAAGGGCCAGGGGCGTCTTAAGGACGCGGTGGACGAGGCACTGGACGATCTCGTTCGCAACTACAAGAATACGTTCTATCTGCTTGGCTCCGCAGTCGGTCCGCATCCGTTCCCGACGATGGTCAAGCACTTCCAAGCGGTCATCAGCGAAGAGTCGAAGCGGCAGATCATCGAGAAGGAAGGGCGTCTTCCGGATGCGATAGTCGCTTGCGCGGGCGGCGGCAGCAATGCGATCGGCGCGTTCGCCCACTACATCGACGAACCGAGCGTCCGGCTGATCGGCGTCGAGCCCGACCAGGCGCCGTCCTTGACCCAGGGCGTCCCGAGCATCATTCATGGCTTCAAGTGTCTGGTGCTGCTGGACGAGGAGGGCCAACCCAAGAAAACTTATTCGATCGCTGCGGGGCTCGACTATCCGGGAATCGGGCCGGAGCATAGCCACTTGAAGGTGACGGGCCGGGCCGAATATGCGACGGTTACCAACGAGGAAGTGCTGGAGGCGTTTCAGGAGCTGTCTCGCGTAGAGGGAATCATTCCTGCCCTTGAGAGCGCGCATGCGGTCGCTCACGCCAAGAAGATGGCTCCGGCGATGGGCAAGGATCAGATCCTCATCGTCAACTTGTCCGGTCGCGGGGATAAGGACGTTGAGCAAGTGTTTCAAATGCTGACGAAATAATAAGGCGCATCCCATTGGTGCGGGTGTAGCTCGTCTCCCTCCCGTTATTAAGCCTGTGATACTGCTAGTTCTATTCTGGAACTGCAGGTCGCAGGCCGTTTCTATTTGAGTCAAAGATAGCTATATTAAGGGATATAAAGAGATGAAGCTGATCGGACGCGACAATATCGAGGGGAACCAGGGAGTTGCGGAGAAGGCGGCTGCCGTGAATAATCCCCGGTTCGAGTCAACGGCACAGGAGAGAGGAGAGTGCGCGATTGTGATGAAGGATATCCTTGCCAAATATATGACCAAGTTGACCTCTCTTAGCGAAGAGGAGCAGCAGGCTATTATAGACGAGCTTCACATCGAGGAATTTGAAAAAGGAACCGTCCTCTTCAGGCAAGGAGACGTCCCTACAAAATGTTATTTTATTCTTGAAGGGTGCGTAAGACAGCATTCGGTCGATGAAGCGGGAAGAGAGATCACATCGAACTTTTATACCGAAGAGCAGGCCATCGCTATTTTCAACCGTCACAAATCGGATAAGTCGTCCGACCATACCTTTACTTGCGTTGAGGACTCCGTAATGGTCGTGGGCTTACTGGAGACGGAACAGAACATGTATAACAAGTACACCCAACTGGAGTCGATGACTCGCAAAATGATTGAAGAGAATTTGAGCCAGGTGCAGGAGGAGTTCGCGTCCTTCATCGCCTCCTCGCCTGCAGAGCGCTTCAGAGCCCTGCTGGCGAAGCGTCCTTCCTTGATACGCCGGGTCCCCCAGCACCAACTGGCGAGCTATCTGGGGATGACCCCGGAATCCTTAAGCAGAATCAAGAAGAGAGTTATGCGCGGCCCTATTTAGTCGGAATGTCGCCTAAGGGGCGTTTTCCCCCTCTGAACAGCATCCATAGGCCAAAGCCCAACTCCCCCGCCGTCATGGGCAGGATAAATATCGCATTGAGTACCCTTCCGATTCCTTCGTATTCTGCAAGAAATAAATTAAACAGGTGAATGAGAATGTAGCCCGGCGAAGCCGTCAGCAGCAAGATGCCGATCCACAAGGGTACGATTTTTGACCTGCAAGCCAACAACCCGAGAATCAGCAAATGCCCCCCGAAGAGGATTAAGCCGACGGACCAAATCGATTCAAAGGCTTCCAGATGCAGAATCGCTTGTTCTCCAAGCTGATTCGGTGCGAAGCTCGAACGTGTATCGGTGTCGGTCGACAGCAGCTGAACCCATAATAAATTCATGATGGCCACGCCCAAGATCGCCGAATACATCAGCCGCAGCCATGCACCAAGCAAGGACAGGCTTTTGCTGACGGGCTTCAAGAAAACATAGCAGGACCAAGCGACGATAATGTCGCACGCCAGAATGATGATCCAGCCTAGAATTTCCGCCTTGAGAAGAGGATTGCGCGATATTAAATTTTGCAGCGTGGCGTCGGCATCTCCCGGAACCAGCAGGCTCTCATGCGCAAAGCCGTACGAAAAGGCTGCGGCCAGGGTCATGATCATGAGCGCTGTGCCGGTGATAAGGGCTAATCTTCGCGGTTCTGCATACTTGTCTGTCAGCGTGTTGTTCATTCAATCGTCTCCTCATGCTCTATGGTGATTCCATTGTAGCCAGGCGGAGGAGGATGTTCATTGACTTAAGTCAAGACGCATGCTGAACCGAATCCTCAAAGATACTCAAGCGAGCATTGACTATTAACGTAAATGTACGTGAGCTTGGACATTCATTATTCAAAGGTTTAAAGACGGTTATTTTATCATTTGATAATGAATAAGCCGTAAGTTAGATTTAAAATATCAGCATTCTTCGAAATAAAAGAGAAAGATAAGCAAAAGGGGGGCCGATTATGGTCTTGCTGAAATTGTTGCAGCTTCCGATTCCAAGCCATGGCGAGAGGGAGGTTCCGATCGATCTAGAGGTCGTGGCCGGCCAATGCGTCGCGCTTCAATGCAATGACGAGCAGGGACGCGCTCTTGTCGGGAGGATAACGGGAACCGTTACCGGCTCGCCTGAATCGGTGCTGTATCGGGGGAAACCGCTGCAGCTGAAGAGAGACGGGCACCTCGCGCACATCGGCTTGTGCCGGCTGGATGACGGCGATTATCCCCGCTTGAAGGTTAAAGCCTATTTGGAGTTCTGGAGCCGCCTCTATGGAGTGCGCCGTTCGATCGGTGATTTGCTTCAGTCGGCGGGCTTGCTGTCTGCCATGGACACGGCGATTGCTCGCTTGAACGCGTCTGAGAGAAGACGTCTTAACCTTGTCCGTAGCGTGCTCCACGACCCGGAGCTGATTCTGCTGGAAAATCCGGAGCAAGGGCTTGATCTGGAGGGCTGCGCGATCGTTCGCAGAATGGTGGCAAGCTGGACGGAGCAAGGCAAGGCTGTGCTTGTCACCTGCTCCTCGCCGGAAAGCGCCATATCCTTGACCGGGGATGCTTACCGGCTAACCGATCAGGGGATGGAGAGGCTCGCGACCCGGGATGAATCCGAGCCGATTGGCTTGCCTGCGCGCCAAGACGGAGAGGCGGAGCAGGTGTCGCTAAGCCGAATTGCGAAAATTCCGGCCAGAGCGGAGGACAAAGTCATCCTGGTCGATCCGGCGGAAATTCTGTATGTCGAGAGCAGCGACGGACAATCACTGCTTCATTTGGAGTCGGAGACGCTTACTTGCATGTGGACGCTGAATGATTTGGATCAGAGGCTGGAGCCGTTCCATTTTTATCGGTGCCACCGTTCTTACATCGTTAATCTGCAGCGCGTTCGCGAGCTGATCGTCTGGACGCGGAACAGCTACAGCCTCATCTTGTCAGACCGGGGCAAGCGAGCGGTCCCGCTTTCCAAAGGCCGTTACGAGGAACTGAAGAGGATTATCGGAATTTGAAGCGCTCTGCTCACGGATAGAGATGCTCCAGTGAGCCTGCCGAATGCTCCTTTCGCCCTTGATTGACTGCATCCTCGTTCCTCCTCCCGTTAAGATGGAGCTGCGAAACCGCAAATCCAGATAAAGCGAGGCGATGGAGTGGAGTCAGCAATTGAGGTTCATCAATTGGAGAAGAAATACCGCAACAAGATGGCGCTGGACAGTATCAGCTTTCAGGTTGCCAAAGGGGAGATCTTCGGTTTCCTCGGCCCGAGCGGGTCGGGGAAGACGACGACGGTCAAAATTTTGACGACCCAGCTTCTTCCCAGCGCAGGGGAAGCGATTGTATTGGGGAGACGGGCCGTTGGCAAGCGAGACCCGTACCTGCTGAGCAAAATCGGCATCATGACCGACAACAGCGGCATCTACGAACGCCTCACCGTTTTTGACAACCTGTCGTTGTTCTGCGGATTGTATGGGGCTCCCGTACGGAACGTGTCCGATACCCTGGAGAGCGTAAATCTGGCGGGGGAGATGAAGACGCCGGTCCATCAGCTATCCAAGGGCATGAAGCAGCGGGTGACGCTCGCGCGGGCGCTGCTGCACAAGCCCGAGCTGCTGTTTCTGGACGAACCTACGTCGGCGCTCGATCCGGCGAACACGGCCCAGATTCACGCTGCGTTGCGCCAGCTCAATGAACAAGGAACGACCATTTTCCTGACGACTCATGACATGATGGAGGCCGAGCAGTTGTGCCATCGCGTCGCCTTCCTGAACAACGGAAGAATCTCCGTGCTGGATACCCCAGAGCGGCTGAAGCTGCAGCATGCGGATCGCACGATTGACGTGACGACTGCAGACGGGCGCTACGTGGTAAACAACGACAGCGAAGGGGCCGAGCGCATCCGGGAATGGATGCGGGCCGGACGGCTGCTGTCGATCCATTCGAACGAGCCGACGCTCGGGGACCTCTTCGTGCGATTGACAGGAAGGAGCTTGCAATGACGTTCTCATTCAGAAGATTACAGGCCATCGTGATTAAGGAATGGAAGGATGCCGTCAAAAACCCGCAAATTTTACTGACCGCCGCGATGCCGATCGTGTTTTCTTTCCTGTTCAATCGCAAAGGGACATCCGATCCGTCGATCTTCACGTTTCCTCTTCTGCTGGCGGTATCGATTACCGGCGCTTTCGTTCAAGCGAATATGATTGCGGAAGAGAAGGAGAAGAACACGCTGCGCATGCTGATGCTTTCCCCGGCTTCGCCGGCCGAGGTGCTGATCGGCAAAAGCGTGGCTACCACGGCGCTCACCTTGATCGTCATGGCCGGATCGGTTGCCGTATCCGTTATTCCAAACGTAAACCCGTTCTGGCTGGCCGTTCTAATCGTCCTGCTGCTGATCGCCTTTCTGGCGTTCGGAACGACGATAGGTCTTCTCTCTCGCACCGTTACGGAGTCGTCAATCGTCGGTCTGCCGCTGATGCTCGTCGTCATCATGGGGCCGTTGCTGGAGTCTTCAATGAACGTCGGCTGGTTTACCGCGGTGGTCGATTGGCTGCCGACCCGGCATTTCATGCTCGGGGTATCGGGGCTTCTTGAGGGCGGGGGGATAAGCGACATAGGGCGGCATTTGTCCGCGCTTTTCTTATGGAGCGTCGCCGCGTGCGCTCTCTGTGTTGGCGTATACGCGCGTAAGCGAATCGACAGGTAGAAAGGGTGACGGCGTTGAGCAAACCTCCTAACAAGCTGGTGAAAAATGTAGTGCTGTTTGTTCTCGTGCTGGCAGCGGTATTGATCGTCAAGAAGTTTTGGCTGCCAGACGGAGTCATCGGCCTTTTCGAATAAACGCGGAGCCGTACAGCGGCGATCTTGCGAAGGGGAAACGAATCGCCCCCCTTGGCGAACGACCATCATTGCCTCACACAGACCGGAAAAGCCAGCCTCTTCGCATAAGCGATCGGGCTGGCTTTTCCGATTTGTCTGAAGCGTATTCGACGTGAAAATTGTCTGCTATCCCCAGGGTGGCGGATGCTGATTTGCTTGCCACACGAAGTCAGCGCAGGCAGCATCCGGTTCACAAAATAGACAGCATGTGCCTTGTAAATGCCATTGACAGGCTTACAAAGTGAAGATACAATTGTGAAATTGATAATCATTATCATTACCTATTGCTGGCACTATTCTAAAAATACAACTCAGGATAAGGAAGGGTATGTAAAATGATCGCACAAAGAAAAAACTCCGTAAGCACTCTTATTGTTATGGCTTTGATTATGGTATTGCTGGTGGGCTGCTCCAGCGAAAAATCCGAATCGACGCCTTCTCCTTCGCCATCTCCGACTGCGAGCGCTTCGGCAAGCGCCGAAACGCCTTCATCAGAAGCGCCTGCTTCCCAAGAGGCTCAAGCCGAATATCCGATCGTGATCAAGCATGCTTTGGGCGAAACGGTAATCGAAAGCAAGCCTGAACGAGTCGTTACCATCCAATGGGCGAACCACGACGTCGTTCTCGCTCTTGGCGTTGTTCCCGTAGGCTTCTCGGCGGCGAATTTCGGCGTTCAGGATGGCAGCGGGCTGTTGCCTTGGACAGCGAAAAAGCTTGAGGAGCTTGGCGTGAGCAAGCCGAATGTGTTTCAGGATACGGACGGCCTTGATTTTGAGGCGATTTCCGATGCCGATCCGGATGTTATTCTTGCCGCGTACTCCGGGATCACGAAGGAGGATTACGATATTCTCAGCAAAATCGCTCCGGTTGTCGCCTACCCGGTCGCTCCTTGGACTACGACATGGCGCGAGCAAGTTCAATTCAATGCAACCGGCATGGGCATGAAAGCGGAAGGCGAGCAGCTCATTAAAGATGTCGAGAGTATGCTCAGCGAGAAGCTGGAAGCTTATCCCCAAATCAGCGGCAAGAAAGTCGTCTGGGTCAACTTCAAAGCCGACGATTTGTCGAAGCTGCACATCTATACGCCGATCGACTCCCGCGTCGCGTTCCTTCACGAACTGGGAATGGTTTATCCGGAAAGCATAACGAGCCAGATCACCGATCCGAAGAGCTACTCCTTAAACCTGAGCGCCGAGAACGCCGAAGCTCTGTCCGATGCGGATCTGATCGTCGGATATGGCAACGAGGAATTATATCAAGCTCTTAAAGCCGACTCCCTGCTCGGCAAAATCCCTGCAATCGAGAGAGGCTCCGTTGCGTTTATTACCAGCGACACGCCTCTGGTTGCGGCGGGAACTCCGAATCCGCTGTCGATCGCCTATACGATCGACGAATATCTGAAACTCATCGGAGGAGCTATCGACAAGATCAATGAGTAGTTCTTCGGCTTTAACGGACAGACGACAAAAACTGCATATGCCAAGAAACTTTACGACGGTTCTCGTCGTCTGTATCGTTCTGCTCGGCGTATGCGCGGTTGCCTCTCTCGTCTTGGGCTCCCGGCCGGTGAGGTTCCACGAGCTGATCGACGGTTTGTTTCATCCGGACATCGACTCTTACGGAGCGAATATCGTTCGCAAGAGAATTTCCCGAACCGTCTTCAGCTTGCTTTGCGGAGCGGCGCTCGGAGTGTCCGGCGCGCTCATGCAATCGGTCACCCGCAACCCGATTGCCGACCCGAGCATACTGGGAGTGAACACGGGTGCGGCATTGTTTGTGGTTTCCGGAATTGCGTTCTTGAACATAAGCACCGCAAATCAATATATATGGCTGGCATTGGCCGGAGCTGCGATAACTGCGATTTTTGTATTCGGAATCGGTTCTATGGGGCGTGGCGGTGCCACGCCCATTAAGCTTGTTTTGGCCGGAGCGGCCACAAGCGCCGCCATCTCGTCTCTGGTCGCCGCCATCCTGATTCCGCGCTCCTACGTCATGGATCAGTTCAGATTCTGGCAAGTGGGAAGCGTCGGCTCGGGGAGTTGGAGCGCGATCGCGACCTTCGCTCCTTTTCTGATCGTCGGCGTTCTGATTGCCATTGTTACGGCCCCGGCGCTTAATGCGTTGGCGCTGGGAGACGACGTCGCCACCGGACTGGGCGTTCGAACGGGCGTGCTGAGGCTAGTTGCGGCTCTGGCCGGCGTTATTCTATGCGGCGCAGCCACCGCGCTGGCGGGCCCTATCGGCTTTGTCGGACTATTGTCCACGCACGTCATGCGTCTTATTCTCGGCCCGGACCTGCGTTTTGTCATCCCCATGTCGGCGATCGCGGGTGCCCTTATTTTGACGATAGCAGATGTAAGCGGCAGGCTGATCGGCAGCCCCGGCGAGCTTGAGGTCGGCGTTGTTACGGCGTTTATCGGAGCTCCGATACTAATCATCTTAGCGATGAGATCGAAAGTGCGTTCATTATGAGAAATGAATCTGTAGAGTGGATTAAAGTGGGGCGACGTCAAAGACACCGCCGATGGATACTGGTCACTGTCTGCCTTGCGGTGCTTGCGTGCCTGCTTTGCTGCGCAATGCTCTTGCTGGGGAACACCATCTATCCGGTAAAAGAGGTCATCCGGGCGCTTTCGGGGGATTCGGTCAAAGGCGTGTCCTTCGCAGTGAATACGATACGCCTGCCGAGAATGCTGGCCGGTCTGTTCGCCGGATTCGCTTTCGGCATTGCCGGATACGTCTTTCAGACGATGCTGCGCAATCCTCTGGCGAACCCGAACGTCATCGGGATCACCTCAGGCTCGAGCGCGGCGGCCGTATTTTGCATCACGGTTCTTCATGCCAGCGGGGCCATCGTGTCCGCAGCATCGGTCATCGCCGGTCTCGCTACCGTCATCGTCATATATTTCTTATCCAGAGGAAGAGCGTTCTCGATCGGGCGATTAATTCTGATCGGAATCGGCATGCAGGCTATGCTGGACGCCGTCATCTCCTATCTGATCCTGATCAGCTCGCAGCAGGATATTCCCGCGGCGCTCAGGTGGCTTGCCGGCAGCCTCAACGGCTCCCAGATGCGCGAGCTTCCGCCTCTTGTCCTAACGGTCATGATTTTCGCCCCGATCGTCATCCTGTTGGGCAAACGTCTCAATCTGCTCGAGCTTGGAGAACAATCGGCTACTTCCCTCGGAGTGGCCACGGACAAAACAAGAATCGCGCTCATCGTAAGTTCGGTCTTCATGATCGCGATCGCGACCGCTACGACGGGCCCCATCGCCTTTGTTTCCTTCCTTTCGGGACCGATCGCCAAAAGATTAGTCGGAGTCGGCTTCTCCAACGTGATTCCGGCGGGTCTTGTCGGCGTTAATTTGGTTCTGGCGGCAGATCTGATCGGACAATTCGCTTTCGAGGTGAGATTCCCTGTGGGCATCATCACCGGATTACTCGGAGCGCCGTATCTGATCTTCTTGCTTATCCGAATGAATCGAAAGGGAGAACTATAATGAAATCGACGCATCTTTTTCAAGCCGAACGGCTCGTAGCCGGCTATGAGAATAAAACGGTTATCCATGGCGTAGACCTTGTGATTCCCAGCCATAAAATAAGCGTGATTATTGGAGCAAACGGGTGCGGCAAGTCTACGCTTCTCAAAACGATGGCCAGGTTGATCAAGCCGATATCCGGCAAGGTTACCATTGACGGGAAGCCCATTGGCAAAATGCCCCCGAAGCAGCTGGCTCGGGTTGTCGGACTGCTCCCGCAATCTCCCATCGTTCCGGAAGGGATCTCCGTGGCGGATTTGGTGGGGCGGGGGAGATTCCCGCACCAGACGCTGTTCAGCGGATGGTCGAAAAAGGATTATGAGGCCGTCGCCGAAGCGATGACCATTATGGATATTACCGAATTCGCCAATCACAATATCGACGAGCTTTCGGGCGGTCAAAGACAGCGCGTCTGGATTGCCATGGCTCTGGCGCAGCAAACCGACATTCTGTTTCTCGACGAACCGACCACCTTCCTGGATATCACCTATCAAGTCGAAATTCTTGACCTGCTCACGGACCTTAACCGCAAGCACGGAACGACGATTGTGATGGTTCTTCATGATATCAACCTGTCCGCGCGTTATGCCGATCATATATTCGCGCTTTACAAAGGAGAGCTTGTAGCCGAAGGAGAGCCGTCCAAGGTAATCACAAGCACATTGGTCAAAGACATTTTCGGGATGGACTGCACGGTAATCGAGGACCCGCTTTCGGGCTCCCCGCTGGTGATACCGAGAGGTCGGCATCATGTTCAAGATGCTTAAATGAAGGGTAACCGCCTTTCGAGAGACATTGCTTTTTCGAGGCCGGGCCCTCCCCATAAGGAATAGTCCCTAACCTTTACCGGTCGGGGACTATTTTTGCTTGAGGTGCGAGGGACTGACGGATATCTCTATTCTTTTTTAACTGCAATTTACCTCTGTTTTACCTCGCATGATTATGCTGTACCGTATACGTTCCTCGAGAACGACATTTTACGGTGAAGGGTAGATCAGGAATGGCGAAGAAGGTAACAATGAGAGAAGTGTTTCCGGGAAATATTCTGGCGGATAGAGTTACAACACCCAGCGGCATGGTTCTGCTTCCCGCCGGCGTGAAATTGACAAAGGAGCATTTGGACAAAATGAAAAGATTCGGAGTTCACGCTGTTATGGTGAAGTGACCCGGTTGGGCCGGGGATGAGAGCGCAGCTTCGGGTGCGTAATGTGCGAAGCGTTTCACATGGTCGGGTAAGCGGCATTCCTTTCGTGAAAAGGGATGCCGCTTGTCCGCTTGCGCCGTCTCGGGCAGTCGAATTATATGGCGCCGTAGGGGTTGAATTTATAGCCCAAGCCGTTGACCGTTATAATATAGCGGGGCCGAGCCGGATCAGGCTCTATTTTTTTGCGGAGATTGGAAATATGGACTTTAACCGTATCCCTGGAATAGTTGAAATCATTCTCCCAGACCTGCCGGTAAAGCTGCTGCGGATGGAAGACCTGGTTGGGCTGCTTGGCGAGCGCGGAGAGAATCTGCATGTCCTTGGGGAGCAGCTGTACGGGCAGGTTATTGACGGTAGCTGTCATTCTTTGCAGATCAATCTGAAGCCCTGGAAATACGAGCACGGAGCTCTCGGCTTCGCGTTGATCAAGCAGCGCGCCCCAGCGCAGATTGGCCTTGACTCTGAGCACCAGGTCGACTGGATCGAACGGCTTGGCAATGTAATCGTCCCCTCCTGACTGGAGGGATTGGATCTTATCCTTCGGCTGATCGGTTCCGGTGACGAAGAGGATCGGCCGATTATATTGTTTCCTGATGGTATTGCACAGCGTAATGCCATCCATATCCGGCATCTGAATGTCCAGCAGAATAAGATCAGGCTCCTCCTGACCGAGTAAGGCCAGAGCTTGAGCCGCGCTGAGCGCGTTGCGGACAATATAGCCTTCGTGAACTAGAAAGGCGGTTATCAGGCTTTGTATATCGGAATCGTCATCGACGACGAGTATCACCTTGCCCTCCAACATCCATCCCCTCGATTCTGCAACAAGCCATACAATTCCATTTTAGCATTAAATGTCGAAAAAATATCGCAAGCCCTGAATTAAAGTGACGAAGAGAGAACGCGGATTCCGGGAGGATCACATGAGAAAGTCAATCACGGAGCAGAATAGGTTGTTTTTTCTTGCCATAGCGGCCTTCATAGCCGGAGTTGCCTTGATATGGCTATACTTTGTGTCGGGGTCGGCAAGACTGGAAGCCGGCGGCGAAATTCTGCTTACGGATCAAGAGAATCGTCACAACATCAATGCGCATATGGCCTATCTGCCGGATGAGGAGGGGCGATTGACCCTAGAGGATATACAGTCGCCGGCTTATGCCAATCGGTTCAAGCCCGCGCTTGGCCAGACCGCCTTCGGCTTATCCGCCAAGACGTATTGGATAAGAGCTGCGTTCGCGAATTATTCCACGCAGGAGAACTGGATGCTCCGTCTCTCGAATCCGGTTGTCGATTCGTTCGACGTATACGTAGAGCCTGCAGCCGCAGTCGAAGAAGGGGAGACTGCCACCCGGAGCAGAATCGCCGATCATTATTGGACGTATTCCATCCGCCTTCCGGCCGATCTGCCCGTTACTGTCTATATGAGAGCGGCCACAGACGGTTCTATGATCGTTCCCCTTGAGCTGATCGACGAGCGCGCATTTCGCGTTCAGCTCCGTGATGAATATCTCTATTTCGGCCTTTACTACGGTTTCGTCCTGCTTATGTTCGCGTATATGCTCGCGATGTATATTTTCATACGCACCGTTTCCTACCTGTATTATTCTCTCTACCTCATCTGGTTTGCCCTCTCCCAACTGATCTGGAACGGCCTGCTTCAAGAAATATTGGGAGAAGACCATTGGCTGCTGGAGCTGCTTCTGCGGGCGTTCGACAATTACGAGGGCGTATTTCTTTTTTCCTTCATTGTTTGTCTTTTGTTCGGGCTGCTGTTTCTGGACAAAATGCTGCAGCTCGCCGCGTATGCCCCCCGAATGGAATTGATCGTTAGAATACTCGGACTGTTATCCCCCCTAATACTAGGAGGGCTGCTCTTTCATTGGCCGGGCTTCTCCACTATGGCGATTTATTACGAGACTGTAGTCGTATTCGTCTTGACTTGGGCGACCTGCTTGAGCGTATATCGGGGGAATCGCGCAGCCCGTTACATCGTGCTCGCGCTAATCTCATTGCTGGGCCTCGCAATTCCGGCTATTCTCTATACATTTGGCCTGATGGAATTCAACATTCTAACGCATTACGGCTACCAGATCGGCTCCGTTGCCGAGTTTGTTATTCTGGCATTCGCCGTGTCCTATCAATTGAGACAGAACCAGATCGATAAGGAAGCTGCGCAGGAGCAAATGATCCTCCACCAGGAGAGGATGGTTAGAACCCTGGAGCATTGGAACGAAGAGCTCGAGCAGACGGTCAGCTTAAGGACGGAGAAGCTTGTGAGAATCCAGCAGGAGCGCAATGAGCTTCTGCAGAACATTTCGCATGATATCCGCACTCCTCTGACGGTTGTACAGGGCGGAATTCGGGCGATGCTGCTGGGCATTCAGGTTGAACCGGGCGAGAAGAACAAGCATCTGGAGAAGATCTACGAGAAGGTTCTATATATGAATAGGTTTATCGACGAGCTCTTTCAGTTAAGCCGCTTCGAGCACGCCTCTGCGACGGAAGCGCTGGAGTCCGTTCGGGTAAGAGGTTGGCTGGAGAAGGAGTTCCTCGCTCTGGCGCATGATATTCGCCTGACGGGTCGTTCTTGCGAATGCCTTTTGCCCGCAGATGATCAGAGCGTGATGGAGATAGACTGTCATGCGGTTCGAAGAGCGCTCTCCAATCTGGTGGACAACGCCTGCAAGTACTCTTCCCCTGACAGCAAGGTGACCTTGAATGCGGTTCTTGGGTCGGAAAAGGTACAGATCAGCGTTCGGGACGAAGGGGAAGGCATTGCCCCGGAATATCTGGAGCGAATCTTCGAGCGCTCCGACAGAGGCGGCAAGACTGGAGGCTCATCAGACGGAAACGGTCTGGGGCTTGCCATTGTCAAGGAGATTGTCGAGCGGCATCATGGAGAGGTCAGGGTGGAGAGCGAGCGGGGAAAAGGGAGCTGTTTCTGCTTCACGCTGCCTGTTGCTGCTGGATGAACCTGCCCTGTAAGCGGCTAAGCACTTGCAACGGCTAATAAGGCTGACGCAGGCGCTTTTAGAAGGGTTAAGCAGGGGCATGTTTCATTTTTGCGCAATTTTACCTCCATTTTACTTGGGTTGCTTATTGTATCTACTACCAAGTTCATATGGAGGTTTAATAAAATGAGGTTGTCAGTGCAGGGAATATATCGCGTCTTGCTCCTTAAGATGATCGGAATGCTGATTATGGCGTCCATGCCGCTGTATCCCGTCGAGGCGGCTCCGATCTTCGCGGGCGGCGACGGTTCTTCCGGTTCTCCGTATGTAATCGAGAATGCCGATCAATTAAATGAGATCCGCAACGATCTCAACGCTTCCTATAAGGTCATTCAGGATATTGATCTATCCTCCTATGCAGCGGCGGATGGAGGGCAAGGGTGGCGACCGATCGGGGGCATATTCGCCGGCAAGCTGGACGGGGGCGGCCACCGGATCACCGGCTTGTCCATTCGTCGCGGGGATGAAAGCAATGTCGGGCTATTCCAGTCCGTTAGCGGCACGGTTATAAGTATGAGCATCGTGCAGGCCGAAGTCGTCGGGGGAGATAAAAGCGGTATTCTGGCCGGTTATATGTTAAATGGCACGGTGGAGAACGTGCACGTTTCCGGGGAATTGGAGGGCGGCTCTTATGTCGGAGGCCTGATCGGCGAAGTTCAGCATTCGCGGGTGCAGAGCTCCGGCGCGGCCGTAGCCGTCAAGGGGAACGGGTCCCATGTCGGAGGGCTGATCGGGTCCAGCGCGAACTCGACGAACACCTTTATATTGGAAAGCTACGCGGAAGGGAACGTCGACGGACAAGACATGTATGTCGGCGGGCTCGTCGGACTTCTGATGACAGGAACGGTGGAGCGAAGCTACGCATCGGGAGAGGTCGCTGGCCATAACGAGGTAGGCGGGCTGCTCGGCAGCGCTTTTTATGGAAGCGTCATTCGGGACAGCTACGCGCTTGGTACGGTTAGCGGAAATACGGCGGTCGGCGGATTCGTGGGTAATATCTACGAATCCGAATTCAGCGAAAGCTATGCTATAGGCGCCGTAACGGGCAACACCAGCGTAGGCGGATTTGCCGGGTATACGTACAATTGGACCTTCGAGCATTTGTACTGGAATAACGAAGCCTACTGGACGGCCTTCGGCTTTAGCGCAGGGAGTATAACCGGCTTTTCGGGGGGCGACTTATACAAGGCTGCAAGCTTCGGAGGCTTTGATTTCGGCAGCAAGTGGGCGATCGCGGAGGGAAAGAGCTATCCTTATTTGCGCGGCAACGCTCCCTTATGGTTGACCGATCTAACCGTAACCCCCGATGCGGGTACGGCGGGGAACATTACGCCTGCATGGCACTCGCTCGTTCGCCAATACGATCTGAGCATAACCGGGAACGTATCTTCACTGACGGCCGTACCGGTTGTTGCGAACGTCGGAGCGATCGTGGAGGTCTCCGGAATGAACGGGTTTAATACTGGGGCGAATGCGGCCACGCTTTCGATCAATGACCCCAACGGGGTGAGAAGCCCGCAGGTCTATGCGTTGAATATCCATAAGCTGAACTCGGCCAGCTTGTCTTCCGATGCGGCCTTGACGGACTTGCGGATCGACGGCGTTCCGATTTCCGGCTTCAGCAGCGGTACGCTCGCTTACAGCGCGGTCGTTCCGAATTCGTCGACCGGTGTAACGATAACGGCAACTCCGAATCATCCCGACGCTAGGTATACGGTGCTGGGCGGCAGTAATCTGAGCTTGGGCGACAACACGATCACAGTTAAAGTCGCCGCATCCGATGGCACCACCCGTACTTACACGCTTACGATTAATCGAAATCGCTTTGCCGGCGGCAACGGAACGGAGGCTTCGCCTTATCTCGTCGAGAATGCCGAGCAGTTCAATGACATTCGCGACGATTACCAGAAAGCCTACCGCCTTATCGCGGATATCGATCTTTCGGTTTATGCAACGGCTAATGGCGGAGCCGGCTGGGAACCGATTTATTTCGAGGGCAAGCTGGACGGCAATGGGCACGTTATCAAGGGCTTAACGATCGATCGGCCGAACGAGGACGTGGTTGGCTTGTTCCAATACATCTATATCGGCAGCGTATTCGATCTCAATATCGTTCAGGCTTCCGTTGTCGGCAAAGACAACGTCGGCATACTTGCAGGCCTGCATAATTCCAATCTGGTCTCGAAGGTACGGACATCGGGATCGGTCAGCGGGCGCAACAATGTGGGCGGACTTGTCGGAAGCCTGCACAGCGGCACGATAAGGGCCAGCAGCTCCGTCGCAACGGTCACTGGCGCCGGGGAAGCGGTGGGCGGGTTGGTCGGACAAGGGTACTCCGTGATTGAAACGAGCTATGCGGAAGGGGATATCCACGGTTCCAACAAGGTCGGGGGGCTGATCGGAGAAGATATTGGCGGAGCGATATCGAATAGCTTTGCCACCGGGAAAGCCACTGCGAATCAGGCTTCGGCCGGAGGGCTGATCGGACGAAGCAATCAAGGATCCTACACGAATGTGTACTCTTCGGGAAAGGTACAAGGGGGCAGCGCCGCTGGCGGTTTGGTCGGTACTCGCACGAGTTCGACCTTCACGAGAGGGTATTGGAATACGTCGACGACCGGGCAAAGCGCGGGCTCCGGCTCGGGGACGGCTACCGGATTAACGGGATATACGACGGCGCAGATGAAGTCCAGCGGAAGCTTTAGCGGCTGGGATTTCAGCGGCACGTGGAGCATCGGGGCGACAACGACGCCTTATCTCCGCGCAGCGCCGCTGCCGTTATGGCTGACGGGATTAACGGTGACGGACAATAGCGGCGCATCCGTCAACGTACCTGCCCCGGACAATTTATCGCGTTCCTCTACGGTGGCAGTCGCGTATGATGTGCATAGCGTAACTCTTTCGGGGACGGCAGTCGATCCGTCGGCGGTCATTTCCGCAAGCGGAGGCTCGAATCTGTCCGTTGGCGGCAATCCGGTTGCCGTAACCGTGACGGGAGCTAATGGAGATAGCGGCCGCGAATATACGTTGAACGTCGTTCGCGCAGACCCTTCCGGGGCCGGGTTGAGCGGCATAACATTGTCGGCGGGTACGCTTAGTCCGGCATTCGCAGAGGCCACGACGAGCTATGGGGTCAGCGTTCCCTATGCCTCATCGGCTTTGACCGTTACCCCCTATGCCAGCAATGCCGGATCGACGATTAAGGTAAACGGCACTGCGGTCTCAAGCGGTCAGGCCAGCGGGAATATTGGACTTGCGGCCGGCGCAAACACCGTCATCACGATCGAGGTTGCTTCCCAGGATGGGACGAATACGAAGAGCTACACGCTGACGGTGACAAGGGCGGCCGGCAGCTCGAATGCCAATCTGAGCGCATTGACGACGACGGGAGGGATGCTCAGCCCAACATTCTCTGCCGCTACGACTTCGTACACCGCCGCCGGCGTGGCGAACGCAACCTCTACAATAACGGTGAGACCGACAGTCGCAGACGCTACGGCCACGTTGACGGTCAGCGTTAACGGCGGGACGGCCGTGTCCGTCGCAAGCGGTCAGAATAGCTCTGCGCTTGCCCTCAATGTAGGCGTCAATACACTCGAGATTACGGTGACGGCGCAGAATGGATCGACAAAAATCTATTCCATTTCTGTCACGCGGGCTGCAAGTACGGTTGCCACATTGAGCGGATTGACGTTATCCTCTGGCGCGTTCAGCCCCGGCTTCAATGCGAACACAACGTCGTATACGGCGACGGCGGCGAACGGATACTCCAGCGTAACCGTTAAGCCAACCGCTACGAATGCGGGCGCGACCATCTCGGTGGTCGTCAACGGAGGCGATCCGATTGCCGTCGCCAGCGGAACGGACAGCACGGATTTGAGCTTGAGTACCGGCTCTAATACGATTCAAGTCAAGGTGCTCGCACAGGACGGCGTTACAACGCGAACATACACGATAACCGTGACGCGAAGCTTGAGTTCGGCAAGCGACATGACGGCGTTCAGCTTTGCGGGATTAATTCCTGCGGTGACGGGAACGATCGTCGGAACGAATATCGCGCTGACCGTGCCTTACGGGACGAATGTCGGGGATTTGATAGCGACATTCGCAAGCTCGCCTGCATCTACGGTGACAGTTGGAGGCGTGACCCAGACCAGCGGCGTGACCCCCAATGATTTCATGTCCGCCGTCATCTATAAGGTTACTGCCGAGAATGGATCGACAAACAAAGCCTACACAGTAACCGTAACGGTCGCCGCGAATACGGACAAGGAGCTGACGGCGTTCAGCTTTGCGGGACTATCTCCTGCGGTGACGGGAACGATCAGCGGAACGAACGTCTCGCTGACTGTGCCGTACGGAACAGACGTCCGGGCCTTGGCAGCGACGTTCGGCAGCTCTGCGGGCTCGACTGTGAAGGTCGGTTCGGCGGCTCAGGTGAGCGGAACGACGGCGAACGATTTCACGTCGCCGGTGACGTACACCGTGACGGCGCAGGACGGCAGCACGAAGGACTACACGGTAACCGTAACGGTCGCCGCGAATCCTTCAACAGGAGGCGGCAACGGAGGCACTGGGGGCACCGGCGGCGGTGGCAATGTCGATAGCGCGATAACGGGCGATGATGAAATCATCATAAAAGCGGGGCAATCCGGAGAATATCATCGTAAAGGCGAAATTAGCCTTCTCATTCCGGGCGGAGCGTCGGAGCAGGATATGATCCTGCAGGTGAAAAAAATAACCGATACAACGAAGCTGCAAAACCATGGCGAACGATTGATCAGCCCCGTATACGAGCTGCTCAAAAAGTCGTCCGGCAAAGTCGCGAAAAGCCTGTCGCTCCGCCTGTACTTTGATCCGGCCTTATTGAGAGGTAACCAACAAGCGTCCATTTTCTCTTATGACGAGAAACGACAAGTGTGGATAGAGCTTGGCGGCGTTATCGAAGGCAACAGCATTGCCGTGGAAATCGACAGCTTCATCAAGTTTGCTGTGCTGCCTGTCAATAAGGGCCCGGACGGGACGACCTCTCCGCAATTCGCCGATATTGAAGGACACTGGGCTGCGTCAGCTATCGTGCAGGCAGCGGCGGCAGGAATGGTGACCGGTTATTCCGACGGTACGTTCCGGCCCAACGCTTCCATTACAAGAGCTGAATTCGCAGTGTTGCTAATCAAAGCGCTCAAGATTCAGGGTGAAGGACCGGAACTGCGTTTCAGTGACAACAATGCGATCGGCAGCTGGGCGAAGAACGAGATTGCTTTGGCGGTTAAGGAAGGAATTATCAGCGGCTATTCGGACGGCTCCTTCCGGCCCGATGCACTCATTACGCGCGCCGAGATGGCGGTCATGCTTGCCAATGCACAGCATGTGAAGCCGGCAGCCAACGAGACGACGACCTTCACAGACGATGCGGCTATACCGGCTTGGTCCAAAGGGGCGATCAAGGCAATTGCCAAGCAAGGAATCGTACAAGGGAGAGGCGGCAATCAATACGCGCCTATGGCTAGCGCCTCGCGTGCGGAAGCGGTTGTCGTACTTATGAAGCTGATCCGGATCGTGAACAAGGAAGAAAGTATGTTGAAGCAATAGATCTTGAAGCAGTACTGCTTGCTCTATTATAAATATCTTGAAAGCCGTTCACAGTCTGAACGGCTTTCTTTTTTGATTTTCAGGTTTTAACCCTTTGAATCGCGGGCAACTTGTTTAAGAAAGGATATCGGTGAAATGCCGCTTACTAGCGCTTATAATTAATCAGAGAGCAAAGACAGCATAGACGGGAGAACGCAAATGTCCAAAACAATTGTAGAGAAATTAAATTTGCATAAATACAAAAGAGTTGCCGTCTTAAATGAGCCAGAGAATGAACATAGCTTATCGGGCCTGGTCGATTATGACACTCAGCTAACCGCAAGCGGGTACGATCTGATTTTTGCGTATGTTCTCACTATGGAGTCGTTGCAAGAGCTCGTCCAGAAGGTAATTGACCGCCGCCAATTAAATCAAGACGGCTATCTGTACGCCGCATACCCCAAAAAGGGAAATAAAGTGTATCCTCATTACATTCACCGTGATAGTCTGTTTGATGGGCTGGGGGCGGATGAGAACGGCTACATAGGCACGAGCAGCATGAAATTTGCGCGGATGGTGGGCCTGAACGATGTGTTTACCGTTGTCGGCTTTAAGGAAGAGACGCGCAAGAATGACGATCGTTCATCAAAGCCGAGTCAACGCGTAGACGATTATATCTCTCGGATTGCGGATGTGGAGAAAGATCTGCAGGATACTCCCCAGATCCTTGCCTTTTACCAGTCGCTTACTCCGGGGTACCGCAAGGATTGGGCCCGTTATATCTACAGCGCCAAGCAGGAAGAAACACGGGCGAAGCGGCGGGAAGAAACGAAGCAAATCTTGGGCCAAGGCTACAAGAGCATGGAAATCTACCGCAAAGAGACAAGATAAGTCAGAGGGTGTGAGTAGAGCGCTGCAAAGTCTGTCTTAGGGGTCCCGGCTCAGATGCCGGCGGCCCTTTTCATATCTATATACTTCATTAGCTCTGCTACTCCCCTGAACTGCGCCGTTAATTTATCGTTCAATTTTTCGAGCGCAAGCTGGAAGGAACGGTCTATTTTGGCGAATCGATGAGCTTCTAATTCTTGCAGAAGGTCTTTCAGGTTTTCAATATAATAGATGGTTTTTCTCAAGCTGCTGATCACTAGAATCTTCCGCAGCTCAGACTCGGTAAAGATTCTATAGCCGTTTTCCTTATCCCGTTCCGAGACAATCAACCCCTCCTTCTCCCAATGCCTAATGGCTGAAGCATTTACCCCCGCCGCTTGCGCCACTTTGTCGATGGTCATCGCACTCATGAATTTAACATTCCTATACTGATTGAAATCGGCGTTCCTGATCATGCCGAGTATTTCTTCAACGCGTTGTTTCTCCTCCTGAGTCAGGTACAACTGATGGTTCGCCAGCCAGAGAGCATCGGTTGTCTCTTCCCTCTTGATTCTTCTCATGACATCGTACACAACGGGTATGTCACAGCCATGCAGCAGCGATCGGATCGCCGCAAATGCCTGCAAATGCACTGGCGAGTAGGCTCTATGGTTCCCTGCCGTCCTTGGCACATCGGGAATCAGCCCCTGCTCTTCATATCTTCTTAAGGTCGTCGTGCTTACGCCCAGTTCGTCGGCAATTTGCGAAGCGGTATATCGCCGTTTCATTCTTCCACTCCCCGAATATTAAAGTAAAACCTTAAAGTCCTACGTTAATACAAAAGCCTGAATTCCCAGGCCTAGTCAATGCTCCGTTGCTATAAATCGAAAGCTTGCATGAATGTTATATGTTAGGAGTATATCAGATGGGGAGTGATTCTGTTGAACAAGCTTGTTACATTGAATGACGGGTCGCAGTTGGAAGCAGGGTTAACGGGTAATCCGGATGGGAAAGTCATTATGCTGCCCATAGCTAAAAAATCCGTCTTCGGTCAGGAAGCCGAAAGTCTAAAGTTGTGGGGAGTAGATCCTGAGCTGGGAAGAAGCTTCGTGGAAGGCCTTTCCGATCGATTTCAGGTTTTGCATTTTGATTACGAGGGACATCTTTTTGCCTATCCTCAGCCCGAGCTTCTTACGCCGGAGAACCTTGCAAAGGACTTCTTGCGCATAGCCGATGAGATGAAGGTTGGATCGTTCAGCTATTACGGATACTCCTGGCTGGCGCTGGCCGGCCTGCAATTGGCGATCAGAACCGACCGCTTGGAAAGCTTGATTATGGGAGGCTTCCCCCCGTATGAGGGACCCTATCAAGAAATGATGACCGTAACGGCAAGGACCTATGAGCGAGCCTTAAACCAGCAGAAGCAGCCTGATATCCCAATCGCCGAAGAGCAAATAAGTGCGGAAGACTTTGATTGGGATAACGTGCAGGTAAAGCTGGATCCGAATCAAACGAAGCAATTTTACACCTTGTATAGAGGTTTGATGGGGGTCGATGACACGAAAGCTATTGAAGGCTTGCGCTGTCCTAGGCTTGCCTTCGCCGGGGAGAAGGATACGATCGTTTATGGCCCGAACTTCGGGGACGTAACGGTCGATATCGTCGGCATCTTGCAGAGAAGCGAAGTGCAGCTCAAGTGCTTGGGCTGGGATGTTCGCATAGTGAGCGGCGAAAATATGGATCATACCAAGGCGATGCAGCCTGCAACGGTGCTGCCTTTGATTAAGCCGTGGCTGATCGATCGGCTGTTGAGCCGATAAAATGAATCAAGAGCTGAGCGGAGGTCATCCGACTCAGCTCTTTCCTTCCAGAGGTCTCTTATTGCTGAGGGGCTATGTTGTTGTATATACGAGTCGCGTTCACTTGTCCCGTGGCGATATCCTCAGTCGTAAATCCGGATACGATGTTGCCGACTTTGAATTCCTTCTGCAGCAGCTCTTCGGAAGGCTTCGCGGCCGTAGGCCCGTCGATGCCCAGTTGGGTTTCCGGAGTTACGGTCACCCACAATTCGCCCACCTTGAAGCTCTTGCCGTCCGCGCTTACTTCGGAGATGACGCCATCGATATTGACGGCCGCTTTGCCCGTCGTTGGACGCTGCGTTACGTTAGGAGAGGGCTGCGTTATGTCAGGGGAGGGCTGCGTCGCGACAGGAGAGGGCTGAGACGTAGTCGTTGGGGAATTCGGGCTCATATTGAGAAGGCCGACCGTCAATACGGCGCAAGCTGCGATACCGACTGCCCACCCTGTTAGCTTTTTATTTTTCGATTTTTCCATCTGTAATCGCTCCTTTTGAGTTGAACTCTCGATTTTCGTTGTCTTCTGCATCTCTTGCATTAATTTCCGATACGTTGCCTCTTTGAAGTCCTCGCTGGACCTCACATGGGACATCGCCGACTTATAAACAGATTTCTTCATTGTCCAGGCCTCCGATCTTCTCCTTCAAGAGCAAGCGTCCTCTGGCAAGCCATGTTCCTACCGTTGCAGGCTTGGCCTGCATAATAACCGCAATTTCCTGGATGGAATACCCTTCGTAATAATGCAGATGAATCGGGATTCGATATTTCTTGTCCAAAGCGAGTACCGCCTGCAGCACCTCACTTTCTTCCTTCGGGAGGTAGCTGAGGTCTTCGGGAACCGGGTTTCTGCTTTTGAACCATCCGGTTTTCAGCATGTTTTTGCTTTTGTTGATGGTTGTTCGGATCAGCCACGCTTTCTCGTGTTCGCTGCTTTCAAATACAGGGCGTTTTTGCAGGTAGGCGACAAACACCTCCTGGGTCACTTCTTCTGCATCGGCTATATTTTTCAAATAGGTAAAGGCAATTTTGATCAAGCTTTGTGAATAGAGATCCAATGCCCGTCGCACAGATTCATTGAGCTCATATGAATTGTACACCTCGGCTCCCCCTTTCCCTTTTAATACAACTGAGAGCTTCGTTATTTTTCATGACGGGTTATTTTTTAATAAAGACGCAATCGGACAGGCAAATGACTGCAATCGTGAATTTGAAAATCCATCCAATCGCAAGGGCGGATAAATTTAGGGCTTGCACCTTACGTAACGTCATGTTTTATAGTTAAGCTACCGGTAAACAGTTAGCGCTAACGAAGGAGCGGCTATGAAACGACATTGGAAGGTGGGGGACCTTGCCCAACTAACGGGACTTACGGTGCGGACGCTGCGGTTTTACAACCAGATCGGCTTATTCTCGCCCTCCGGACAGACGGAGTCCGGCCACAGGCTGTACGACGAGTCCGATCTGGCGCAGCTGCAGCAGATTCTGTCGCTGAAGGAGATGGGTCTGTCGCTTGAAGAGATCAAATCTGCACTGTCCGGCGAGCAGATCAGTCCGCTTGAGATCGTCAACCTGCAAATGACCCGGCTCAAGGAGCAAATCAAGCTGCAGCAGAAGCTCCTTGAACAGCTCCAGCATGTGTCCAAGCAGCTGCAAGGGAAGACCGCGTTATCCGTTGAAGATTTCACTCGGCTTCTGCAAGCAATGAAGAAGAACCAGGAGAAGCTGGTTATCGAGCGTCGGACGGGCTGGGAACGCCATCTGGATCTATTGGGCGATTTTCTGGCCGCGAATAAAGAAGCAAAAATCAAGGAGGACAAAACATGAACGAGCATTATGTCAAACATGCGACCTTCGTCGTCGAACGAACCTATGACGCATCGCCGGAGCGAGTCTACCAGGCGTGGGCCGATCCGGATGTCAAAGCCCAATGGTTTTCCAGGGCCGATGTTTTTGAATTCCGTGTCGGAGGACGCGAACACAGCACCGGAGGCGCGCCCGAGGGGCCGATTATGACCTTCGATGCGCACTATCAAGAGATCGTTCCGGGGCAGCGCATCGTGTATACCTATTCTCTGGATTCGGGCGATACGCGTATCTCCGTTTCGCTGACCACGATCGAGCTCATCGCGGTGGAGGGCGGGACGAAGCTGGTCTTCACCGAGCAGGGGGCGTTCTTCGACGGCTACGATACGCCGGAGGTGCGCGAGCACGGCACGAATGAGATGCTTAAAGCTCTGGACAACATTCTCTGACAGGAAGGCCGGCCATGGCGGATGCTCCGGGCCGGAATTCGGCGGAGTTTGAGCAAGCTAAAGAGGGAATTTCGCATGCTGTATCTCCAGCATTCGGAATTCCCTCTTCTTAGGTTCGGAACGATGTCAAACGTCTGAGAAAATGTCACCTTAACTCGTCCGAGAAAATGTTATGTTCAAGTGGTACCGAGGCGACTCATCAGAGCGCATCGACATAGCGATTACGTGGTCGTTAGTTCCACTTTGCAGCACTATTCCTCTCCTCACCTGCTCCGTGCAGGCCGTTAGTTCGACTTTGCAGCACTATTCTGCTCCTCACCTGCTCCGTGCAGGCCGTTAGTTCGACTTTGCAGCACTACTCTGCTCCTCACCTGCTCCGTGCAGGCCGTTAGTTCGACTTTGCAGCACTATT
>NZ_JBHSED010000001.1:0-134597 GCF_042651945.1 Cohnella boryungensis | reverse complement strand
TGGTTTGATGCGCCCTTTTTCCCTGACTCGCACGCTTTCTGCTCAAGAAAATTTCCAAATCGCTCAATTCAGGGACTTGACATCATACCGCTGGACTTTGTCTTTACAAGACAAGGATACCCCAGGGAACCTGACAACATAGTGTCAAGTTCCCCGGGAGGAGGAATAAATTTGTCCAATCTCGGCGGCCAGCCTCTCCACCTGCCGTCTGACGGATAGCGGCTCCACCACTTCAACTTCCGGACCGAAGCTGAGTATAAAGCCGTACAGCCAGCGATCCTCCGGAAACTCCGCGCGAACGAGATAATGCTCCTCCTGCCCGTTCTCAGCCGGTTCGGCGGCAAGCGCTTCTACGTCGAACCATTCCTCCGCCAGATGCTTGACGCCGCGCCGGAATCGCAGCGTCAGCTTCGCCAGTTTGTCCGGGGCCTTCCACTCTTTGTTCCAGGGCAGGAGCTCGGTTTCCGCCTCCCGGTGAACGAAGCGCTTCTCGCGAACCGCAATCTCCTTGATCCGGAACAGCTTAAACAGGCGGAATTCCTCTCTTGTCAAACAGTATGCGTATAAATACCAGGACATCTGCTTTAATACGAGCGCATAAGGCTCCACCGTTCGCTCCGTTTCACGGCCTTGCGCGTCGCAATAAACGATAGCCGTCTCCCGTTCCTCCTCCGTCGCTTGCTTGAGCAGCAGAATCTTCTTCTCGACCCAGGCGTTGCGCGTCCAGGAAGAGAAATCCACGATCAGCCTTCTCGTTCGCAATTGAAACCCCTCGGCATCCGCGTCGGGCACGATGCTTCTGATCTTCTCCAGCAGCAGCTTGGAATCGCGCGACGGCACAATCGTCGAGACGCTCTGCAGCGCGCCGACGATTTCGACCAGCTCATTGTTCGTGAGCACGCTGCGGTCCAGGCGGTAGCCGTCCGACAGGCCGATCCCGCCCCCGGCGCCTTGATAAGAAACGATCGGAATGCCCGCTTGATTGATGACATCGATATCCCGATAGATCGTGCGAACGGATACCTCGAACAGGTCAGCCAGCTCCTTGGCCTGAACCTTCCTTCGGTTAACCAGCAGTATAATAATAGATAAGAGTCGGTCCAGCTTCACGAGCTTGCATCCCCATTTCGTCCGTCAGCGCTTGTTTACCCTCTATTCTATCCTTTTGTCGGCCATCCGGCGATCCCCAGGCTCCCAAGACTCCTGCCTTAAGCTGCCGACAATGCCCGTCTTTCCTTCCTTCCCGCTCGTATGGACAGCAGGAAGCTGATCAGGAGAACCAGGGCGGCGATCCCGTAAGGATAATTCATGTCTACATCGAACAGCATGCCGGCCACCGCCGGTCCCGCGATGTTGCCCAGGCTCGTGAACGCCGAGTTTAATCCCGCCACGTAGCCTTGCCGTTCCTCGGCCATCATGGACATCTGCGTGCCTATCGCCGGGCGCAGAATGTCGATGGACAGGAAGACGACAAACGTGACCGCGAAGATCAGCCAGTAGCTGGGAGCGAACAGCGTCAGCAGTATGAACAAGCCGGCTGCGAACAAGCATAGGGAGATGACTCTTCTTTCTCCGAAACGATTCAAAATCCAGCCGAACACGGTCGCCTGTACAACAGCGCCGGAAATCGAGCCGAATGTAATGATAAAGGCGATGTCCTGAGGCGTGAATCCTAGCTTGCGGTCCACGAACAGCCCGAAGACCGTCTCATAGTTGGCCAGTCCGAACGAGATGACGAAGACGATGATCAGGCTGAGAAAATAAGGCTCCTTGTACGAGCCGCGCAGCTGCGTAATAAGGCTTTCACGCTTGGCCGGCGTCTTCGGCTTCTCTTCCGTATCGAATTGACGCTTGGATTCGGGCAATACCAGCATGCTCAGCAAGGCTGCGACAAGCCCTGCGACGGCGGCGGCATAGAAGGGAACGCGAAGTCCGAATTCGGCAATATAGCCGCCAAGGCCGGGCCCGATAATAAAGCCGGTCGTCATGGCCGCATTGATATAGCCCATCCCTTTGGCCCGCTCATCCTTCGTCGTCATATCGGCAGTATAAGCCATAATCGCCGGCATGATCAGCGCCGCGGCGACTCCTCCCATCAGCCGGGAGGCGAAGAGCGGCACAGGCGAGCTCGCTATGCCGAATATCCACTCCGACACGGCGAACAGAAGCATGCCCGCGATGATCATTTTCTTGCGTCCCATCGCATCCGACAAGCGGCCCGCGATTGGCGAGAATAGCAATTGCGTAAGCGAGAAAGCCGCAACCAGCAAACCTACCGTGCCGCCGGTAATGTGCAGCTCCGTCATATATTTAGGAATAATCGGGATGACGAGTCCGATTCCGGCGAATACGAGAAAAATATTCAGCATCAGGAGCAGTATCGCTCCTCTGTCTCTTAGAAGTAAAGTCATGTTGTATTCTCTCCCTGTTTTATACTGAACGTTCGTTCTATATCTGGATGAAAAAAGAGCCTCCCCGCATTAAAGCGGTTTGGCCATGCCGTAGAGCAGTACCTCGACGGCTGACTTGCATAAAGCCAATGCTTCCTCTTGCTTCATCTTCCGCGAATGCTGGCAAAGCCCGATGAGCAAGCTGTCCAGAATTAGGGCCAGCGAATCTACATCCTGACGGGCGAATTCTCCGCGGTCGACGCCCTGCTGCAGCAGCTTTCGATTGAATTTCACATACCCCGCTACCATATCGGATATTCGTTCTTCCACCTCGCCGGATTTCTCCGACTCGTAGAAAAACTCGTCGCCTGCTATCGTCAGCGGATGATTCAGGTGGTCCAGAACCAATTGTTCCACGAACCCGAAGAGCTTATCCTTAGTCGTCGAATAGGCACTTTCCTTCTCCGCCCACTTCTGCTCCCATTCCCTGTCGTATTCATCCATCAGGTACAGAAACAAGCCTTCCTTGCTCTTGAAATGATAGTAAATATTGCCCGCGCTGCTTCCCGTCGCTTTCAAAATATCGTCTATGGAAGTCGCTTTGTAGCCTTTCTGGACGAATAACGCTCTCGCCGCATCGGCTACCCGCTTCTTGGTTTGCTCGCTCTGCTGTTTTTTCTTGTTCATTTCTCACGCCCCAATCCGGTCCGAAGATGTCAGTATCCTCAATAATACTGAACATTTATTCAGTATCTTAGCCGAATCCGCCCGCGTTTGCAAGTCCCGGATTCAGCTTTGCTCCAACAAACGAAAAGCAGCGAACAGGATAAACCTCCTGCTCGCCGCTTCTATTGCTCAGGGGTGGCTATCGTCCCTGCAGCCCGGGGCTACTCGGAAATGACGCCTTTTTTTAGAATCACGTTCGCGTACAGGGCCCCTTCTCCCGTAGCGACGATCGCATAGGCTTTCTTGGCGCGCTCGTAGAAAGCGAAACGCTCCACTTCCTCAAAAGGAGCCTGAAGCCCCGTACGCGCTTCGATGATCTCCCCATAGGCGCTCCAGATCGGAGTTTCGACCGTGTCCCCCGGCATGACCTGCATCAGCGCCACAGGCTTGTCGACGTACTGGTCCAGCGGAAAGAGCTTCAGAATGGCGTCAAGAAGCTCCGGGATGCCGTGACCGTCGGCCCGAATCAATCTCTGAGCGTGACTTGCGCCGGGGAAATTGCCGTCCGCCAGCACGATTTCGTCGCTATGTCCCATTTCCATAAGAATCTTCAGCAATTCCGGGGAAATCAAGCTGGATATTCCTTTTAACATTTCGCATTCCCTCCTTGTTTCGTCACACCCGACCGAAGCTCAAGAAGGCAGCGTATGCGGCCTCCCATTCGGCGCTTGCCGTCGGCTCGTACACGTCGATCGGGAACGAGGCCGCAACCAGCTCGCGAGCTTCCCGCAAATCCTTGCACTCGCCCAGCGCGACCAGTTGCATAAGCATGTTGCCGATGGCGCTGGCCTCGATCGGCCCCGCCCATACCGGCTTGCCGATCGCATTCGCGGTGAAGCTGCACAGAAGCCGGTTCTGTATGCCGCCCCCGACCATATGCAAGCCTCCGTACTCGCGTCCGGTCAGCCGCTCCGCCTGCTCCAGCGCCTGCCGGTAGCGAAGCGCCAGACTTTCCAGCAGGCATCGGACAATCTCGCCCTCCGATTGCGGGATCGGCTGGTTCGTCTCCTGGCAAAAGGAACGGATTTTGTCCGTCATTGCGCCCGGAGAGAAAAATCTCGGATCGTCCGGGTGGATGAGACTTCGGAAAGGCACGGCTTGCTCCGCCAAGCGAACGAGCTCGGGAAAGCCGATCTCGCTTCCTTGCTCGTCCCATTCCCGCTTGCATTCCTGCAGCAGCCACAGGCCCATAATATTTTTCAACAGCTGATAAGTGCCGCCGACGCCGCCTTCATTCGAGAACTCCAGCTCCAGCGTCTCGCGGCTGAGCAGCGGTCCGTCCATCTCCGTCCCCAGCAGCGACCAGGTTCCGCAGACAAGGAAGGCGAACGGCTCGTCTCCCGCAGGCACCGCCGCGATGGCCGACTCGGTATCGTGCGTCCCGACGGATACGGCTTGAATGCCGGGCACGCCCAGCTCCTCCCTCACTTCCGGCGACAGCGGCCCCAGAATCGTCCCAGGGTGCACGGGATCAAGGAACAAGCGGCTGGGAATGCCCAATCTGTCCATCAGTTCCTTATTCCAGGCCTGCGTGCCCGGGTGATAGAGCTGAGTCGTCGTCGCCATCGTGAATTCGCAGGATTTGACGCCCGTCAGCAAATAGGCGAGCAGATCGGGCGTCAGCAGCAGCGTGTGGGCCATGTCCAGCTTCGGAGAAGCGGCTTTTCTCATGGCGTAGAGCTGATACAGCGTATTGAAGGGCATGAACTGGAGTCCGCTCTGCTCGAACAGCGCCTGCGGCCCGATCAATTGCCCGACCTCCTCGATCAAGCCTTCCGTGTGCGGGTCGCGATAATGATACGGATTGCCCAGCAATTCCCCATTCGCGTCAAGCAGCCCGAAGTCTACGCCCCACGTATCGATGCCGAACGTTGCCGGCTCGTAGCCTTGCTGGAACGCGAAGCGAATCGCTTTCTTCATTTCGTGCAGCAATCTCAGCGTGTCCCAATGCAGATGCTTGCCTACCTGGATGGCGTGATTCGGAAAACGATGAATTTCCGCGACCTCCAGCGTGCGTTTCCCCCCCGGCTCCGAATCGGTCTTGAGCAGTCCGATCAGCGCCCGGCCGCTGCTGGCGCCCATGTCGAACGCAAGCACCGTTGCATCCGTCGTCCGCGCAGCTGCTTTCGTCATATGCGATCTCCTCCCCTCTTCTCCAGCCGCGCTGCTTTATTTCATTTTTTGCAGCAATTGAATCCGGTACGCTTCGCTTTCCAGCGAAGCAATTTCCTCGAACTCTTCCTTCGTCAATACCTTCGGAGTTTTGATAGCTTGAGCGATAAGGAAGATTTTGGCGCTTTCCTCGACGACCTCGGTACGATAGTACGCCTCGCGAAGATTGCGGCCGGTCGTAACCAGACCGTGGTTGCCGAGCAAGATCGAGGAGTGCTCGATTTTCTCCACCACCGCGTCGGCCAGCTTGTCGGTTGTCGGCAATACGTAATCCACGTACACGGTTTTGCCAACGAGAGCGGCCTGATCCGGGAACATGATCGGCAAGTCCTTCTCCACCAGCGTAAAAGCGATGCAGTAAGGCGGATGGGTATGTACCATGGCGCCGATGTTCGGATTTTGCCGATAGGCATACAGATGCATCAGCACCTCGGAGGAGGGGCGCAGTCCGATATCGGTAATCTCGCCGCTGGCGATATCGACCTCTACCCATTGCTCAGGCTGAATCTCATCCAGAGCGAAGCCGCTTGGAGACAGATACATCTTGCCTTCATGACGCGCGCTGATATTGCCTCCCGGGCCGACGACAAGCTTATTGGCAACGGTTTTCTGGGCATATTTGCATAATTCCTGACGAATTTCTTGGCTGCTCATAGCTGAATTCTCCATTCCGCAGACAGACGGATGCCGCCTGACCCGAAAGCGGATCAGACGACAGCGTCGTCGCAATCGTTTTTATTTGTACAGCGGGCCGAAGTTGGCGCAAGCGCGATAGTCCGCGCTCTCCGCGTTGTCCGTGCCGAACAGTCCCCATGCGCGCGGGCGGAAAAGCTGCTCTTCCGGCACGTTGTGCATGCTGACCGGAATACGCAGCATAGATGCCAGCGTAATCAGATCGGCGCCGATATGGCCGTAGCTGATCGAGCCGTGGTTCGCGCCCCAGTTGTCCATCACGTCGTAGACGTTCTTGAACGCGCCCTTGCCGTTAAGGATCGGAGCGAACCAGGTTGTCGGCCAGGTCGGATCGGTACGCTCGTCCAGCGTCTTGTGAACCGCCTCCGGCAGATCGACGGAGTAGCCTTCCGCGATTTGCAGCACCGGTCCGATGCCTTTGACCAGATTAAGCCGCGACATCGTCAGCGGCATGCCGCCGCGCGTCAGGAAGTCGGAGGAATAGCCGCCTCCGCGGAAATAGCCGACCGACGCGGAACGCCAGGAGGTCGCATCCAGACACTTCTGAGCTTCCTCTTCGGTAATTTCCCAGAACGGCTTCATCGCCGGCTGGCCGTCTCTCGACTGCTCTCCCGTTCCGTCCATCGTCGCCGAGCCGGAGTTGATCAAGTGAAGAATTCCGTTCTCCGCCGCGCCGGACAGCTTGTGCCCCGTAACCCGCTCTACGGATTCCGGACTCCAGTAAGTGCGCACGTCCGCGAAGATTTGCGCCGTATTCGTCAGCAGGTTGCCGAACAGCATCACCGCGCCGTTCAGGCTGTCGTTCTCCGTGGAGACGATGTATGGCGCGCGAATGCCGTTCCAGTCGAACGACGAGTTCAGCATCGTTTCCATGAAGTCGCCGTTCGGGAAGTGATCCGTCCATTGGCGCTGACCCTGAAAGCCGGAGACGATGGCGTTGTGCCCTTGCGCCTCTTCGCCGAAGCCGAGCTCCTCCAGGCGAGGATTGCCGACCATCAGGTCGCGGGCGATGATCGTCATCTTGACGACTGTCTCCCAATCCTGATCCTTCTTGGCGCGGGACAATTGAATATCCTCCGGATTGTTGTCCGGTCCTTCTACGCAATTTTTCTTGACCCAGGCAAACGCTTTCTCGAATTCCACCGGATCGTAAATATTTTCTTCCATGCGGCGAACGAATTCGCTCATGTCGATGTATTCCGTACGCAAGCCCAAATATTCCTGGAAGAACGCATCGTTGACGATCGAGCCGGCGATGCCCATCGATACCGAACCCATGGACAAGTACGACTTGCCTTTCATCAGCGCGACCGCCAGTCCCGCTCTTGCGAAGCCAAGCAGCTTGCCCTTGACGTCTTCCGGCACTTCCTTGGAGCCCGCATCCTGAACGTCGTTGCCGTAGATGCCGAAGGCCGGCAAGCCCTTCTGCGCGTAACCGGATAGCACGGCGGCCAGATAGACCGCGCCCGGACGCTCCGTTCCGTTAAAGCCCCAGACGGCCTTCGGCACGGCAGGGTCCATGTCCATCGTCTCGGTGCCGTAGCACCAGCAAGGCGTAACCGTAATCGATACGCCGACGTTTTCCTTGGCGAACTTGCTCGCGGCAGCGGCGGATTCCGCCACGCCACCGATGGTTGTATCGGCGATTACGCATTGCACCGGAGTGCCGTCGGGATAGCGCAGATTGTCGGAGATCAGCTTGGCCACGCCAAGCGCCATATTCATCGTCTGCTCTTCCAAGGACTCGCGAACGCCTCTGCGTCTGCCGTCAATCGTCGGACGAATACCGATCTTCGGGAATTCGCCTTTCCATCTGAACTGCTGCTCTGCCATGTCGTTAGCCTCCAAAAGGTGGGATAATGTTACCGATAACCCTAAGTTAACAAGGAAAACGCTTGCTGTCAATTCTTTAATTTTGTAAGATGGGAAGTACACAAAGACGATGAGGGGCTTTAGAATCATGGTTACAATCTACGATATTGCCGCCAAGGCCGGTGTGTCCGCGATGACGGTATCCAGGGTTATCAATAACACTGGGAAAATCAGCGACAAAACCCGGGCGAAGGTTCGGCGCGTCATGGAAGAGCTGAATTACGTTCCCAATCATATGGCTCGTAGCCTGGTGCTGCAGCAGAGCAATGTCCTCTTTCTGCTCATCACGGACATTACGAACCCCTTCTACACGACGCTGGCGCGCGGTGCGGAGGATGCGGCCAAGAAGCACGGCTATCGGCTGCTGTTCGGCAACTCCGACGAAAGCCTGGACAAGGAGAAGGATTACGTGGATGCGATTCTCGCGACGCGGGCGGACGGCGTGCTGGTTGCCCCCGCCGGAGATTTGTCCCTGCCGCATCTGGAGACGCTTCGCCTACATCAGGTCCCATTCGTTCTGCTGGATCGCGAGGTGCCGGGCATGGACAGCGACGTTGTGCTCGGGGACAGCAAGGAAGGCGCCCGCAAGCTGGTCGACCACCTCACCTCGCAGGGGCACGAGCGGATTGCGCTGATCAACGGCTCTCCGCAAATCTCCAGCGCGCGGCTCAGGTTGGAGGGCTATCGGGAGGCGTTGAAGCTGAACGATCTCGCGTTCGATGAGGCGTATGTGCTGGAGACCGCATTCGAGCCTCGCAGCGACCTGTCGGAAATCGAGCGGTGGCTGGACCGCATGGACCCTGCCCCGACCGCTATCGTAGCGGGCAACAACGTGCTTGCCGTGGAGGTGATCCGCACCTTGCATGCCCGCGGCATCCGGGTGCCGGAGCAGGTGTCCCTCGTCTGCTTCGATGATCTGGGGCCCTTCTCCGAGATCGACCCGTTTCTGACGGTAATCGCCCAGCAGGCCTATCAATTCGGTTACCTGGGCACGCAGATGCTGGTGGAGCGGCTGCAGGAGCGCGGCGTAACAGGCCTCCCGTGGAAGAAGATCGTGCTGCCCGCCGATATGATCGTACGGCGCTCCGTGGCCGCCATCTCTCCGACAGACGGACGTTCGGCCAGATGACATAGAAGAAGAGCCAATCCTGTCGTTCTCTAGGATTGGCTCTTCGCGTGTCCGACTATTCCATCCAGACGGTTTTCTCCGCGACTGGAGCTCTCTCTGCTTGCGGTATCGGCATATCCGGATACCCGATGTACAGAAGCCCGACAAGCTGCTCTCTGGCAGCAAGGCCGAAGGCTTGCTTCATCCGCTGATGATAGGAAGGAGCGCCTGTCCGCCAGACGGCGCCAAGCCCGTTCGCATGAGCGGTCAGCAGCAGATTTTGCACCGCCGCGTGCACCGCGGCCAGCTCTTCTCGCTCGTCTGCCTGCGGGAGCTCCGACGGGGAGCATACGGCGGCGATGACGACAGGAGCCCGGAAGGCTTTGGCCGCCTCCTTCTCCTGCCGCTGCTCGCGTTCCTCCGCCGATATCTCGCCCCATGTCTCTGCAGCAATGTCCGCGTAGGCTCTGCCAAGAGCGCTGCGGCCTTCTCCCATCATGACGATAAATCGCCAAGGCTCCGTGCGATGGTGGCTCGGCGCCCAGGTGGCCGCTTCGAGCAGCTTCTCCACCAGCTCCTTCGGCACGGCATCCGGCTTGACCTTTCCTATGCTCCGCCGTCCCCGAATGATGTCCTCCAAGCTTGCCATATCCGCATTCTCCTCTCTCTGTCGCCCGCAGTGAAATGCAGGCCCGATTGTTCGGGATGGTACTAACTATACCCGCTCCCTCGGCATAAATCGAGCGAGGGAGCGGATTCTTCTCTCTTCTCTATTACCCGTTCAGACCGCTTGAACCCTTGCGGCCCCTCCGGTGAACTGGCTGTAATACAGATCGGCGTAGAAGCCTTCCTGGGCCAGCAGCTCGGCGTGGGTGCCCTTCTCGATGATGCTGCCGTGGTTCATGACGAGAATCAGATCCGCATCGCGAATCGTGGACAGGCGGTGCGCGATGACAAAGCTTGTTCTGTCCTTCATCAGCTCGTTCATGGCTCGCTGAATGTGAACCTCCGTCCGCGTGTCGACGCTGCTCGTCGCCTCGTCGAGAATCAGGATGGCCGGGTCCGCCAGAATCGCCCTGGCAATCGTCAGAAGCTGCTTCTGTCCCTGCGACAGATTGGACGCCTCCTCGTTCAGCACCGTATCATAGCCTTCCGGCAGCGTCCGGATGAAGTGGTCCGCGTGCGCGGCCTTAGCCGCCGCCACGATCTCCTCTTCCGTCGCTCCCGCGCGGCCGTATGCGATATTGTCGCGAATCGTCCCGTTGAACAGCCAGGTGTCTTGAAGCACCATGCCGAACAGGCTGCGCAGATGGCCGCGTTTCATTCGCGTAATGTCAGCTCCGTCAATCATGATCGTTCCGTCGTTCACCTCGTAGAAGCGCATGAGCAGATTCACAAGCGTCGTTTTGCCCGCGCCCGTCGGCCCGACGATCGCCACCATCTGTCCGCTCTTGACGTCGATGTCCATATTCTCGATCAGCATTGCGTCTTCCTTGTATCCGAAATTCACGCCATGCATCGCCACCGCTCCATGTGCGTCCGCGAGCTCGACAGCCTCGCTATCGGCCGGTTCGGCAATCTCCTCCTCTTCGTCGAGCAGCTCGAACACGCGCTCCGCCGAAGCGATCGTCGATTGAATGATATTCGCGATATTAGCCGTCTGCACAAGAGGCATCGAGAACTGTCTGGCGTACTGTATGAACGCTTGAATATTGCCGATGGAAATCGAACCCCGCGCCACCATGATGCCGCCGACCACGCTGATGAAGACGTACCCGATATTGCTGACCATGCTCATGAGCGGCATGATGTTCCCGGATACGAATTGCGCTTTCCAGCCCGAGCTGTACAGCTTTTCGTTGATGCTGTCGAACTTGGCGACCGAGTTGTCCTCCTGGCCGTAGGCTTTCACGATTCTGTGTCCCGAATACATTTCCTCGACATGTCCGTTAAGCATGCCGAGCTCCATCTGCTGCGCCTTGAAATAGCTTTGCGACTTCTTCGCGGCGCCTCTGATGACGATCATGGACAATGGCAGCGTAAGCAGCAGGATGAGCGTAAGCCACGGGCTGATCGTGAGCATCATGATAATTACGCCGATGATGGTGATCAGCGATGTGATCAGTTGGGTCAAGCTCTGCTGCAGCGTATTGCTGATGTTGTCTACATCATTCACGGCGCGGCTCAGAATTTCCCCGTGCGTCTGGCTGTCCAAATATTTCAACGGCAGCTTGCCCAGCTTGGCGTTCACCTCGTTGCGAAGGCCGTAGACCGTCTTCTGCGCCACTCCGGCCATCAGAAACTGCTGGATATAGCTGAAGATCGAGCTGACAACGTACAGCCCCGCCAGGAATACCGCGATTTGCCAGATGCCCGCCAGATCGTAATGCGCATTCGGATCGCCCTTGAGGGTGGCCATCATGCCTTCAAACAGCTTTGTCGTAGCTTCCCCGAGTACCTTCGGACTGTATATCGCGAAGCCTGTGCTTAGAATCGCCGTGACAAGCACGGCAAGCAGCTTCATTCTCTGGGGACGCAGATAGCCGGCCAGTCGCCGCAGCGTTCCCTTGAAATTTTTGGCCTTCTGGACGGGCATTCCCATGCCGCCCATGCCCGGTCCCATACCTGGGCCTGGTCCCGGGGGTTTGCTCGGCATTCTGGCATTGCCTTGACGCTCGCTCATGCGATCTCCTCCTCGGAAAGCTGCGAAGAAACGATCTCGCGGTAGACTTCGCTGCTCTTCATTAGCTCCTTGTGATTGCCGATGCCCGCGACCTTCCCCTCATCCAGAACGATGATCCGGTCGGCATCCATGACCGTGCTAACCCGCTGTGCGACGATAATGACCGTCGCTTCGGTCGTTTCGTCCTTCAGCGCCGCTCTCAGCCTGGCGTCGGTCTTGAAATCCAGCGCGGAGAAGCTGTCGTCGAACAGATAGATCGACGGCTTGCGCACGAGCGCCCGCGCGATGGACAATCGCTGCTTCTGTCCGCCCGAGAGGTTGGCGCCGCCCTGGGAGATGACGGCGTCGTAGCCGCCGGCCATCTCTTCAATGAAATCCTTCGCTTGGGCGGTATCGGCGGCATGGCGGATTTCCGTCTCTGTCGCATCGACCTTGCCATAGCGGATATTGTCGGAGATGGTGCCCGTGAAGAGCTGCGCCTTCTGGGGAACCAGTCCGATCATGCCGCGCAGCGTCTCCACGGGCAGCTCGCGCACGTCGACGCCGTCTATGCGCACGGCTCCTGCCTCCGCGTCGTAGAATCGGGGGATCAGGCTGATCAGAGTCGACTTGCCCGAGCCCGTTCCTCCAATGATGGCGGTGACTTCACCTGGCATACTGCTGAAGCTGATCCCCTCGATCGCGGCATTCTCGGCTCCGGGATACCGGAACGACACCTGGTCGAAGTCGACCCGTCCGCGAGGAGCGGGTCCGGATGCCGTATCGGCGTCCTTCTGCATGCCGTTGCCTGCTGGCGTCCGGCTTCCCTTCTTCTCGTTGATCGTCGGCTTCAGATTCAGCACCTCATTAATTCGAACAGCCGAAGCCGAGGCGCGCGGGACCATTACGAACAGCATCGAAACCATCAACAGAGAGAACATGATCTGCATCGCATACTGCAGGAAAGCCATCAAATCTCCAACCTGCATATGTCCGCTGCTGACTCGAAGTCCTCCGAACCAGATGATCGCAAGCGAGGAGAAATTTAGAATAAGCATCATCATCGGCATCATGAAGGCCATAATTTGATTGACCTTGATCGCGGTCTGAGTGAGATCACCGTTCGCATGCTCGAAGCGCTTCGTTTCGTGACTGAAACGATTGAACGAGCGGATGACGCGAATGCCGGTCAGCCCTTCCCGCAGAACCAGATTGAGCTGATCCACCTTTTTCTGCATGACCTTGAAATAAGGAATGCCCTTCGCTGCGATCACGACAATCGTCAGCGCCAGGACCGGAATCGCTCCGACGAATACAAGCGAGAGGTGAGCGTCCTTCGAGATCGCCATGATCAAGCCTCCAATGCACATCATCGGGGCGGCAACCATCATTCTCAGGATCATGATCAACACCGATTGAACCTGCGTAATATCGTTGGTTGTCCGGGTGATGAGCGATGCGGTGCCGATCTTGTCGAACTCCAGCAGCGAGAAATTTTCAACCTGACGGAACGTCTTGCTGCGAACGTCTCTGCCGAATCCGGAGGCAATCCGCGACGACAGATAGCTGGCCGCGATCGATACCAGCGTTCCCAATGCGGTTACCGCAATCATGAAGCCGCCGATTTTCCAAATATAAGGGGTATCTCCTTTCACCACCCCGTCGTTGACGATATCCGCCATCAGCGTCGGCAGGTACAGCTCGCACAACGATTGCAGGAGAATAAGGATCAGCACCGTTGCGACCATCCAGCGATAGGGCTTGAGGTAACGGAACAGCTTTAGCAAATTCATCAGCTCCAGGAATCCAAAATAAGTTGCTCCAATATGTAAAAATGATAATATGCTGTAATTATGAACGGAGTATGAACGGAACACAAATTCTAAATCGTCCCATCGAACGAAAAACAAAAGCCGCCCCTATTGTTGCTTTGGGGCAGCTCTCTTAAGATCGGCTTATAAAAGTCGGTTATACGCGAGCCGTTAACGACGCCCGCTCAATTCTGAATCTTGCGATCCAGAATCAAAGGTCCGAAAGGCAGAAACGCGGCTACGACAGCCAGCGCCGCCATCAGCCAGGACAGCTTGCGCGCAAGCAATGCGTTCAGTACGGCGAGCAAATACAAGGTGAACAATACGCCGTGGGCCATGCCTACCACCGTTACTCCCTGGGGGAGGTCGGCAAAATACTTTAGCGGCATGGCGATCAATAGCAGGATAAGAAATGAAGCCGCCTCGAAAATTCCGATAAAGCGCAGCCGCCCGAGCGGCGTTGCAAGCATGGGGATTCCTCCATTCAGCCGAATTTATTCCAGTGTACCAACGGCCTGCGCGGAAAACCATGTACAACTTGTGTCCATTCGAACGGCACGCCAACCTGACAGCCTATTCCCGGTCAGGACTCGGGCTACGATTCATCCTGTCTTCCTCATTCCTATCCCAACGCCTGCAGGGAGTACCGGGCCTCCAGCGTCTTCGACAAACGGCGCAATTGCTCGACCTCCAGCCGGTTCGTTGCCGTGAACTCCCGATGATTTTTCGTGCGGCTCCCGCAGTTGTCGACTATGCGTTCAAGCATTAAATAGTATTTCGCATTCACCGGATACAGCTGCTTCTCGATGAGGGACGTTATGCTGAGCATATCGCTCAGCTCCTCCGCGAGCTCCGGACGGTCCTGCCAATGCCGGAACAGCCAGGCGTACAAGCCGGGATGAAAATTAGCCATGACCCCGCTGTAGCCCGCAACTCCAAGCTTGAGCGTCTCCAGCAGCGTCGCCGAATTGGCGTTGTACAGCTTTAGTCCCGTGCCCTCGATCGCTTGCAGCTTTGCTTTAATATTCTCGATGTCGCAGCTTGTATCCTTGAGGAACAGGAATCGCCCCGTATCCGCGCACCGCTTGAGAAGCTCCGGAGAAATGAGCCGCTTGTACGGAAACGGACATTCATAAAAGCCGAGCGGTACGTCGGGGGGAAGCTCCGCCAGCAGACGCTCCAGATTGCTCATCCAGACGTCGTCGGATTCCTGCTCTCCAGCCAGACGGTTCGTGATCAGAACGAGCGCATCGACGCCCGTGTCGGCAATCGCCTTGAGCTCCGTTATCTGGGCTTCCTCGCTGTCCGCAACATGCCCGGATGCGATGACCGGGACCCGGCCTGCGGCCTTCGCCTTCGTGAAAGCCGCAAGCTTGACTCTTTCCTCCAGGCTCAAGGCGAACATCTCGCTCGACTGGCAGACGGCGAACAAGCCGTCCACTCCGCTGGCGATGTACCATTCGATCAGCTGCTCAAGCGCATAATAATCGACCGCGCCGCCGGCCGTGAAGGGCGTAATCATCGTCGGCCAGATGCCCGGAGCGATGGAGGCCTTCACTTCCGAACCGCCGAGGAGTCGCTGCCGATATTCGGCGTAATATGGCGCGGGTTCGCCTTCAAGAACGCGGCGGCATGTTTCTGCGCGTTCTCCGTCTCTTGCTCCACGGCTTGCGGGTCTCGGCGCAAGGAGGCTCCGTTCCGCAGCAATTCGTCCTGCAGCTGCTTAATGTCCAGCTCTCTCGGCTGAGTGCCCTTCATCGCGCTGAGTCCCGCAGCGGTTCCCGCCGCCTGACCGATCGCCATGACGCTGCCTTGCGTGCGGAACGAGCCGTGGGCTTCGCTGGTCGCCGATATGCATCTTCCCGCCATAACCAAGCCGTCCACCTTAACTGGAACGAGACAGCGATAGGGAATGTCGTAGGAATCCTTAATGTCGATCCAGGCCCCGGCGGACTCCGGATCGCCGTAGCCGGCTTTGCCCGCCATATTGTGCACGTCGATCGGGAAATACCCGCGCGTAATGACATCGTCGAACCTTCTGCCCTCGATCACGTCGTCCGCTTGCAGCACGTAATTGCCGACGATATGCCGCGATTCCCGAACGCCGATCTCGTTTCCGGTCGTGCTCAAGAACGCCTGCTCGAAGCCGGGCACATACTTGTTCATAAACTTGACGATCGATTCGACCTGCTTGCGGCCTTCGATCTCTCCCGCGGTTCTGGAATCGGCATCCGTGCCGTCCACGTTGATGACGCGCGTCGAATTGAAATGAATCACGCCCGGATGCACCGAGTTCAGCAGCAGGATTGAATCGCGGCCGATATACAGCTCTCCATTCTCAATCGCTGTCTTCACGAACCTCTTGAAGCCTTGCGCGACGAAATACTTGCTGACCAGTCTGTCGGAATATTCCCTGACCGGAACCGCATCGGATTTCCATTCGAAGTCTTCCGGATTGTCGAGGATATACTGGTAGAGCTTGTCCGTGTCCACGTTGCTCATCTCGAACATCAGCGTAGACGGCTGCATCTTGCGGTCCTTGGCCCGTCCAAGCACGAATTCCGCGCCGGCGCCGCTCGCCACGTCCCCGTCTCCCGTCGCGTCTACGACCACCTTGGCCTTCAGCACGTTTTCCCCGGATTTATTGACGACCTTCACTCCGGCGACCCGGTCGCCTTCCATGATCGTACCGCTGTATACGGAGTGGAAGAGCACCTCCACGCCCGCTTCCCGGACCATTTCATAGGCGATATACTTGTATCTTTCACGGTCGAAGAAGCCGAGATATGCCCCGCTGCCGTAAGGGTCCAACACTTTGCAATGGCCCGGGCTCGCGCCGTATGCGACCATCCTGTCCATGAACTGCTGCGGAATGCCTTTGACCACCTGCTCGTCGCGTATATGGAAAGGCGAGATCGGGCCTAGTGCCGCTGAAGTCGCCGCTCCGCCAAGAAATCCGTTCTTGTCCACCAGCAGCGTGCGCGCTCCGGTTCTTCCCGCGGCAATAGCCGCGATAAAGCCGGAAGGTCCGCCGCCCATTACGATTACGTCATATTCCTTGTTGATCATTTCTCTTCCTCCTGTGCATAGCTGATTTGTATGAAAGCGGCGCCGCTTCGGATGCTCGCGGAACGGCGCCGCGAAATACCTCTGCGATCCGTTTACTTCTTGTTGGCGTTATAGGCGTTTGCCACCGACTCCAGCGCCTCCTTGGCCGGAGCACCCTGGAAGACGATTTTCTGCGCCGCTTTGGCAAGCTCGGTGCTCAGCTTCGTATAATCCGCCGGGTAGAACACGATTTGCCCGCTGTCGCTCGCCTCCTGCTTCCAACGAACCAGCTCTTCGTAGTTCGGCAATCCGGTAACGGCGGCATCCTCGTAAGCGGAGGACAGGACGGGCATGACTCCGGCTTCCGCCCACTTGATCTGGGATTCCTTGCTGAGATAGTAACGGATGAATTCCCAGGCTTCGTCGGCATGCTTCGTGTTGACGCCGATCGTTAGCGTCTGCCCCGCGACCATCGTCGGGCTCGATTGGCCCATCTCGAACGGCGGCACGGGAGTGGTCAGGATGTTTTTGCCCGTATCGGAGCCCCGGATAGCCGATGCGCGCATGGAGCCCGATACCCCCGTCGCGATGTTGCCGGCCTTTAGCCCGTTCGTAATATCGTCGGCAGTCATGGAAATCGTCTGATTGTTCATGGCTCCGCTATCCACCATTTCCTTCAGGAAGTTGATCGCTTTGACGCCGGCGTCGCCGGCGAAAGTCGCCCTGCCCTCCGTGTCGAACATTTTCCCGCCCGCTGCCCGGAGAATGGGAATGAACGTCTCCATGAACGAAGCCGCGTTGGCCCCTTCGGACATGCCGACGGCAAAGCCCAGCCGATTGTTGTCCTTGACCGCCTTGGCCGCCGCGAGCAGCTCGGACAGCGTTTGCGGAGCTTTCAGGCCCGCCGCGTCGTACAGGTCCTTTCTATAAAACAGCGTGAATACGCGGGCTTCCCATGGCAGTGCCATTATTTCTCCGTCCAGCTTGATTTGGTTTTCCGAATAGATGTAATCGCCTTTGCCTTCGTTGTTTAACCATTCGGAAGCATATTTGGTAATCGGCTGAATCGTTTTGGCGTCTACGTGCATGCGAAGCAGATCGGTGTATACATTCAAAATGTCCGGACCGCCCCCCGAAGCGACCGCTTGAATGACTTGGGAATCGATTTTGGAGAAGTGAACGCTTTCAACCGATACTTTGATTTTTCCTTGGCTCGCGTTGAAGCCGTCCACGATGCTTTTCAAGGCGACCGAACGAGGGTCGTCCTGCTGCTCCGGGTTGAGGAAGGTCCACAGCTTCAGCTCGACCGCTTTCTCGGAATTGCCGCCAGACGATGCGCCCGACGAGCTTGGGGACGTAACGTCGTTGCCCGATTTGCCGCAAGCAATCAACGTTCCAAGCATCATGACGATAGCAAGCACAGCCCCTAACTTTTTCATGGTATTGCCCCCTTGGATAGTGGTTATGTGATGGAGCGATGCCCCTTGTCACCGTTAGCCCTTGACCGCCCCGGCGGACAAGCCGTCGACGAACTTCGATTGAAGACTTATGAACAGGACAACGACCGGAACGACCGAGATGACGACCGCCGCCATCAACTGCCCCCAATTGATGCCGTATTGAGTAATGTAGTTGTACAAGCCGACGGACAGCAGCCTGAGCTCGTCCCTCGTCGTGAACGAGAAGGCGACCAGAAAATCATTCCAGACATAGATCGCCGACAGCAGGGCTCCGGCGGCCAGACCGGGCTGCGACACCGGAAGAATCAACTGGTAGAAGGTGCGCAGCGGAGAGCATCCGTCCACCTTGGCCGCCTCCTCGATCTCCTTGGGCACGGAATCGAAGAAGCCCTTGAGCACCCAGATCAGCATCGGCGTCCGCCAGGCCGTGTAGATCAGAATCATGCCGGCGAACGTATCGTACAAGCCGACCTTGACCGAAGTCAGATACAGCGGGATCAGAATGGCGATGCCCGGAATCATGGAGGTCATCAGGATCAGAAACAGAATCAGCTTCTTGCCTCTGAACTGGAATCGGGAGGCCGCGTACGCCGCATGCGCGGAGATAAACAGCGACGCCGCGATGGAAATTGCCGCAACGAGAATGCTGTTCCCGAAATACTGCGGAAAGTTGGAATGAAACAGGACGTTGGCGTAATTGTCGAACGTGATCTCCCACGGAATCCACTGCGGCGGGTATTGAACGATCGTCGCTTCGGTCTTGAGCGAGGTACTGACCGCCCACAATATCGGAATGAGCGCGAACGCGGAGCTGCAGATCAAGATGAAATACACGAGAAGATTAGAGCGCTTGCCTCGGGATGCTGGCCTGCTTTGCATGTTCTCTCTCCTTTCCGGCGTGCCGGTCAATCTTTGGATTTAAGCGCCCGAACGTAGATCAGGCTGAGCAACAGGTTAAAGGCGAACAGCAGCACGCTGAAGGCGGAGCCCAGGCCGATATTCCAATATTCGAAGCCTTCCTTGAAGGCTCTCAGGCTTAACGTTTCCGTGGCGCTGAACGGACCGCCGCCGGTAAATACATAGATCAGCGTAACCATATTGAAATACTCAAGGCTCAGCATGATGAGCGTCACGGCAATGGTCGGCTTGATGAGCGGCAGCGTAATTCGGGTGAACGATTTCCAGCCGGTCGCGCCGTCTACCCTTCCCGCCTCGTAGAGCTCGGAGGAGATCGTCTGAAGGGCGGCCAGAATCAAGATGAGCGCGATCGGGAACGTGTTCCACACGTTGGCGACGATTAAGGCGATGTTCGCCCCCGTGCTCGTACTGAGCGGATCGATTTTGGTTCCGCCCAGTTGTTCGACGATGTAGTTGACGGGACCGTAGTTGGCATTGATGAGCCATTTCCAGAGCAATGCGGTGACCGTCTGGGAGATGACCCAGGGCAAGATGATCGCCGTTCTGAACCAGACCCTGAATTTGACCTTCATATTGAGCAGTACGGCCAGCAGCGTGCTTAAGGGAATCACGATCAGAATCGATCCGAACACATAAACGAACGAATTTTTAATATTGGTGAGACCGCTTTCATTTTTGAAAATCGAGATGAAATTGTCTGCGCCCACATAGGCTCCCGTGCGCACATACTCGGTTTCGTACAAGCTCCATCTCATTGCGACGCCTATCGGATAGAAGGATACGAGGACTACAAGGATCAAAGCCGGAGCCATGAAAGCGTATGCAATCCATTTGTCGCCGATTTTTCTTTTTGCCATCTCCATCGATTTGCCTCCTGCGCGCAAAATCAATACGCAAATGCTTCTAGTTGTTCCATATTATAGAACGACGTTCTTTATAATGATCAAAAAAAAGCGGCAATGCTCTAATCTTCCGTAGAAATTCAGGGTAATTGCCGCTCTATGGCTTCTTTATGCTGCTTTAACAAACTTGCGAAAAACTCGACTTTACCTTCGTCAAACCGCAAGGACGGTCCGGATACGCTGATCGCCGCGAACGGATAGCCCTTCCTGTCCAGAATCGGCACGCCGACGCCCTTTATTCCGTATTCATGCTCCATGTTATCGACGGAATAGCCTCTTTTGCGGGACTTATCCAGCTCGATCCTCATCTGCTCTTTGTCCGTGATCGTTCTCTCGGTATACTGGTTGAACTCATCCTGCATCAAGCTGTCGAGATCGTGCTTCGGCAAGCAGGACATGATCGCTTTTCCGGTAGCGGTGCAGTAGACCGGCGCCATGACTCCCATTTTAGAGGTTTCGATAATCGTACCCGAGGTGCAGGCATAGTCCAGGTAGAGCACTTGCTTGTTGTGCAGAATCGCGTAATAGACAATTTCATCCGTCTCGTTGGCAATCTTCTTGATATGCGGTAATATAAAATCTCTCTCGTGAAGATTGCTACTGATGATGTTGCTGAGCTTCAAAATATTCAAACCCAGCTTATACTTGTTGTTGAGCGGATTTTTGGTCAGATAGCCATGCTTCTCGAACGTTGCGACGATATTGTGCACATTGCTTTTATAGAGTCCGAGCTTGTTGCAGATTTCCGTAATCCCGAGCTCCGGCTGCTCGATAGAGAAACACTCCAGAACGTCCAAAGCTTTGGATAACGACTTTACTTTAGATTCTTCCACGCCGAGATCCCCCTTCCCCTTTCTCGTTCTGTATTATAGAACGTCGTTCTATATTTATAATGCAATTATGTAATGCGCTTTCAGGGTTGTCAAGCCATTTTTTTCTGCCTGTCGCCAATATTCGACTTCGGCTTGTCGTTACGCCTCGAATCGCAGCCCTGTCCGCTCCGCGACTGTACGCATCTGCGCCGGCGGAGGAGCCTTGAATTCCCTGCCGTCCGGCAAGACGATGCGCCAGGCATGCAGCAGCTGGTGGTTGACGTCCCCGAATCTCCGGCCTCCGTATTTGATGTCCCCGAGCAGCGAATGTCCGATATGTTGAAAATGGGTTCTGATCTGATGCGTACGTCCGCTGATCAACTCGATCTCGACAAGAGAGTATGCCTCCCCCGTATCCAGAACGCGATAGCGCGTCTCCGCCGTCATCGCCTTCGCCTCGCCCCCGTCTAGCGCAAGCTTTGTTCCCTCGCCGACCACTCGGGTGCGGTTGCCCTTCTCGTCCCGTACGAGACTATCCTTCAATTGCCCCTCTCCCGTCAAGCGTCCTTCGACGAGAGTCACGTAAAATTTCTGCAGCTCATGCTTCTGTATCCACTGGTTTAACTGATGCAGCATGCCGGCGGTTTTGCCGATCAGCACGATGCCGCTCGTATTCCGGTCAAGCCGGTTCGCCGTAGCAGGCATGAAGAGAGGGCTGTCCAGCTCGCCCTTGCGGTACAGGTAGGCATGAACGCGATTGACCAGCGTGTCCTTCTGATCCGCCTGATCCGGGTGCGTAAGCATGCCGACCGGCTTGTTCACGACCAGGAGCTCCCCATCCTCGTACAGAACGTCGATGTTGGCGTTCACGCCGACATACTTCGCTTTCTTCTGGCCGATGCTGGCTTCCTTGTACGCCGACTCCTCCACATAGATCGTCAGCTCGTCCCCGGCGGCGAGCTCGTAATTTTGATTTTTGCGTTTCCCGTTGATTTTAACCTTCCCGCTGTCGATCATTTTATAGATTTGTCCCAGCGGAAGGTTAGGCATCAGGTTCCGCAGAAACCGATGCAGCCTCTTGCCGCTCTCGGATGGGGTAATTTTGCGATTGATCATGGCATTCATTATCTCCTCTGGCTGTAATACACCCTGAATTGGATGTCCTGATTATAATTGCCGAAGCCCGCTCCGTACAAAGTCAAGCCTCCGACATGGGCCGCGTCCTTCTCCACCGCGAAGCGCAGCGTCCAGAAGCGCTTCTCCAATTGCAGCTCGTTCAGACGGACATCCGAAATGCGATTGCCGTCCATGTAGGTTCCCTCGCCGTTGACGCGAAGCACCTTCCTCAGTCCGTACTGGTTCATATGCGGGTTCCACCAGTCGGGCGTAAACCGGCCGCGCGCATGCGTGCCGAAGTCGCCCGGACTTGTCCATTCCCCAAGCAGAATCTCGTTCAGGTAAAAGCGAATGTCCGAGGGCCACTGCTCGTTCGCTCCCGGAGCCTCGGAAGCGATCTCGAAGGTGATCTCGAGCTCGTCCGGCCGCTGGCTGGGCAGCAGATAGTTCGGCGTCTTGTATTCCACATAGCCTTCGCCGAACCAGAGGATCGCCGCGTTCACCCGCTCGGGATCGAGGAAGTAGCGGGGATCGTCTAATTCCCCGACCAGCTTCTCGCGGGTCGCGAGACCGCAAGTCGGATACACCTCGAAGGACGTATAATGCCCGACCGGAATGAAGTGCTCCGAATAGGTCCTCTCCTGCGTCTCCGCATTGGGCAGCGCGATCTCGACCGCAGTCTCCGACAGGGAACAGATTTTGTGCGTGCCGCCCTGACGGCGAACCATCTTCGTCGCAATCAATCCGGCAAGCTCCAGCTTGCGCACATGCATCGTCACGATTGCGCTGCTCAGCGACAGGCTCTCCGCGATTTCCTTCAGATTCATCGGCTTATCCGCCAGCAGGTCAAGGATCTTGAGCCGAACCTCGCTGGCAAGCGCCTCATAGAGAGGCAGCCATTTGCGGTCGGTATTCGCTTTGATCATGACCCATCCCTCCCCGACTAGCATCTTCATTAAATTAATATAGATGTAAATTCAAAAAAGCGCAATCAAAGATCGGGAATTATGTCTTGCTTTTCAGATAAGTTTCATGTTAAATAGGGTTTGAAAAGATTTATGTGTTAATCGATTAACATTATTATTAATTTAACTTCAAGGAGAGATCGCCGCATGTCTTCACACAAAGCCTCCCTTATTGTCGACAAGGACTTTGTCATTTCCCAGATCGACGACCGTCTTTACGGTTCGTTCATCGAACATTTGGGCCGCGCGGTATACGGGGGAATCTACGAGCCCGGTCATCCCCAAGCGGACGAACAAGGCTATCGCAAGGACGTTCTGGATTTGATTCGCCAGCTTCGGGTGCCGATCATCCGGTATCCGGGCGGCAACTTCGTCTCCGGCTACGATTGGAAGGACGGCATCGGTCCGAAGGATCAGCGTCCAAGCCGGCTGGAGCTCGCCTGGCGCACGGTTGAACCGAATCAGTTCGGCCTGAACGAGTTCGTCGATTGGGCTCGCGTCGCAGGCTCCAGCGTCATGTGGGCGATCAATCTGGGAACGCACGGCGTCGACGAAGCGCGCAACATCGTCGAATACGCCAATCATCCGTCCGGCTCTTATTGGAGCGATATGCGGATCGGACATGGCTTTAAGGAGCCTCACGGAATCAAGACCTGGTGCCTCGGCAACGAAATGGATGGCCCATGGCAGATCGGAGCCAAGACGGCTACCGAGTACGGACGTCTTGCCGCCGAATCGGCGAAGGTGATGAAATGGGTCGATCCTTCCATCGAGCTGGTTGCCTGCGGAAGCTCCGGCAAATTCATGGCGACCTATCCGGAGTGGGAGGCCACCGTGCTCGACCACACCTACGACCATGTCGATTACCTGTCCTTGCATACCTATTACGGCAACGCCGACAATGATACGGCTACGTTCCTCGGGCGCTCGCTGGAGATGGAGGACTTTATTCGCAGCATTGTCGCCACCTGCGACTACATGAAAGCGAAGAAAAGAAGCAAAAAGAAGATGCAGCTCTCCTTCGACGAATGGAACGTCTGGTTCCACTCCAACGATGCCGACAAAAAAATCGATCCTTGGCAAATCGCCCCGCCGCAGCTGGAAGACGTCTACACGATGGAAGACGCGCTTGTCGTCGGATGCATGCTGATCGCCTTGCTCAAGAATGCCGACCGCGTCAAGGTCGCATGTCTCGCCCAGCTCGTCAATGTCATTGCTCCGATCATGACCGAGAACGGCGGCGCGGCCTGGGCCCAAACGATCTACTATCCGTATATGCACGCCTCCGTATTCGGGCGGGGACAGGCTCTCGTGCCGCTCGTGCAATCTCCGAAATACGACACGAAGGAAATTACGGACATTCCCTACCTGGAGACGATCGCCGTCTACAACGAAGAGGCCGGCGAGGTGACGATCTTCGCCGTCAACCGGGATCTGGACAATGCCCTGCCGCTGGACGTCGATCTGAGAAGCTTCCGCTCTTGCGAAGTGATCAGCCATCTCGTGCTGGAAAGCGGCGATCTGAAAGCCGCGAACACGGCGGCCCGGCCCGACCGCGTGAAGCCGCATGAAGGCGGCAACGCCGCTGCGGACGGCTTTACCGTTCGCGCCCAATTGAACCGCGCCTCCTGGAACGTGATTCGCGTGCGCGTGAACTAATTGAAAGAGCCTTGCGACATGGAACGGCCCCTTAACCGGGGCCGCGATTCGCGAGGCTCTTGCTCTCGTTTGTGAAATTTTATAATTTTTTTCGGGAAGTCTCCCAAATCCTTAAAAATTATGTTATACTGAAAGCGCTATCAAAGCTACATCATTCTAAGGGGGACTGGAACGATGAATGCAGCGCTTCAAGAGAAAAATGTGTACGAGGATTTCGAGCCGCGTCAAGACATTTTGTTCTTCAAGGTCGGCACGCATGGCTTAATCAGCTTTCACGGACGGAATTATAATATTAAAAAGAGAATGTCCGCCGACGAAAGAAATCGCTTGATCGATGACTCCGCAACCTTCTTCCGTGTTTCATCCGATTGTTACGTCAACGTCCGGAATATCTCGGTCATGGGCGAGCAACACCTCTTATTCGACGACACCTCCAAACGTCTGCCATGCTCCCAACGCAAGCAACAGATGATTCGTCAACTGCTCGATCGTTAGGCCCCGGCTCAGGGTCGAACGACATAACGAAAGCCTGAGTGTACCGAGGGAGAGATTGCCTCCCCCGAGAGACTCAGGCTTTTTCGTGTCGTATTAGCCCTTGACCGAACCGCCCATCAGCCCGCGCACGAAATATTTCTGCAAGCCGAAGAATACGGCCAGCGGCATGAGCATGGACACGAATGCGGCGGCAGTAAGCAAATGCCAATCGTTGCCCCTCGTTCCGACCATGTCGGCGATTTTCATCGATAACACCTGAACATCCGGCTGATTCCCGATGAATACAAGCGAGACGAGATAGTCGTTCCATACCCATAAGAACTGGAAGATGCTGATCGAGGCGATGGAAGGCACGGATAACGGCAGGATAAGCCTGGTGAAGATCGTAAAATTCGAAGCGCCGTCCATGAATGCCGATTCGAACAGATCCTTGGGCAACTGGCTAATGTAAGAATACATAAAATAGGTTGCGAGCGGCAGGCCGAACCCGGCATGAGCAATCCATACGCCCAGGAAGGTTCCGTTCAATCCCAGCGAAGTATAATCCCGCAGTACCGGAATCATTGCCACCTGAAGCGGTACGACGAGCAGCATGATCACGACGACGAACATCGTTTTTCTCATCGGGAATTTCAGCCATGCGAACGCATAGGCGGCGAAGGTCGCGATCAGAATCGGAATGAGGGTAGCGGGAATCGAGACGGTCAGCGTATTCAGGAACGCCCGCGAAAGCCCGTTCCCCTTCTTCGTCTTTACGGTGCCGTCCGTATCCGTAATCCGGTACTGCTTGCCCGTCAGCACGCCTTCATAGTTTTCCGTTGTAAAGCTAGTGTTCATCGTCCAGCCCGATTCTTGCACCTGAATCGTTCTTGCCCTGCGGTTCTCCCACACGAGCAGGGATCCGTCCGGCGCCTTGACTCCGCCCTTCAGCTCCTCGTCCGAATACGAAGTCCCGTTCACTTCGATCGGCTGCCTCAGATCCGTGTCCTTCGGAAGAGTAATCGTGTCCTTCGCTACGTTCTCCTTATGCGGAAATACCGTCCACCACCCGCTCTTCAGAATTTCCGTCGCGGGACGGAACGAAGAGATGAACAGACCTACGGTCGGAACGAGCCAGATCAGGCAGATGAACGCCAGAACGACGTTGACGACGGTTTTGGAGCGGGTTCTTCTCGATCTGCGCGCCATCAAAATCCCCCCTGTCTGCGCATTTGCCGCAAGTTGAATACGATGACGGGAATGACGGCGATCAGCAGCACAATAGCCAGCGTCGAGCCGTAGCCGAAGTTGCGATACATGAAAAATTGCCGGTAAAACTGCGTCGCCACGACCTCGGTATCGTACTGGCCGCCCGTCATGACCATGACGACGTCGAAGATTTTGAGCGTAAATACGATAATCGTCGTCGTAACCGACAGGATCGTTGTGCTAATGTACGGAACGATGATTTTGAAGAAAATCCGGACTTCCCCCGCTCCGTCCATTCTCGCGGCTTCCAGCATGTCTTCGGGAACGCCTTTCAGCGCCGCGGAGAAAATCACCATCGCAAAGCCTGTCTGCATCCAGACAAGAATGGCGACCAGAAACAGATTGTTCCACGGCTGCAGCATGCTCGTCCATGCTTGCGGCTCTCCGCCGAACGCCGTCACGATGGCGTTCAACAGACCTACTTGCTCGTCGCCCGGCTGATAATAATAAATAAATTTCCAGATGACGCCGGCCGCAACAAACGAGATCGCCATCGGCAGGAAGATGATCGCTTTCGCCAACTTCTCGAAGCTGCTCCGATCGGCCAGCACCGCGATCAGCAGACCAAGCACGATACAGGCGGTTGCCCCGAAGGCTACCCATATCAGATTGTTTCTCAGCGCCGTCAATAGCAGGCGATTCGTGAAGATCGCGGCGTAATTGGCGAAGCCGACGAATTTCTCTGATCCTGCGTCCATGAAGCTCATGTACAAGGTGCGGACCGTTGGAATAAGCAATAGCCAGCTCAGCAGCAGAAAGGCCGGACCGACGAACAAATAAGGCTGGATTCTTCTCCTCCACACGTCCGAATACCGTTCCACCGTCCAGTTCAATGACCAGTAGATCAGGTATACGCCGCCCACGCCCCAAGCAATCGCCAGAATGGCGTAGAGCACGGGGTTCATCGAGCTGTCTCTCAGGAACACGAATATTCCGGCGTGCAGCGCGATGTTCAAAGCAAGGACGAGGAAGGTGGCCATCGCGTTTAACGCAACCTGCGATTTGGCTTTCTCGGCAGGCCTTGCCGCGGAGGTTGTCATAAGGTCTGCTCCCTTCGATGAATAACGGAGGGCCGCGCAAGCTCAGCCCTGCAGGACCCTCCGCATTATCGCTTTCAATCGATTCCTCAGTCTGCTTTTGGGCTTATTGCTTCCAGCCGGCCTGAATTTCCTCCAACGCGCGATCCAGGTCGACGGTACCGCTCACATAGTCGGTCACGCCTTTCCAGAACGTCCCCGCTCCGACGGAGCCCGCCATCAGGTCGGAGCCGTCAAATCTGAGCGTTGTCGCCTGCTGGGCCAGCTCGGCCATGCGACGCTCCACATCGGTAGGGTACCATTCCAGCTTGGCGTCGTTCATCGGCGCGACCATCCCTCCGGATTGGATCCAAGTCTTCAGGGATTCTCCAGTGGTGAAGAACTCCATGACGGCGCGCACTTCCGGACGGTCGTTGAACATGGCGTAGATATCGCCCGCTACGAGCACCGGACTGCCGTATTGGGAATCGATCGGAGGCAGATAGAACCAGTCGTAATCCTCTCCCGTTTTCAGATCCTGCGGGAAAAAGCTCGTAATAAAGCTGGCTTGACGGTGGAGCCACGCCTTAGGCGGATTGTCGAACAGCACCTTGGGCGAATCGCCGAAGCTGGTGGTCACGATCGATTTTGCGCCGCCGTATACGTAGTCCTTGTTCAGCCAAATGTCGGACAGCTTCTGGAACGCGTTCTTGACGACCGGATCCGTGAACGGCAGCTCTCCCTTTACCCACTTATCGTAATTTTCCGGACTTGTCGTACGGAGCATGATGTCCTCGATCCAGTCCGTCGCCGGCCAGCCCGTGGCCGCGCCGCTCTCGATGCCGATGGCCCACGCAGGATCGCCGTCCTTGGCGATCTGCTCGGTAAGCGCCATTAATTCTTCCCAGGTTTTCGGAACCGTGTAGCCCGCTTCCTCGAAAGCCTTCTTCGGATACCAGACCAAGCTTTTGACGCTGCTGCGAGCCCAAATGCCGGCCATCACGTCGCCGCTCGGTCCCGCCATCGTAGCCATGTCCAGCCAGCTCTGATTGTAGTTGCCCTTCAGACGCTCCATATCCATGAAGGAAGCCACATCGATGACCTTGCCCGATTTAACGAAGGTTTGCAGCAAGCCCGGCTGCGGGAAGTCCGCAATGTCCGGCGCGCTTCCTCCGTCAACGCGGATGGAAATCGTCGCTTCGAATTCCTTGGAGCCCTCGTATTGGATATCGATGCCCGTCTTGTCCTCGAAGTCCTTGATCGCTTCCAGGAATTTCACTTCGTCCGCATCCGTGAACGGACCGAACATCGTCACCTTCGTGCCTTTATATTTACCGGCCAAAGCTTCATCCAGTGCGGATGTGCCGCCTGACGCGCTCGGCTCCGCGGAAGCGCTCGGCTCCGTGCTGGCGGACGGAGAGCTGGCAGGCGGGCTTGAGGACGCCGGCGTATTTTCGTTATTTTTCCCGCAGGCCGCAAGCACTACCGTTAACATTAGAATAAGCGCAGTAAGAAGCATTCCCGTTTTGTTCCATCTTTTCAATCCAATCAGCCCCTTTGGAATTTGTCATTCGAAAGTTCAGATCTAGGATGTGAATGAAGTGATGCTAAGAAAGCTTGACTTCTCTCTATCTTCTATTACACCTCCTTGACAGAATATCAATCCGACGCGGCCAATCCGGCATCATTAGGCGATCTGCGTGTGTCCCTTTGCGCTTGATGAATTCCGCATTGAGATTATACATACTGCGGGGATCCGGTTTTGATGCGGCTAGCCTGTAACGAAAGCGTTCTCATCTTTCTGAAAAGCTTTTCAAAATGATGCGAAAAGCTATCCTCTCCAGGAGCGCGTCGAAGCTCTGACAATGATCTCGTGGGGTAAATACTCGCGCAGCACCGTATCCTCCCCCTGCTCGATAATCGTATTCAGCTTCTCCACCGCCCGGCTGCCGATTCGGTAACTCGGCTGCGCGACGGTAGTCAGCTTCGGTATCATAATGTGGGATAAACGAATGTTATCGAAGCCGATGACGGAAATTTGCTCGGGTACGGAAATTCCCCGCTCGTTCAGATAACAAAGCAGCCCCATCGCCAGCTCGTCGGATGCCGTGAAGATAGCCGTTACGTCCGGACACTTCGCCATGAGCTGGGCGGCCGCATCCGGCGTATCATAGGACCAGTCGTTTACATAGACGATATTGCTCTTGCATTCGTCCAGGTCGTGCTCCCGAAGCGCGCGAATGAAGCCGTGGTAACGCGTCAGTCCGGCTATGCTGTCCGTAAGGTCAAAGCCGATCATCCCGATCTTCCGGTGCCCGGAGGCGATCAGATAGGCGACCGCATCGTACGCGGCTTGCTCGTCGTCGATTTTCACAGAAGGCAGCTCGTATTCCATCGAATGCGTAGATACCAGCATAACCGGTATTTTCAGTCGCATGAGCTCATTGTAGTAATCCGGGTAGACCGGGTCGCTGGTATAGAGAATCCCGTCGACCTGGCGTTCGTAGAAGCTGTTCAAATAAGAAAATAAGCGCTTCTTGTCGCGATCGGTGTTGCAGATGATCAAGTTGTAGCCCAATCTCTTGGAGGCGTCCTCCATGCCGCGAAGAATATCGGCATAATAAGGATTGCGGATATCGGGAATCACGACGCCCAGCGTATTCGTCTTTTTGTAGATCAGCCCTCTGGCGAGCGCGTTCGGTTTATATTCCAGCTGCTCAATGGCCGCCAACACCGCATTTCTTTTGTTTTCGATGACGGAGCCCGGCGAATTCATGACCCGAGATACGGTGCTGATCGACACTTTGGCCAGCTTGGCTACGTCTTTGATCGTAGGCTTTCTCATGCGCATCGCCCTTCTTCTTGAAAACCTTTTCAAATCCTTTCACCCATATGTTATCGCTTACATTGGAAGCTGTCAAGAACGATTTACATGGGTGTCGTTATGCTGTGATCATGTCACCCTATGGCTGTTCTGAAATCAGGTCACCATGAGTCAGGAGTCATTGAGTCAGAGTTTGCACGGAGCAGGTGAGGAGCAGAGTAGTGCTGCAAAGTGGAACTAACGGCCAGTACGGAGCAGGTGAGGAGAAGAGTAGCGCTGCAAAGTCGAACTAACGGCCAGCACGGAGCAGGTGATGAGCAGAATAGTGTTGCAAAGTCGAACTAACGGCCAGTACGGAGCAGGTGAGGAGCAGAATAGTGCTGCATAGTCGAACTAACGGCCAGCACGGAGCAGGTGAGGAGAAGAGTAGCGCTGCAAAGTCGAACTAACGACCAGCACGGAGCAGGCATCCAGCATACCACAAGCAAGGGCAATTCCCATGGCGTCCTGTATTCTCAACATAATCGCTATGTCGATGCGCTCTGATGAGTCGCCTCGGCACCACTTGAACATGACATTTCGGACGAGTTAATGTGACATTTTCTCAGACGTTTGACAGGGAGATTTACATGGGAGAATTGCAAATGCAATGCTTGGAAAAGGAGAGCCTGAGGAATTGCGGGGATCGGACATACCGAATGGAAAGGCGCCATTGAAGTCCGGAATGGGGTCTTGCGCGACCTGCACGGCCGCATTCCGGACTTGCTTAATCTGCCGAGCTGTATGGATGCGATTGCCGGCGTCTCCAGACACTTAGTGAGTCAACAGCTCAATAATGAGTCCCGCCGTCTCCTCGATCGCTTTCTCGGAAACGTCGATAACCGGACACTTAAGCCGCTCCATAATTTCGGAGGCGAACTTCAACTCTTTCTCTATGCGTTCCATGGAGGCATAGTTGGCTTGACTGGGCAGCCCTAGCGCCTTCAGCCTTTCGCTGCGAATCTTGAGCAGTCTTTCCGGCTGCATCGTTAATCCGACCACCAGCCGGTTGGAGGCGGTGAACAGCTCCTGAGGCGGCTTGACCTCGATCGTGAGCGGATAGTTGGCCGTCTTGATGCCTTTGTGAGCGAGGTAAATGCTAAGCGGCGTTTTGGAGGAACGGGATACGCCGACCAGCACGACCTGAGCCTGCAGTAGCCCGCGAGCATCCTTGCCGTCATCGTATTTGACCGCAAATTCGATGGCTTCGATCTTACGGTAATAATTCTCGTCCATCTCGTGAAGCAAACCCGGCTTATATTTCGGCGAATCGTTAAATGTATCGATAAAAGCCTGCATCATCGGGCCCATGACATCCACAGCCCGTACGCCCAACCGAATCGACTCCTCGCGCATCGTATCGCGAAGTTCCGGCTGTACGAGCGTGTATGCGATAAAGCCGTCGCTCAAGCTGGCTTCCATAATGATGGACTTGATCTCATCCTCGTGCCTGATGTTGCCGTACCGCTTGATCTTGACCTGCTCGGTCGCGAACTGTCGGGCCGTAGCCTTCGCCACCGCTTCGGCGGTTTCCCCTACGGCATCCGAACAAACGAATATGACTTTCTGCCGATGTTCCGACATCTTTCTTCCCCCTACTCCACGATAAAACCAGAGGTCAAGTCTACCAACGCCTGCGTCATGTTGGTTTTCGTAATTCTCCCGACAACGTCAAGCCGGGAACGATCTCCGCCGTCGTTCACGACCGGCAGCCCTCCGACTTGATGGTCCAGCATTTTTCTGGCCGCTTCAAGCAAGGAATCCTCCGGAGTCGCATAGATCAGGCGCGTAACCCGAGTCATAACCATGCTGATCGGTATCGCTGCGGCATTGGGATTGCCCAATGTCACCTTCAACAGATCCTTGAGGGAAACCATTCCCGTAAGCACGCCGTTCTCATCGGTAACGGTCAGGAAGCCGGTATTTTCCACGAACAAAGCAATGACCGCGTCGTTCACCGTCGCGGTCTCTACGATCACTACCGGGCGATTCATGACGTCCTTCACCTTGAGATTCAAGACCTTCTCGCTGTGCCGCCCCTCCGTCGTCATCGTCTTGCCCAGAAAGTACCCGACCTTCGGCTTGGCGTCGATATAGCCGAGCATCACTAACACAGACAAGTCCGACCGGATGGTCGGACGGCTGATTCCCAAATATTCCGCGATCTGCTCGCCTGTGATAGGGGCTTGCTTCTTGACGAGATCGATGATCGCGATTTGTCTCACCGTAAGTTCGATAGCCAGCTCACTCCCTCTGCGACTTATCGCAACTCATTAGCCTTGCAGGTTAGCCACTTTCTCCCAATCCTTCAGGAAGCGCTCAATGCCGTTGTCCGTGAGAGGATGCTTCCACAATACGGGAAGAAGCGAGCCTGGAATCGTAGCGATATGCGCGCCTGCGAGCGCCGCCTGTTCGAAGTGGCCCACATGGCGGATGCTTGCGGCGATAATCTCGGAGGCCAATCCGTACTGGTCCAGCACTTGACGGAGATTTCTAACCAACGCCATCCCGTCTACGCTGATATCGTCAAGACGTCCGACGAAAGGACTGATATAAGTAGCTCCTGCTTTTGCCGCGAGCAAGCCTTGCGCTACGCTGAAGATCAGAGTCACGTTCGTCTTGATGCCTTCCTTGGAAAGCTGGTGAGTCGCTTCAAGACCCGCTTCCGTCATTGGAAGCTTGATGACCACGTTCGGCGCCCATTGCGCGATTTCGTGCGCTTCCTTCAGCATGCCTTCCACGTCGAGTGCGATAACCTCAGCGCTTACGGGACCCTCCACAATGGCGCAAATTTCCTTGATAACGTCTTTAAATACGCGGCCTTCTTTAGCGATCAGACTCGGGTTCGTCGTCACTCCGTCGACCAGACCGAGCTTTACGATTCTTTTGATTTCTTCCACATTGCCGGTGTCCAAATAAAATTTCATTGTATGTAGATCCTCCCTAGTCGTCTAACGATTTTGTTGCTATTTATGGTATACCACAATCTCATTTATGATACAATATATATTACTCACTTTCCTATATTGGTCACAATGTTCCGAATTAGATCGTGCAATTTACCATACGACCCGATGCCCGACGCTCTCCAGCGTGTTCGCCCGATTTTTCAGCTCGCGCTCCACGGCCTCGGCCTGCAGCCCATGCTCCTTCAGCTGCTTGTAGAACTCCAGAAAGCCGCGCGTATCCATAGGGATGCGCACGCTTGTCCTTGCTCCCCGCAGTACGACACAGCCCGCGAAGGGCTTGATATAAGACACTTCCTCAATTTCCTCAAACCGAATAGATCTGCGAATAAACAGCCGGTAGGTCGTCACCTTATCATGCGCCGCTATCGTGGTAGATACACCCATGATGACCGACATTGCCCCCATGAAGCACATAATGCCTGTCATAATTTGCTTCGCTTGACGCGTCTCCTCTGCGGTCATTATGCTTGGATCGTTCACCAGGAAGAACACAACAGCCGCGAGCAGGAAGCCGAACAACGGAAAAATCCATGTCCCTGCTGTCCGTCTCAGTATCAATTCTCCTCGCCCGTTGCGTTTTCCCGGTTCAAAAATAAGGCCCAGCATGCTCTTCATAACTGATTTGAACAGCAGATTCTTCAAGATGCTTTGACTCCCTCTCATCTCATGATGTGTCCTATCATCTGTTAAGCGGATAGAGGAAAAGGTTATGTGTGCGGCTGCAATTCCGTTAATCTCAGCTCGTCGATGACAGATTGAAGAACGCGGTTTTCGGAGCTCCGGATGAGCTTGACCAGGTCTGCCGCCTCAGCGATCCTCTCTCTGGCCCTCGTAACGCCGAATTTAAGCGCTTTCTGCCTTAACGCATTGGAATCTTTCGCAATTTGATCATAGGAGCAAGCCAACTCAGCGCTTATGATTCCCTTTTCCTTCAGATGATGCAAACGGTGCTGCATCAGGATCTTGTGATCGTTGAAAACATGAATCAGCCGAAAGTCCGGCTCCGCATTCGCTTCCTTCATTCGTTCGAGCTCGGCCAATAGGTGGTCATACACGGCGACACCGTAGGCCTTAACAGGCGTGGAGAGCCAATTGAGCTCCTTCGCTTGCGTAAACTCCGCGTTTAAATAGTCGGATAGGCTCAGTTGAATCAGGCTCATATTCAATCCGTACAGGGCATTCGTGCGATAGCTGAAAAGCTCGATGCCCCGGAGATAATCCTGATCGGGATGCAGATTGTAGAAGGACTGCTCCAACTGCTCGTAAGGGATTTCGAAGGTGCCGTATTTGTTGATCCCCCCGGCTACGAGATGAAAATCCGCCAGATAAAAAACCCTACTGCTGTCGTTAAATCCGATAATCATAGGGTCGTGAGGGCTGCTCTCGATGGCGTAGAAAGGATACGCTGACAAATAAAAAGTGTCGAGAAACAGATAGATATATTGCCCGTCCTGAATTCTCTGCTTCAGGAAAGCAACGACTCCCCCGCCGTCTTCGACGGCCTTCCTCGACGTTCTGGCCACATTCAGCCACGGACAGTCATCCTCTGGCGCCTTCACGAAGGAATAATTCAGAAGCAGGCGATTCCCGTTCAACTCCTTGATCAGCTCCAGCTGAATATAGTTCGACAGTATCCAATCCCGGCTGTCTGAATTTCTGGCGATGACGGATAGGATATGCGAATGATTGGACCATGAAGTAATGAATGGCTGGCTTACCGGCAAAATCAGCGATTCCGCCATGTCGATCCTCCCTCTTTTTTGACAGCGCTTTACAACCATTCACATTCATTCGCCATCGGATTCCCTTTTTCCTGTCGTCTCGCCAAGCTCTTGCTCTCGCGCTTGGCAAGACGGGATCATAGCAAACCCCTCAATGAACATCGCTGTCCATTGAGGGGTTTTGAGTACGCTTTTATGCTATATCTCCCGTTCTCCGGTACACATTAGTTTCAACCCAAGAAAATACGCATCGATATCTATTCAAATATCGTATGTGAAGCTGTACTCGCCCGATCCCACATGAGCAGTAAGCCCTTGTTCATTCCTTACAAATTGATTCTCCGACTCAGCGGCAACTGATTTTGCCTGGCTTAAAATAATGGAAGCGGTTGTGTTGTGCGGAATCGTAACCTTAAGACGAACTTTATTGCCTTCTGCATTCCACGAAACGACTATGTCGCCGTATACTGTGGAATAACTAGCATTTACATAATCCAAGCCTCCGCCGATATGCGGATGGATAAGGATATGCTTAAAGCCCGCTTCATTTTCATCCGCTTCGATTCCTGCCGCCACTCGGAACAGCCATTCCCCTACCGCGCCGTACGCATAATGGTTAAAGGAATTCATATCCGGACTCCACATGGTTCCATCCGGCTTGATGCCATCCCAATGCTCCCATATGGTCGTCGCTCCGGCCTTCACTTGATACAGCCATGATGGGAAATCGTCCTTCAACAGAAGCTCGTACGCTTCCTTCAAGCGGCCGTTTTGACTAAGGGCAAAGCAAAAATACGGTGTGCCGACAAATCCTGTGACAAGATGTCCGTCGTTCTCCTTTAACAACTCGATCAGCGTTTCGATGGTTCTTTGCTTGAATTCATCCGGGACAAGATCAAAATACAAAGCGACAATGTGCGCAGTTTGCGTTCTGGCCGCCATTCTCCCTCTGGGGGTATAATATTCTTTTTGGAACGTATCTACGACTTCGCGGTATAACTTCGAATACTTGTCATAATCCCGCTCTCTGCCTAATCTCTTTGCTATTTTCGAAAATAACCCGGTAGAATAAGCATAATAGGCGGTAGCTACCAAATCATTCGGAGTGGCTCCGAAATAACTGCCTTCCTTGGCGTCAAGAGCAACCCAGTCGCCAAATTGAAGCTTGTAATTCCAAATCCCGTTCTCGGAATGCTTCTCCATGAAATCGATCCATGCTTTCATACTGTCATATTGCTCTTCCAATATTCGAGTATCGCCGTACATGAGATATAACGTCCATGGCATAATGACTGCAACATCTGCCCAAGCCGCAGCCGAATGAGTGCCCTGCTTCAATAGCCAGTTATCCTCGGCTTTCCCCGATACGATATCCGGAACGACGTGCGGCACGCCTCCCTCAGGCGTCTGGTCCGCTTTCACATCCCTGAGCCACTTGCTGAAAAAAGTATAGGTGTCCATCAGGTAGCTTGCCGTTCTGCAGAATATTTGAGCGTCTCCGGTCCAACCCATTCGTTCGTCCCGCTGAGGACAGTCTGTTGGAACGTCTACAAAATTGCCTTTCATTCCCCACTTAATATTATGCTGCAGCTGATTGACGTCTTTATTGGAGCATTCGAACGTTCCTGCCGGTCTCATGTCCGAATGAACGGCAACCGCTTCAAAATCTTCAGGCTTCAGTTCCCCGGGATAGTCGACGACATGGATATACCGAAAGCCTTGGAAGGTGAAATGAGGGTGATAAGTCTCCTCCTTCCCGCCTTTCAGCGTGTAGTTGACCGTTTGCTTTGCCTTTCTTATGTTATCGAGATAGACATTGCCTTCCGCGTCCAAGACTTCAAAATGCTTGAGTACAACGCGTTCGCCAGGTTGTCCGTCCACTTTAAAATGAACCCAGCCCGTCAGATTTTGTCCGAAGTCGATTACCGTATCTCCCTGAGGCGTGATGATCAGCTCTTTAGCCGGAATTCGTTCGATTTCTTTGACCTTGCCTCCAGCTTGCGCCACTAACACCGATGTATCGTATTCAACGATTTCCGACGATCTCCAGGCTTCGTCGTCATATTCCGGGCCGCTCCAGCCATTCTCCTCAAGCCTAGCGTCATAGATTTCGCCATCATATATTTCAGAGAATAATACCGGAGAATCCGCGCCTTTCCACTTGCCATCGGTTACGACAATTTCCTTGGAGCCGTCCGAATAGACAATCTCCAACTGGCATAACAAAGCCGTTTGATCCCCGTAATGATTTCTTTCCTCCGCGAATCCCATTAATCCCTTGTACCAGCCCGCGCCGAGCATCGCTCCGATCGCATTGTCTCCGCTTTGCACCAGCCGAGTGACGTCATGCGTCTGATAGAGCAAATGCTTTCTGTAAGAAGTCCACCCGGGAGCAAGCTCATCCTCGCCGACTCTTTCACCATTGATGTAAAGATTGTAGAGACCCAAGGCTGTAGAATAGACGACGGCTCTCTCAATTCCGGGCTTCGCGCTGAACTTGCGGCGGACATACGTTCCCTTGGAATTCAAAGCGTCTGCTTTTGTTTCTGCCGAAACGAATTGCCCCTTCCACTCCTCATGGGTAAGCAAAGCCGTAGCGAAAAAAGCGGTCTGACTCCAATCGCTCTCCTCAGCTCCGTCAGTCAGCTTTACTCTCCAATAATAAAGTGAAGATGAAGACAGTTGTAACCCTTCGATCTCCACATGGGCAGATTGATCGCTTTCTACCGTGCCGCTGTCCATCAGAAGATTTTGAAAGCGCGGATCGGATGCGACTTGCAAGCGATACGATTGTTGAAGCACGTTGGATCGATCGCTCCCCATAATCCAACCCAACTGCGGCAGTTTCGCAATTCCGACAGGATTGACCAAATAGTCTGCAGTCATTTGCTCAATACGTAACATATCATCCCTCTTCCCAGCCTTGAATTCGTAATATATAAGCCACTTTACCGCTTTTCGAGGAATATATAAATGACGATTAGAGAGGAGTATCATGACCATTTATGACTAACGCAATCCTATACATTGAGTAGGATAACGCCTATAATTGACCTATCGATTGAAAAGACAAAGGGGGAAGAGGCGGCCTATGACCGATGCGGAGCTTGATTTATATCTGAGAAAATATACGGATATAGAGGCATTATTAGCGGCTTGCGACACTCCGGAAAACAAGGAAGCTCTCAAACAGGAATATCACATTCATTTCTCCGATACGTTCGATGATGCTATGTTTATTCCTCCGGGACAAGATATCACCTTCTCGGTGCACACCCGCTTCAAGCCTGTTGCAAGTCACCGTCATTCCTTCATTGAATTGATCTATATCTATTCGGGCGAATGCCGTCAAACGATAAATAACAAAAGCGTTTCAATGAAAAAGGGCGAGCTATGCATTCTCGACACGAACACCTTTCATTCCATCGAGGATACGGGTAAAGACGACATCATTATAAACTGCCTCATGAGGAAAAGTTATTTCGATTGGGCTTTCCTAAGCAGGCTTTCCGGAAATGACATCTTTTCAGGCTTTCTGACCCATGCCATATATGAAAACAAGCATTCCAACGAGTATATCTTAATTCGTTCCGGCGATAACGATAAAATAAGCCGAATCATGAATGCAATCCTTTGCGAGTACTTTGATAAGCAGCCGTGTACCGACGAAATTATCAGCTCTTATATGGTTATTCTTTTTGCGGAAATGCTCCGTGTGTACAAGGGAGATGTCAATGAACGGAACTATTCGGCTTTGAAAAATACGCAAATAACGGACATCATTCATTATATCCAAGATCAATACAAGACCGTGACCTTGGAATCGACAGCCCGACATTTCAATTTTAACTCGAACTATCTGGGCAAGGTCTTAAAGAAGATCACCGGGAACAATTTTATCGATCTGGTTCATCAGATTCGACTCAGTCAAGCCTGTATCCTCCTCAGAAATTCAGATGTCAGCGTTCAGAAGATTGCCAATGAGGTGGGGTATGAGAACATCAACTTTTTCTATCAGGTTTTTAAGCGCAAGTATAACTGCTCGCCTGCCGAGTATAGGGAAAATTCACGGAGAAGCGGATTTTAAGCGTATTGCAATAATAATCGAAAGTTAAGGGGCTGCCTTATGGGACAGCCCCTTACTTATATCCGCTATATAAGAATTGCCGCAGCAAAAGCCTAATGCTACGCCTTCGCCCGATCCTTGCCCTTGTCCGATTCGCCGGCGTTCTTGTTGGCGGCGTCCCGATCCTGCTGCATCTCCTCAACCGTCTTGACGCGCAGCCGAGCCGCTCCGCGGTAGCCTTCTTTCGTCGGAATCAGATTGCCCTGCGCCTGGCGCTTCTTGGCCTCCGCGATGGCCGCTCCGTACTGGGGCAGCCATTGCTCCTGCGCGACAAGCATTTCGTCGACCATCTGCCAAATCTCGTTCGGATCGCATACGGCGCCGACGAGCGGGTCCATCATGAACGCTTGCCGCAGCAGCTGATCGTCGCCATGGACAGCCGCTTCGACCGCCAGACGCTGCACCGATATGCTGACATTGCATACGGCCGCCGGTCCGAGCGGAAGCTTGCCGACGAGCGGCATCGAAATGCCGTTGCGATCGGCATAACCCGGAGCCTCGATAATTGCGTCCGCCGGCAGGTTCTCGATCACGCCGTTATTCCGAACGTTGAAGTGACCGCGATAGACTCGTCCAGTTTCCAAGCCTTCAATAATGTAAGAGCCATGCTCCTCTCCGCGTTGTTCCGGAGCGTACTTCATTGGCGGCTCCTTCATCCAGTTCGGGAAGTCGGTCTCGAACCAGTTGCGCCCCTCGGTGCACACCCGCAAATAACCGCCCGTCTCGCCGTTAATCCAATTGTCAAGGTCGATCCACTTTTCGATCTCGTCGGGGCGCTTGCGGTACCAAGGCACATATTCGCTCAGATGTCCGTTCGACTCGGTGCTGTAGTATCCGAACCGACGCAGCATATCGATGCGAACCTTCTCCGTACGGCTGAAGTCGGGATGCTTCTCGAACGCCTCCAGCAGCTTGCCGGTGAGGTCCTCTCCCTTGTGCCGGATTTGAACATACCAGGTCTGGTGATTGATCCCCGCGCAGATGATATCGACTTCTTTCTTATCCAGACCGAACGCCTCCGCGATCTGCCAATGTCCGCCTTGCACGCCGTGACAGAGCCCGATCGTCCTTACGCCCCCATACTGGTTGCATGCCCAGGTCAGCATCGCCATCGGATTGGCGTAATTCAGCAGCAGCACGTCCTTGGCGGCCACCTCGCGAATGTCCTTGCAGATGCTTAGCATTTCGGCGATCCCCCGCTGTCCGTACATGATTCCGCCCGCAGACAAAGTATCTCCGACGCATTGATCGACGCCGTACTTCAACGGAATGTCTACATCGGTAGCGAAAGCCTCCAATCCGCCCAATCGAATCGTACAGAACACGTATTTCGCTCCCGCCAGCGCTTCCCGTCGATCGGTAGACGCCTGAATGCGAATGTCCAGTCCGTTCTCCGCGATATCTCTTTGGCAAAGCTCCTTCACCATATTCAAGTTGTGCTCGTTAATGTCAGTAAAAGCAACCTCAATGCTCTTGAACTCCGGAACGCTCAGCAGGTCGCGCAGCAGTCCCCGCGTAAATCCGATGCTGCCCGCGCCGATGAACGCAATTTTGAATGCCATCGTCCTATCCCTCCCGCACTTTGAATGAGACCTCTGATTTGCTCGTCTTCATCGTAGCAGGATCGCATCGGGAAGCGTTATCGAGATCATCACCATTTCCACGGAGAAGTGTCAGAAATCATCACCTTTTAATTTCTTCGCGGCGTTCTTTGGCTTGAGTATTCCGATACTCGACCGGGGTCATGCGGACATGCTTCTTAAACAGGGCGTGAAAATATTGCCGGCTTCCCGCTCCCACATAATCCGAAATGTCCGCGACTGGGATATCCGTATGCACCAGCAGCATTTTGGCCTTGTCCATCCGAACCTCCGTCAAGTATTCCATTAAGGTGCGTCCGGTCTGAAGCTTGAATATTCGTTGCAGATAGCCGGGATGCAGACTGACGCTTGAAGCGATCTTTTTCACCGTCAGCGGTCGATCGTAATTTTGCAGCAGGTAGGAGATGCTCGATTTTACGTAAGCCCCCGCGGATGGAACTCGGCTTCTCCCTTGCTCGCTTCGCAGCCTCCCGAGACGGATGAGCAGCTGCATCAGCAGCATCCGATCGAGAACCCCTCCATCTCCGCCTTGAAAATCTAGCTCAAGCACCAGGCTTTTCAGCGCGTGATAGACTTCTTCGGGAGCCTGCAGCACCAGATAGGAGGTGCGTGCCGACAGCATTCCGTGCAGCGCCTCCTCCTCTTCCGCAAATTGCTTTACCGAAGGGAACATGTCCGAATGGGGCGTAAAGCCGAACTCGACATTAAGCATACGGCACGTCTGCTCGACCACAAGTCGATGAGGTACATTGGCGTCCAGCAGGATCAATTGCCCTTTTTCCAGACGGACCGAGGCTTCGCCCGCGCTTCCTTCATTCCACTCCACAACGCATTGGCCCTGGATCACATACATAATCTCGGTTGAATCATGTCTATGGTACGCCATGCGAAAATCTTCCCACTGCTTAAAGTAGTAGGCGTATACCTTCGGAATATAGGGGTTAATCAGCAAATCAGCATCAAAAAGGCTACCCGTGCCCATGCATGTCGTCCTCCCATATTCCGTACTTGGCTGCTTCTTTCACTATCGTTGATCGCGGCAGAGGAGTCAATCCCGCCTGCGAATCCGCGGTCTATTTGTTAATTTTCTTTAATACATGACATAGCCATTCAACATCCCACAATCACATGTTATATTATGTAACATAAAATGGAGTAAGGAGTGAACGGACATGGACCCTTTGCGCCTCATCCCGGAATTACCGAAAGTCGATCTACACGTTCATTTGGACGGTTGCATCAAGCCGGCCACGCTTCTTAGGCTGGCTTCACGGCAAGGCATGCCTATTCCCGCCGCAAGCGAAGAGGAGCTTCTTCAATATGTACAGGTGCGGGAGGATTGCGCGAGCTTGACGGAGTACTTGACGAAATTCGATTTCGTGCTGCCCTATCTGCAAACCTCCGAAGCGTTAGAGCAAGTCGCCTATGAAGTCGTCGAGCAAGCCGCTGAACAGCGAATTCGCTACATCGAAGTTCGATTCGCCCCCCAGCTTCACCGATCCGCCGGCTTAACCGCTTCTCAGACCATCTATCACGTCGTCCAGGGACTTAGGCGCGGAGAAGCGGATTTCGGAGTAAAAGCCCGAGCAATCGCCATCTGCATGCGTCATCACACCGTCTCCGCCAATCTGGAGGTCGTAGAAGCGGCGGCGCGTTATATCGGACATGGCCTCGTTGCCGTAGATCTGGCGGGCGATGAATCGGCCTATCCCGCCGCCCTTTTCCGGGAGGTATTCGAATCTGCCCGAAGCTGCGGCATTTCGATTACGATTCATGCGGGAGAAGCCTCAGGCGCGGAAAATATCGAAGAAGCGGTGCTTCGCTTAGGTGCGGAGCGCATCGGTCACGGGGTAAGGCTGAGAGAGGATGACAGCATTCTTCATCTCGTCCGCGAGCGGCAAATTCCGCTGGAGCTGTGTCCGACCAGCAACATTCAGACGAAAGCCGTGGACGGATGGGAGGCATACCCGATTCGCCAATATTACGATCAAGGCGTCAAGTTCACCGTCAATACGGACAATCCCGGCGTATCCGGGACGAACATCACGAAGGAATATCAGGTCATCGCACAGAAATTCGGATTTACGCTGGGGGAAATCTCAAGAATGATTTTGAACGGGGTTGAGGCTTCGTTCCTGGAGCCTAACGAAAAGCAAGCTCTCAAGCGTGATTTCGAGAGTGTTCTACACCGGCTTGGCGTCTACGGCTCTCCTCAGCCTCCGTTGAACTGACTCGCTCTCGCTAACTAGGTATGCTGGGGGGCTGCTTGGAGTTGCTTCGAAGTTCATTAGTTTGGTTTGCTAAACTATCTGCCTGCTCGGGGCTGCTTCGGAGCGCATTAGTTTCGGTTTGCACAACTATCTGCCTGCTCAGGGCTGCTTCGGAGCGTATTAGTTTCGGTTTGCGCAACTATCTGCCTACTCTGGGCTGCTTCGGAGCGCATTAGTTTCGGTTTGCTAAACTATCTGCCTGCTCGGGGCTGCTTCGGAGCTCATTAGTTTCGGTTTGCTAAACTATCTGCCTGCTCGGGGCTGCTTCGGAGCGCATAGTTTCGGTTTGCACAACTATCTGCCTACTCGGGGCTGCTTCGGAGCGCATTAGTTTCGGTTTGCACAACTATCTGCCTACTCTGGGCTGCTTCGGAGCGCATTAGTTTTGGTTTGCACAACTATCTGCCTGCTCGGCGTCTGTTCGGGGCACATTAGTTTAGGTTTGCACAACTATCTGCCTACTCGGGGCTGCTTCGGAGCTCATTAGTTTCGGTTTGCACAACTATCTGCCTACTCGGGGCTGCTTCGGAGCGCATTAGTTTCGGTTTGCTAAACTAGCTGCCTACTCGGCGTCTGTTCGGGGCAAATTAGTTTAGGTTTGCGCAACTATCTGCCTACTCTGGGCTGCTTCGGAGCGCATTAGTGCTGCTTCGGAGCGCATTAGTTTCGGTTTGCACAACTATCTGCCTGCTCGGGGCTGCTTCGGAGCGCATTAGTTTCGGTTTGCACAACTATCTGCCTGCTCAGGGCTGCTTCGGAGCGTATTAGTTTCGGTTTGCGCAACTATCTGCCTACTCTGGGCTGCTTCGGAGCGCATTAGTTTTGGTTTGCACAACTATCTGCCTGCTCGAGGCTGCTTCGGAGCGCATTAGTTTTGGTTTGCACAACTATCTGCCTACTCAGGGCTGCTTCGGAGCGCATTAGTTTCGGTTTGCACAACTATCTGTCTGCTCGAGGCTGCTTCGGAGCGCATAGTTTCGGTTTGCACAACTATCTGCCTACTCGGGGCTGCTTCGGAGCTCATTAGTTTCGGTTTGCTAAACTATCCGTCTGCTCGGGGCTGCTTCGGAGCTCATTAGTTTCGGTTTGCACAACTATCTGCCTGCTCGGGGCTGCTTCGGAGCGCATTAGTTTCGGTTTGCACAACTATCTGCCTACTCAGGGCTGCTTCGGAGCGCATTAGTTTCGGTTTGCGCAACTATCTGCCTGCTCGGGGCTACTTCGGAGCTCATTAGTTTCGGTTTGCTAAACTATCCGTCTGCTCGGGGCTGCTTCGGAGCGCATTAGTTTCGGTTTGCACAACTATCTGCCTGCTCGGGGCTGCTTCGGAGCGCATTAGTTTCGGTTTGCACAACTATCTGCCTACTCTGGGCTGCTTCGGAGCGCATAGTTTCGGTTTGCACAACTATCTGCCTGCTCGGGGCTGCTTCGGAGCGCATTAGTTTCGGTTTGCACAACTATCTGCCTGCTCGGCGTCTGTTCGGGGCACATTAGTTTAGGTTTGCACAACTATCTGCCTGCTCGGAGCAAACAAGCGGAGCCCGAGGTCCCGCCTCAGGCTCCGCTTATTGCTTCGCGAGCGAACGACCGACTTAAGCGTCGGTCGCTCCTTGCGCCTTGTTCACGAACGCGCGGGCGCGCTCGCGCAGCTCGTCGAAGCTGCCCGATCTGACCAGCTCGGGATCGATCAGCTTACCGCCCATGCCGACGGCCACAGCCCCTGCATCGAACACCTCGCAAATATTGTGCAGATTGACGCCGCCGGTCGCAATCAACGGGATATGGTTCAGCGGCGCGCGAACCTCCTTCAGGTAGCCGATCCCTAGCGTCCCCATCGGGAAGAGCTTTACTGCGGACGCTCCTGCCTTGTACGCCTGAACGATTTCAGTCGGGGTCATCGCTCCCGGCCACACCTCAAGACCCTGCTCCACGCCGTGATAGATCACTTCCTCGTCTACGTTAGGCGAGATCAGGTACTGCGCGCCTGCGGCAATCGCTTCCTTGGCCTGCCCGATGTCGAGCACGGTGCCCGCTCCAATGCGCATGCGGTCTCCGTAAACCTCCCGCAAGCGGGAAATGATCCGCAGCGCGCCCTCCGTGTTCAACGTAGCTTCCAGGAAAACGATGCCCCCGTCGGCCAGCGACTGGGCCGCGGCCAGCGTTTCCTCTAAGGTAAAGCCGCGAGCGATCGCGACGATTTTCTCTCGGGACAGTTGTCCCAGCAGTTCTGAACGCATGTAAACAGCTCCTTTTGGGCGATGAGCGCAAGACAGCCGAAAGGTACGGCATCCTCTCGCGCTCCGATGACGAACATCTTTCATTGTACCATCGCCGCCGCAACGAAGAAACCGCCCCTTCGGCCAATTCTCCTGCCTCTATTTTGCCGAAGCCGATCTTTCCTTGCCGATCGCTTCCCACATGCCATTCAAGTAGACCGCCCCTAAGGCTCGATCATAGAGACCGTATCCCGGCTTGCCCGTCTCGCCCCAGATCATCCGGCCATGGTCGGGACGAATGGGCCCCGTATAGCCGATATCGCGCAAAGCCCGCACGATCTCCGCCATATCCAGCGAACCGGCCGACGACAAATGAGCCGATTCCTGAAACGAACGCTCGCCCGTATGCTTGATGTTGCGCGCATGTACGAAGTTCACCCGGCTTTCCGCACCGAATCGGCGAATGAGAGCTGGAATGTCATTGTCGGGATTCGCGCCCAGCGATCCGCTGCACAGGCATAACCCGTTAACGGGCTTGTCGTAAAGCCGAATGAACCGCTCCAGCGCGGCGCCGTCCGTAATGATGCGCGGCAGGCCGAAGATCGGCCACGGCGGATCGTCCGGATGGATCGCCATTCGCACTCCGGCTTCCTCCGCAATCGGCATGATCGCCTTGACGAAATAGGACAGGTTGTCCCACAGCTTCTGCTCGCCTACGGAAGCGTATTGCTCGAACAGGAGCTGCAGGTCTTCCTTGCGATAGCTGCTGTCCCATCCGGGCAATTGCAGCTCCCCGCTCAGCGGATTCATCCGTTGAACGACCTCTTCCTCATAAATAAGCGCATTCGAGCCGTCCTCCAGCTCGTAATCCAGCTGCGAGCGCGTCCAGTCGAACACCGGCATAAAATTATAGCAAACGATGCCGATGCCCGCTTGTCCCAAATTCCGCAGCGTTCGCCCGTAGTTGTCGATCAAGCGATCCCGATCCGGCAAGCCCAGCTTGATATGCTCGTGAACGGGAACGCTTTCGATGACGCTGAGCGCAAGCCCCGCCTCTTCGACCGTTTTCTTCAAATGCATGATGCGTTCAAGCGGCCACTCCTCGCCTACCGGCACGTCGTATATGGCGCTTACGATGCCCGTTACCCCGGGAATCTGCCGGATTTGCCACAGCTTCACGGGGTCGCTGTCTCCATACCATCTAAACGTCATTTGCATAAAACACTTACCTCCCTTTCCAGCGCCCTAGCACGTATCGCGTTATATGGTCATTGCTCCAAAGCCGCCGTCCACGCGTAGCAGCGTTCCAGTCACGAAGCCCGAGGCTTTGTCCGAAGCCAAAAACACCGCAGCCCCCTGGAGCTCCTTCGGATCTCCGAACCTTCCCATCGGCGTATGTCCCATAATCGCGGCCACCCGCTCTTCGGACAGGATCGCCCGGTTCTGCTCCGCGGGAAAAAATCCGGGGACGATCGCGTTTACCCTTACCCGGGCGGGAGCGAATTCCCGCGCCAGGAATTGCGTCATATTGTTCACCGCCGCCTTCGATGCCGAATAAGCGAACACCTTGGACAACGGCGGAGCGGAAGAAGCCGAGGACAGATGAATGATGCTGCCCCCTTGGCCCCTATCCACCATGTGCCGGCCAAAAATCTGACAAGCCAGCATGACGCTTTTCGCATTGACCGACATAATCCGGTCCCATTCCTCTTCAGTAATATCGAAGAAAGGCGTCGCGCTGTTTACACCGGGACAATTAAGCAATATATCTACGCCCCCGGCGTCCCCGGACCACTGGAGCACCTCCTCCAGCAGCCGCTCCAGGTCGGCTTTAGAAGTCGCCTCCACAGCGAAGCATCTCGCTTCCCCTCCCGCGCTCTCAATGCGTGCGCGAACCGGCTCGGCGTTCTCCGCCTTGCGTCCCGTCAGCGCCACCCTCGCTCCGTGCTCGGCTAGCGCCTCGGCCATCGCCCCGCCGAGCGTCGAAGAGCCTCCGATCACGACCGCCGTTTTGCCCCGCAGATCGAATCTGTCCATCCATCATTCCCCCGCTCTTGCTATTCCGGCGCTATGCTCCTTCAATTGCCTCTTGTATCGCTCCGGCGTCACTCCCACCTGTTCCTTGAACAGTCTGCTGAAATGAGCCAGATGCTTAAAGCCCAGCCGAAACGCCGCATCCGTGACGGCCAGCCCCGGCTGAAGCAGAAACAATATCTTCGCTTCGTTGATCCGTTTGCGATAGACGTAGTCGAAGATCGTAACGCCGGTCACTTCCTTGAATATTTTCGCCAGATAAGACTTGCTCAGATGGAGCTCCTCTTGCAGCTTGTCCATGTTCAGCTCGTCGTCCGCGTAACGCTTCTCCAGCAAGGCGATGACGTCCTGAACCGTTTTTTCCTTATCCGACGTGAACTCCCGAGCCCCGTTCAACGACTGCAAGCAGCGATCATAGATAAAATGAAGCAGATCCACGAACGCCAGCAGCATTCGGCTCGCGGACACGGCGTCCCCTCTGCGCTGAAAGCCGTCCATATGCACCAATATTCGCTCTACCTCGGCCTTGTCCTCCCCCCGCAGGGCGAGCCGATGGTTCTTGAACTGCGCGAACGGCTGCAGAATCGGAACCGCATGAGGAAGCTCCAAATAAGGCCGCAATATCGCCGGCTCGAAGTGCATGATCGATCGCACGTACGGAAAGGCCGGATCGACCTTCGGACAATGCAGCGTCATGCCGTACATCAAGATCAGATCGCCGGGCGCGAGGTTATAGATCCGGTCGCCGATCAAGTAATTGCACTTGCCCTCGTGAAAATAAAAGACTTCATAGAAGGGGTGAGAATGGAAGACAGGCTCGAACGGAAGCGTCCTGCGGTAGTCGAACTCAAACATCGGTCGAAAGCTCCCGCACCAAACCGCCGATCGTCTCGGAGAAATAAGCGAGCATCGCACGAGAATCGGCGAACTGCCGGCTGAAATCCTCGATCCCCAAGTAACCGTCGTACCCGACCGCCAGAAGATCCGCGATAACCTGCCGCCACGGCACTGCCCCTTCGCGAAGTCCGGCCCACTCGCAGCGCCAGATCGCGCTGCCGTCCTCCGAAGCTCCCGTCTTCTCCCATCCGGCGTTCTTCACGTGAACATGAGCCAAATAAGGGCCCAGCAGCTCCAGACCCATGCGATAGTTTTCGAAGCCCTCATGAATGAGATTGCCTGGATCGTAAAGCACGCCCACCCACTCCGGGTCCAGCCCCTCGACCAACCGCCTCCCGCCGGAAGCGGACGCCGCGATGGTCCCGTGATGAAGCTCGATCAGCCCTTTCACTCCGTATTGGCGGCACAAGCTCTGCGCTTCCAGCAAATAATCGCGTCCAAGCTCGAACAATTCCCCGAAGGTCCGGCTTCGATCATAGGCTGGGACGCCCAAGCGAATCATGGATGCTCTCGCATACCGGGCCGCATCCAACACCCTCTCCGTCGCCTCGAAATCTCCCGCTCTCAGATAAGGGGTCAAGCTTGCAATGCTCAGGTTATGAGCTTGAGCTGCCCTCGCATAGCGATCCAGCACCTCGCGGCCTCCGGAGGGAGAAATCGTGCAGCGGTTGTTTCCCCAGAACGACGGCGCTTCGCTTGCCTTGTCCGGCGGAATGTCCGCGTACCGCCATTCGATCGCATGAAGCCCTGCCTCCCCGGCAGCCTTGGCAAGCTCCTCGGGTTCCAGCTCCGGCGTAGCAACGGTAAATACCGACAGCTTCATCATTCGATGCCTGCCTCCTTCTATTCGATGCGCACGGCACTCGCTTGGGCTTTCAAGCATAGCTCTGCCGCCTTGAACGTATGCGCCTGCGACATCGCAATCTCGGTCCGATGGATGGAGTCCAGAATCAGCTCTCCGAAGTACGGGTATCCAACCTTCCCCGCAAGCTCCAGATGATATTCGCCCTCCCCATTAGCCATATACAGATGATCCCCGCCCGCATTCCGGGCAAGATCCACATATTTGCGCAGCTCGATATATCCGTTCGTGCCGAGTATGATCGTTCGTCCGTCTCCCCAGCTCGACAAGCCGCCCGGCGTCAGCCAGTCGACGCGAAAATAGTTCGTCGCCCCGTTGTCTCCAACCAGCGTCGCATCTCCGTAGTCCTCCAGCTCCGCATAGGCCTTGCTCCCGTAGTTCGCCACTTTGCTTTGCAGCACCTGGGCATCCGCGCAGCCAGCATAGAACAGAAACTGCTCAATCTGGTGGCTTCCGATGTCGCACAGAATGCCTCCGTATTTCGCCTTCTCGTAGAACCAATCCGGCCGCTGCGGCGCATTCAGCCGATGCGGTCCCAGGCCCAGCACCTGAACGACACGTCCGATCGCGCCGTCCCGGATCAACTGTCCGGCGAATACCGCGCTTTCGACGTGCAGCCGCTCGCTGTAATAGACCGCGTACTTCCTGCCCGTCGCCTCAACCGTCCGCTTCGCTTCCTCTAGCTGCTCCAGCGTCGTGAACGGCGTTTTATCCGTAAAATAATCTTTGCCGTGTTCCATCACCTTCACGCCCAGCGGTCCCCTGTCGCAAGGAATCGCCGCAGCGGCTACGAGCGAGACTTCCGGATCCTGCAAAATTTGCTGCTCCGAGTCTGCAGCCCGAACTTGAGGATAGGCTGCAACGAACTTCCGGACTTTGTCCGGGTCGGGATCGTACACCCACTTCAGCGTCGCGCCGGCCTCGATCAGGCCGTTGCACATGCCATAGATATGCCCATGCTCCAGCGACATCGCTGCGACAGCGTATTCTCCCGTTCCTACGACGGGTCTCGGCTTTCCTTGCGGAGCATAATTCATTCCGTTTGCTTGCGACATAGGTTAGACCGCTCCTTTCGCAGACAGGCTTGAGGCGGCAATTCGCTCCTGCAGCTTCTCGTAAAATAACGGCTCGTCGATCGGCAGCTTCACCCAATCGTCCATCCAGGTCGACAGGAGCATCGCATTCGATAGCATCAGTCCGCGGATGCCCTCTTCCCCCGGTGCCAGGAGCGGCGTTCCAAGGCGGATCGCATTGGTCCAATTCTGCGTAATGTCCTTGTGCCTTGTTCCTCCCGCACTGATCGGAATCTCGAATTTCCAGCATTCCGGCTGGGCGAAGGCCTGCGTATTGGTCCGGTTGAACTCCGATTCCGCCTGCCGAAGACGCCAGAATGTCATCTTGTCGTCCTCGATGACGATTTTGCCCCGATCGGCGGAGATTTCGTAACGGTTCGTGCCCGGACATTCATACGTGGAGGTTACGAACACTCCGGTTGCGCCGTTCTCGTATTCGACGTAAGTCGTCACATCGTTCTCCACCTCGATATCTCGATGCTTCCCGAAGGAGCAGAAGGCCCGCATGCGCACCGGCATAAGTCCTGTCGTCCATTGCCACAGATCAAGCTGGTGCGGGTCCTGATTGATGAGCACGCCGCCGCCCTCTCCCGCCCAAGTCGCCCGCCAGCCTCCGGAATTGTAATACGCCTGCGGTCTGTACCAATCGGTGATGATCCAGTTCGTCCGGCGGATTTCTCCCAATTCTCCCGAGGAAACAAGCTCCTTCAGCTTGGCGTACAGCGGATTCGCGCGCTGGTTGTACATAATGCCGTACACCTTCCCGCTTCTGGCCGCCGCTTCGTTCATCTCTCGAACCTGCATCGTATAGACGCCGGCCGGTTTCTCGACCAGCACATGAAGCCCGCATTCGAACGCTTCGATCGCTTGCCGGGGATGGTCGTAATGCGGCGTGCAGAGCAGCACCCCGTCAATCTCGCCGGAACGGTACATTTCTAAAGCGCTTGCATAAACGCGCACCCCGTCGCCCCACCGCTGCCTGGCGAGCGCCAGGCGCTCCTCGCCGATATCGCTGACAGCCGTCAGGATCGCGCCTTCCACTTGACCTTCAATCAAATATTGCGCGTGTCCCGTGCCCATATTGCCCAACCCGACAATGCCGATCCTGACTTTATCCACAAGGCTTCGCCTCTCTTCTTCGAAGTTCGCTCTCGTTCCATTGTAGCACGCGAACGGAATATGAACTTCACTCCCAGGCATGAAAAACTCGTGTCATTTAACTGTGCGTCTACTCCAGATGCAGGCAAGCTATCCCCTGAGCAAGTAAATGACGACGGTAACCGTCACGATGCTGAGGGCGGTCGAGACAAGCACGCTTTGCGAAGCAAAGTCCTTTTCATTGTCGAATTCGACCGCCAGCAGAACGCTCGACAAGGAGGTCGGCACGGCCGAGGACACGATCAGCGCCGCTGCCATCAAGCTGTCGAGGCCGAGCATTAGCACGACTCCCCATGCCAGCAGCGGTCCGGCGATCAGACGGAGCGCCGTTGCGATTCCGACATCAAGCGCAAGCTTGCGGGTCAGGAAGCCTTTCATATCGCCAAGCTGAACCCCCAGCGTGAACAGCGCCATTCCGATGAAGGCGTCCGACAGGTAGCCTACCGAGATCGCCGCGAATTCGGGCAACGGAACATGCAGGCCGCGCATCAGCAGCGCGAGCGGAATGACATAGATGACGGGCATGGATGCAATGACCCTGCGAATCTTCCTCCAATCGGCCTTGTGGGCATTCACGCTGTAGATGCCGTAAGTGTTCGGAATCAGCGATTGCATCATCATGATGATGATTTGCACCGATAGGGTATAGGGATTGCCGGAGAAGGCCAGCTGATTGATCGGAATGCCGTAGTTCGCGCTGTTGTAGAACAGCACGCTGTTTCTCATGGCCGCTCTCATGCCTCCCTCGTATCGGCGAGCTCTGACAACCGCCTCCAGCAGGGCGTATTGCAGCAGCATGAACAGCACGAAGAACAGAAGCACTTGACCGAACAGCTTGGCCGAGATTGCGGTCCCGTACAACAGCTCGAACATGATCGCCGGGGAAAACAAATAGAAATTCAGCTTGGACAGCGTTTTGATGTCGAGCGAGAAGATACGGTGCAACAGCATGCCCAAGCCGATAATCACCGACAGGGGCAGCACGTTGTTCCATAAAATGTGCATAAAGATATCCATGATGTTCGTCCTCTCCGTCCGACAACCTGCTAGGCTTGAAGCGGCGTGTTATACTGTATGAAACGAAATAAAACTAGATTAACATAGAGCAGAGGATGAAGTGAAGTGGCTTTCGGTATCGACAGAGCGGAATTAAACGCCTGGAAAGCATCCGTCTCCCAGGGGCGAACCGCTTTCCTGACCCACTACTGGTACGACCCGCGATTTCCCCAGTTCCGCACGGTGACGAAGGTCGGCAACGCCGATTACGACCGGCTCAGACAATGGTGCGTCGAGAGCGGGCTCAACCCCGCCTACATCCATGACCGGTCGCCTTTTCCCCATTTCGACCTGATGGGACCGAAGCAGAAGGAAATTCTGATTCGGGAAAATCTGCTCCATCACCTCGAACGGTTCCGCATGTACGATTAAAACCGCCAACCCCCGCATGAAATCTGCGGCGCGTTGGCGGTTTCTTCTCTTATTCTCTATTCCACTGGAAGCCGACGGCGTTCAGGAACGCTCTCGCCAGTACGGCGTGACCGGCTTGCGTCGGATGGACGCGATCCCAGGCCAGCGTCGCGGAATACAGCTCCTTCAGCACGACGTTAAACGCCGCCTGCGTATCCACGAACAAGGCTCCGGATTCCTCTGCGATCTTGCGTACGATCGAGCCGTATTGATCCATCGTCCGGCGCATGGCATCCTGCTCGCTGCTCTCCAGAAAGAAGGGCGTCATGAGCACCAATTGGCTTACCTGAGGCTTCGTCAGCTCGACCAGCTTACGCAGCGTCGCTTCGTATTGCTCCGGGTACACATGCCATTCTTGAATGAAAGGCGTATCGTACTGCCGCCAGACATCGTTCGTGCCGATCATGATCGACAGCCAATCCGGCTTGCGGTCCAATACGTCCTCTTGCCATCTGGCCTCCAGATCGACGACCGTATTTCCGCTGATTCCCGTGTTCACCACCCGGATGCCCAGCTCGGGATAGACGGCTTGCAGCAGCGCGTCCACCATTCCGACATAGCCTCTGCCCAGCGCTCCGAACAGCCCTTCTCCGACCGGCTTTACCCGGTCGCAATCCGTAATGGAATCTCCGATGAATAGCAGCTTCTGACCCCGTTGCAAACGCATAGTCCCGTATCTCCCCTAATCAACAATCTTTGGTCATCCTGACGTATCTTCCCCATTGTACAACGGAATAGAATTTCAGGGTAGAAGGGGCGGGACTAGCCGTCCAGTCCGATCGACTCGATCAGCCCTTTCAGCTTGTCCGCGGAACGGTGCAGAAGCGCTTTCTCTTCCTCGGTAATCTGAATGTCCATCACTTCTCTTACGCCCGTGCGGTCCACGATGCAAGGCACGCCCAGGAACACGTTGGAGATCCCGTGATAATCCTGCAGCAGAGTCGAGACGTTAAGCACGGCTCCCTCATCCCGGAGAATTGCCGTGATGATGCGGTCCAGCGCCAGCGCGATAGCATAATAGGTCGCTCCCTTGGCGCTAATAATTTGATACGCGGCATCCCGCGTATTCTCGAATATCTCAAGCTTGTCGGCCTCGTCCAGGCTCAGCTTGGCGCCCGCTACGTTGGCAAGACTCCACAGCGGCAGCTCCGAATCGCCGTGCTCCCCTACGATATGGCCGTGCACGCTGCGGGGATCGAGATCAAGCTTCTCGCCGATCAGATAGCGGAAACGCGCGCTGTCCAGCAGCGTCCCCGATCCGATCACCCGGTTGACCGGCCAGTTCGACTTCTTCAGCGACAGATAGCTCATGATGTCAACCGGATTCGAGGCGATAAGCAAAATGCCGTGCGAGTTGACCTTGGTCACTTCCGTGATAATGCTGTCGAAGATTGCGGCGTTGCGCTTGAGCAGATCGACCCGGGTTTCCCCTTCTCGCTGCGCGGCCCCTGCCGTAATGACGATAATATCCGCCTCGGCGCAATCCTCGTATGTACCCGCCCACAGCTTGGCTCCGCCCAGGAACGGCATGCCGTGATTCATATCCAGCGCGTCTCCGACGGCTTTCTTGTGGTTGGCGTCGATAAGCACCAGCTCGTCCATGCGATTTCTCAGCAGCAGCGTGAACGCCGTCGTCGAACCGACCGCTCCTGCTCCGATAATCACGACTCTCGATTTTTTAGCCATAGGATCACGCACCTCCGAGTTTCTTAATCTTCGAAATAAGGTTTGTTGACAAAGTAATACATGTACCCAAGCAAGAGCCCGCCCCCGATAATGTTGCCCAGCGTGACCGGAATCAGGTTGTGCACGACTCCGGCATAGGAGATCGTTCCCGGATGATTCAGTACGAGCGCGATGGCGAAGGTGCACATATTGGCGATGCTGTGCTCGTATCCCGAGATGAAGAAGCAGAAGACGAACAGCATCATCGCGAACATCTTCGCCCCGTCGCTCTTCATGAACATCGGCACGAAGAAGGCCAGGCAGACGAGCCAGTTACACAGAATCGCCCGGAAAAACAGTTCGGTAGCCGGCGTGTGCATCTTCTTCTCGACGACGCTGAGCAGAAACCCGTTCACGGTCGATTCATCGAACAGCCCTGTCGTATAGATCAGGAAAGCAAACGCCGCCGCGCCCAGAATGTTGCCCGAATAGCTGACGAGCCATAGCTTCACCGTCGTCAACCAGCTCATTTTCTTGCGCAGGGCGGCGTAGCTGTAATAGAAGGTGTTCCCGGTGAACAGGTCTCCCCCGCCGTACGAAATGAGGATAATCGCCGCCCCGAAGGTCAGCGCCGCCATCGGATACGTCATCGGAGAGTGCACGTTGTAGAAGTAGCTGCCCGTCTTGAACGCCACGATGACTCCGAAGCCGATGAACATGCTGGCCAGCATCGATCGGGAGATGTAGCGAATCAGACTTTGCTTGTATATCTTGTATTTCTTCATCGCTAGCTGTTCTACCTTCAATAATGCTTCTGTTTCCATGAAATTTCCCTCCTGCAGCTTGAATCTGGGAAGATCATACTGATGCTTTGACAGTATCATATTGAAGGTATAAAAAATGTGACTTAGATCACACTTCGGCTTCCGCCTCGTCCCGCTCTCCCTTCCCCGTATTCTGACCTCTATTATTTACCCAAGTGATCAGGAAAGAAATACCTCCGAGCGCCAGCAGGACGACAAATTTGTAGAGCATCGCTTCCCCTTCCAGATCCATAAACAAGGCCTTGCCCGCGACTAGCAGAAGCACGACCGCGCCGACGATCCGGAACAGCGGCTGCTTGACACGCGTCCCCCACAAGGTCAGAAGGAGCGCGTAGATGCCCCACGATACGCTCAGGGAGAGCTGCAGCAATTGATCCGCGGCATCCGGGGCGTATACCTCGTAAATGTTGTCGATCTGAACGGTCAGCAAGCCGCCGACGATCAGATGCGACAACACCGCGAACAGATTGGACAGGAATGCGGCGGCCGACTTGGTCATCCCTTCGACGGCGATGCCTCTCGCGGAGAAATGAAAGCCGATCGCGGCCAGCAGCACCCACGATAGCGCTCCCCAGTTAAGGAACGGAATGAACGTGCCGAACCAATCTCCTCTGGGCGCATCCCAGGTGACGAGGAACCAGTAAAAGCCGACGATTGCCCATATGGATACGGAAGCCAGGCTTGACACGGCCGACCTTCTCAGATGACCTACGGCCGCAAGCGCCGCCGCAAATCCTCCCCATACGAACACGTTAATGAGCGGCTTTGCGCTCAGGCCGTTGCCCAGATGCGAGGAAGCCAGCAGGAGCATCAGCGCTCCTCCAATCATAGGCGCCGCCGAAGCGGTGTGAAGCTGCTTCGTAAGCCTGAACACAATCGCGCCGGAGACGAGATAACACACGCCGAGAAGCGCCAGTACGTTCGCATAATGCAGCTCGCCATGTAGAATGTAGATGGACCAGCTACCGAACAGGACGCCGTTCGTCAGATTCAGGTACAGGTTCCAGCCGTCGAAGCAGCGGTTGCTTTTCCACGAGGACAGCAGGAAGCCGATCAGATAAAATACGAACGCGGCCAGCGCGTAGCGAAGCGGCATGCTCCAGATGCCTTCCGTCGACGGATTGAAGTGGACGAAATAGGCAGCGTACACAATCCATGTCCCGATAAATGAACCGATGCGCAGCTCGCTCCAGCCCTTGGCGATGCTCAGGAAGAAAAACGCCGAATTAAGCACCAGCAAATAAAGGAACAGAGTAAACACTTGGTCGGTCGCCGGTTGCATCAGCAGCGGGGAGATCAGTCCTCCCACAAGCGCAATGTTCATCAAGAGCCGCGAACCGAAGCGATAAGCGTATGCCGAAGCCCCCGCTGTAATGGCTGTCATTCCGATCAGCACGGTCATTGGACTCCATAAGCGGTAGTACACTCCGGCGAAAGAAAACGTAGCGTATAGAATGCAGGCTCCCGTACCGATCAGCAGTTGAACGCCGATCGTCCGGCTGGCGAGACGCGCCGCCAGTCCCTGGCCGGCGATGCAGAGCCCCGCTCCGCTGAGTAGGCCGAAGGCGATTCTCATGCCGTCCGTAATCCAGCCCTGATCGATCGTATACTTGAACAACGTAACGAATGCCGCCAGAATGAACACGACTCCTAACAGCGAAGTCCAATACTTGCGAATTATCGTTTCCATTTCATTTCCTCCCGAGATAGGATGCTGTTGTCCGATTCAACCGACCGGCCCGCCGCCAGCTTGACAATGCCCAACAGACCGAAGCAAAGCGCGAGCGCGACCAGTTCCAGCTGAAGCAAATACCAAGGCCACGGGGCCAGCAGATCGAGCAGCGAGGCCGTACTTGGCTTGCGTGCCAGAAACATAAAGTTGCTGCCTGTCCAGATGTTCGTAATCGCCGCGGGTAGAGCCAGAACGTGCAGCCAGCCGAACGCTCGAAGCGCGGACAGCGCAGTCGGGCGATAGCCCTCCGCCGCCGTCAGAAAAGCGCCTGTTCCAATAATCGCGCCATGGGCGATGAAAAACTCAAAGTAGCGGTATTCCGGGTATCCGGCGTCCAGATTCGGAGTCAGCAGCGCCTGCAGCGCTCCGAGAATGCCGAGGAAAAATACAATTTCGAACAGGGCGCGCTTGCGGGTGAGCAGCGAAGCCGCAGAGAGCCAGATCATGAGACTGCACAGCTGGAAGGGCAGAGAGTAAACGCCCCAGTTGCCGGTTGCCGCGTACCACGCTTGCATCGACACCTCGCAACCGACGAGCAGAGCGGCCATTCCGTATCTGAAATTCCGGTTCGCTTGCGGCGATCTTAGTCTCTTGCGGAACGCGACGACCGGGATAATCAACGCCGCCGCCATTGCGCCCCCTAGCCCGTGGGCTGCCGTGAAAGGTTCGAATGTCATCTTCGTCCTCGCTTTCCGTGGTAGGGTTTGCCTTGCTTATCCTTATTGTAGAAAATCCGCATACGAAAAAAAGTACCAACTTTATATGGTACCTTCTCAACTTCAATCTTATTAAGGGCCCTGTCCGATCCATATCGGACAGTCCCGCTTTCATCTGCTAGTGATGCTGCCCCGCTCAGCTCGGTCCGGCCCGTTCATGTCTCGGCTAGAACAAGCCTTTTTCCTTCGCCTCTTGCGCCGCTTCCTTGGAGCCTTTGGCGCCGAGCTTCTTCAGTATGTGATTGACATGGTTTTTGACCGTGCGGATCGAGACGACAAGACGGCTGGCGATCTCGGTCTGGGTATGCCCCTGATCAATCAGCTTTAGCAGCTCGAGCTCGGAGGGCGTTATGAGATCCTGCATTTTCTTGACCTCGAACTCCCGCTCCAGCCGCTTCAAGCGGCGGAACTCCTCCCGCATCCGTTCGGCCGCCGCCGCACTGATCGGCGACTCGCGCTTAGCCGCCGCCCTGATCGCATCGGGCAGCGACTCGAAAGCGGACTTGATCTGGTAGTCGATAGCTCCTGCCTGGAAGGAACGCAGAATCAGCTCCTTCTCCTCCATCGAGGTCAGCATAATGATCCGGGCTCCGGTCGCCGCGGCCGTTTCCTCGGCCAAGGCGATCCCCTCCGGAGCGCCGTGCAGCATAATGTCCATCAGCACGACATCCGGCGCGTCTGCACCAGCGGCCAGCGTTTGCCGAACGACTGCCGGATCGTCCGACGTATAAGTCACCGTTAGGCCATCCTGCCCGTTCAGGTACGCGGCGAGCCCGCGCAGCCAATCCTTGTCGTCCTCAATTATCCATACCGCTACGCGTTCCATGGGCCTCGCTCCCTTCGGCGGGTCTTTTTTTAGGGGGTGCGGCGACGTGAACGGCGTTAACGTTCGATTTGGGAAATATCAGGTACACCCGCGTGCCGATCCCTTGCTTGCTGCGAATTTGCAAATATCCTCCGTGCTTGCGCATGACGTGATAGGCGTAAGGCAAGCCCAGACCGAAATTCGCCTCTTTCCCGCTTTTGGTCGTATAGAACGGCTCAAGCGCCTTCGCTGCCTGCGCCTTGTCCATCCCGTCTCCCGTATCCCTTACTTCGACGGTAAGCTCCTTCTTCCCTTCTCGCAGCGACACGAACAGTTGCCCCGCCCCATTCATCGCTTCGATCGCATTCGAGACAAGGTTGTTTATCGCTTCTCCCACCTGCGCCGAATCGATCGTGCACCTCCAGCCTTCGGCCACGTTTAGATGCAATTTGATGGAGCCCAGCAACGGCTCATAGGGCTTCAATGTCCCTTGAAGCAGCTCGTCCAGCCGGACCTCCGACGGTTGAATCTCCAGGTCCTCCGTACGGCGGTGCACGCGGGCAATCATCTCCTGAATATGCCGGGAAGCCTGCTGCACGACCTGTATATCCTCCGCCAGCTCCGCTTGGCCGGTAGAGTCCGCGTAAGCCTTCATTTTCTCCGTAAACAGCCTCATTTTCCCCACGTCGTTCTTGATCGCATGATGAAGAATCGCCGTGCCCGAAGTGACGGCGCGCAGCGTGGAATCCAGTCTTCGCCGATCGATCAGCACCCTCAGCCCCATGAAGCCGTAAGAAAAAAGTCCGATCAGAAACACGAAGACGGCGATTCCGACGAGCCAAGTGTTATATTTCCACATCTTGAATATGCCGAAGCTGGGCAGAACGTAGCTCACCGTCATCGTGAACAGCACCGGCGGCAGCACGGCCAGACAAATGACCCAGTGGGTATGGGAAAGCGAATAATGACGGAACTTCTTAGTCACGAAGATGAAGGTTGCCGCCAGAAAATACGGGATGGCCCACCAGACTACGATGGAATAGGTAATCGGATGATACTCGTTGTACGGAGGAGTAAAAAGGAGGCATAGAAGAATCGGCAGCAGCAAGGCGAGCTCGATCCTTCGCCGCCATCTTCGCAAGCGTTCAGACGGATTGTAGGCCATCGCGAACAGCAAGTAGAAGTAGGGCAGCCCATAATAGCAAAATAAGGAAGAGCCCGCTTGAACGGCGTAGAGGAGCTCCTCCAGACGTTCATGCGGGCGGTTCGCGTGAAGATAGGGGATAAAGACGTCCGCAAGCGTAGAGGCGAGCGCGCCCGCTCCGCCGCTCAAACAAACCGCGCCGAGCCTGCGATTGACAGGAGAACGGGGGTCGGCGAGCAGCAAGATTAGCGCGACAATCCATAACGCGATCCAGACGAATAACATGGAGCAGCTCCTTACCTAGAATTGCTGACGTTCCAGCCACAAGCCCAGAACGGGGGCCCAGGACGCGACATGCGGGTCCTCCGTCGCCAAGCCCATCCCGTGCCTGCCGTGCTCGAACACATGCAGGTCGAAAGGCACTTTATTGCGGCTCAGCGCAGCGGCGAATCGCAAAGAATTTTCTACCGGCACCGCGCCATCGTCGGCCGTGTGCCACAGGAAGGTCGGAGGGGTGTCGGGGGTTACCCGATTATCCAGGCTCAGCGCTTCCAGCAGCTCCGGCTCGGGATTGTTCCCGAGCAGACTCAAGCGGGAGCCTTCGTGCGTATAAGCGGAGTTCATCGTAATGACCGGATAACACGGAATAATGGCATCCGGACGGCACGACTGGCGCTCGATCGGATCCTCGGCTTCGGGGTTGCCGAGATCGTAAAGCGTGCCGCTCGACGCCGTCAGATGGCCCCCCGCGGAGAAGCCCAGAACGCCGATCTTGCTTCCGTTAATCGCCCATTGCTCCGCGTGGTGACGTACGTAACGGACCGCTCTCTGTACATCGCTCAACGCGCACGGATATCTGTAAGGCGCTACCCGGTAGCGCAAGACGAATGCCGGAATGCCGATGCTGTTCAGCCAGAGCGCGATAGGCTCGCCTTCATGATCGGCCCGCATGCTGTAACCTCCGCCCGGACATACGATGACAGCGCCTCTTCCCTGCGTCTCGACCGGGAATGCCTTGAGCGCGGGAATGTCCTCGTCTTCGTTGCCCAACGCTCCGGGCGCATTGTCCTGCCACAGTCTAATCCATGCTTGATTGCCGTGCTCCATCTTCATTTATCCCTCGCATTATCGTGAAATAGGGTCATAGCCTTCTTGTTTATTGTAATCTCATCCCTTGCAAACGACAATGCACTCTGCGACAAAATAAAGGAAGCCGCCCTGCGCAACCGGTCAGGGCGGCTTCCTCGCGTTTACGTCGACTTAACCTTGAGAGCTTAGGCCTTCGTTCAGACTCCCGTCACCTTCCAGGACTCGATCCCGGTCGAGGTTGTCGCTTTGGCCGTAACGTTCAGACGAATTTTGTTCGTCGACACCGGCGTGAACGTTGTCGTGTTGTACTGGTTGGCCAGCAGTCCGAGCCCGACGGGACTAGCCACGTTCACCCAGGCCGTGCCGTTCCAGTACTGAATCGTGTAGGATGCCGGAAGATCGATGCCTGCGTCGTCGTCGAACCAGTAGACGTCAACCGCAGATATCGTGTAGTTCTGGGCGAAATCATATTGCACCCATTGGGTGGTGTTCGGATTGTCCCAATTGCCGTATACCGGATGGCCCCGATCATTCGAGCTCGTCGGCGTATAGCCGTCGTTCAGCCCCGCCAGGCTTTCCCAGCTGGAGACAAACGAGGTCGATGCCGTACCCAGAGGCGCAATGTTCGAGGAGCTTGGGCTGCCGTTGAACATGCTGCTGATCTCCGCAGCGCTCAAGGCCCGGCTGTAGATGACGAAGTCGTCTATCGCTCCGTTCAGATAAGGATCGCTGAATTGCGACCGCCCGATATAGTTCAGGTTGGTCGTGCCCAGACTGGACGGCTTGAGCGTCATGCTCGCGTTAGTCGCTACCTGAACGCCATCCACATACATTGTCGCGGTCGTGCCGGAAAGCGTTACGGCGACGTGCTTCCAGACGCCCGTCGGCAGCGCCGGCGCGTTCAATTGCTGCTCCGAGCCGTTGCCGCCTGTCGTGATGGCGAACCTTAATCCCGACCCTCCGGCACGCGGCGCGAGGAACATATAGTTGCTCGTTCCGGTACCAAAGTCGAAGATTCGCGACCAATCGCTCAGCGAATTGACTTTGACCCATGTCGCAATCGTGAAGTTGTTCAGATTGCTCACGATGCCGCTCGGCAGACTTGCATAGGCATTGCTGCCGTTAAGGTTCAGCGCATTGCCCGCGTGACCGGCCGCCCAAGTGGTTCCGCCGCTCAGCGAGGCATGCTTCCCGTTCCCGGACGAATCGTTCGCGGTCGTGCCGCTTGTCTCGTTAAACAGGTAGTTCGCGATCACTTCCGGCACCGGCAACGCGGGATTCACCGTATGCGTCACCGTAGACGTCGTAGACAGACTTCCGTCGCTTGCCGTCAGCGCAAACACGTAAGTGCCCGCCGCCGATACGGTTGCCGAGGTGTTGAGCGAGTTCGCGTTGGCGAACACGGCCGTTCCCGGACCGCTTTGCAAGCTCCATGTCGTGGTCAACGTACCGCTCGGCAGGCCGTCGTCGCTTGCCGTGCCCGACAGCGCTACGCTGGCCGGCAGCGTAAAGGTCGCATTCGTTCCCGCGTTTACGACAGGAGCGGTATTGGTAGCCGGCGTTCCTTGCTGCAGCTTGACATCGTAGGATGCCGCCGTACCCACGTTAAGCGTAATCGTAGCGGCGTTGCCGCCGGTGACGTTCACGACACCCGCTGCCGCATTGTTGAGCAGAATGTTGTAAGAACCCGCCGCGAGCCCCGTGAAGGTGACCTTCGTCGTATGAGCGGTGCCCGGAGTAGAGTTTTTCAACGCAAAGTTGACGTAGTTCTTGGCGATGGCGACGGTAGCGGACGTATACTTGTCGCGATCCAGCACCATTCCGAATTTCTCGGTAATCAGGTTCAGCCGTTGGAATACGCCATCCTTCGGAATTACCGTGTAATTGCCTCCGCTCGAGGTTACATCACATCCGTAGCAGTACAATCCGAAGATCGGGTCGACGGCTACGTCGGAGCTGAGGATCTTGATAGCGCCGAACAAGCCTAGGTCGGCCTCGCCCGACATGCCTCTCCAGCCATTCTGCAGCGCTCCGCCCCCTACGCCCAACGCTCCGTAGTTGCCCTTCTCCGCCTGATACGTCCAGGCGACCGCGCCGATATTGGCGGGATCGGAGCTGATCTGACCGGAGTTGATCGAGCCTACGTTGGCGATCTTGGCCGCGTAGGACATCCGCTGCTCGACTTCCGGAGTTGTCGAATGGTTGCGTACCCAATCGTCCATGGCGTATCCTGCCAAGGAGACGGTGTACTGGAAGTTCCACCAGTTCTCGCCCGTAATCGTTACCGGATCGGCGTAGTAGTACCAGATCGGCATATGGCCGCGAGCCGCGCGAGTCTTCGCGTTGATCTTGCTCTTCATCGTCGTGTTGTTGTTCATCTTCGCCAGGGTGTAGACGGCTTCTTCCCCTGTGTTGTCATAGTTGTATTCCGAGCCGTACGGATAAGTCGTATTCTTGAAGTTGTTGTACTTCGTCGCCATCTTGGCGATCATGTCGTTCGCCTGAGTCGTATAGCCTTCGTCCTGCAAGGCTTTGATAATCTCCGGCGTCGTCAGCTCGCCCATCAAGCCGGTATTCCAGTTGTAAGCGACCGGTCCGTCGTATAACGCTTTGAAAATGTTATAGGCACGGAGCAAATAGGTGTTTCTCGGATTCGTGTACGTAATGATGTCCGGGTACAGCTTCGCGATTTTGTACATGCTGAAATACGTGTTGTAAATGTGCGGATACGCATAACCCCTGTAGGTAGGCGTCGTGTTCGGTGCAGGCATCAGGAAGTCGTAAATGAGATAGTTCGTATGGTTGGTGGCCATGAGCGTGTTCCAGATCGCCGTCTCCAGATACTGGTCGACTGCCGTAATCTCGGACGCGACCGGCGTCTGGACGTTTTTCTCCGCCAGGAACTGGCCGTGCGTATAGCCCCAGTCGTCTCCCCAGCCCCAGTAGCCGTTAAAGACGTTTCTCTTCGACTTCGTGTCCATCATCCAGTCGTCGAATACCTTGTCCTTGATCTGTCCGGGCGCGTTCCATTGCGTGCTGTTGACCATGAAGGTCGAATGCCGCTGGAGGGCCGCGTCAATCGGCTCGATCGCGTAAAATTGCAGGACGGTTTTCTCGCCGCTGCCGTAATTGACCGTAATATTGTTCGGTCCAAGCCGGTTCAGCGTCAGCTCGTAAATGTTGTGGCCGCCTGCCACCGTATTGAGGAAAGTAATCGTGGTGTCGGCCGGGTACTGCGCGGTGACCGAAGTGATCGTCTTCGATGTCCGCAGGTCGACCTTCGCCTTCATGTTCGTGGCGAAGATCATGCCGGGAACCGCCGTTACGTCGACAAGGCCCTCGCTGTACAGCTTGTCCTTCACCGCGTTTTCGTTCGCGACCTTGAAGAACTTGAAGGCATACGTCTTGCTGGCGTTAGGAGCCAGCGTCAGGCTCGTGTTCGGCAGATAGCCGCGATTTGTGCTCTTGATGACGTTGGAGTGGATGTAATAAACATTAAGGCCCTCGATCCAGCCTCCTTGATCCATCGCCCACTTGCTGCCCGGATGCTCTTCGATCCGCCAGCGGTCCTGATACTCGAAGCCCGCTCCCGTCGTCGCATCCGGCACCATCAGCAAAGAGGAGCCGATTCCACTCGGTCTGCCGACCGTAATATACGAGCTGTTATTGCCTACGAAAGAGTGGTTGAGCACCCTCGTTTCATAGATTTGCTCGTTGCCGCCGCCGGTCCAAAACTCGTTAAAAGGAAGCGGCAAGCCGAAGTCGCCGATTTCCAGCGTTTGCGTGCTCGTGTTCGTCACATTAATCGACCACAGCAGGTAATCGTTCACCAGCGAGTAGGTTTGCACGACCTTGAAGTTGCGAATCCCTTCCGCGTTGGAGGAATTCTGGTACGTGACTGTAACCGTATTGCCGCTCTGGCTCTGGGTTCTGGCGTCCGCGGACTTGCTCGTCCAGCCGGTCGTCCACGCCCCGGTGCCAAGCCGGTACTTGAACATCAGCTCGCCAAGCCATTGATGATCGGCCGTATTCTGGTTGGGAGCGTTCGAGCCGTTCATGACATAGTTCGTCGGGAAGGCGTCTCCTACGAGCTGCAGCGACGTAATCTCGCCGTGCGTTCCCGTCTGAACGTTGAAATTGCTGTTGGAGATCGTGTACGCGGCAGCAAGCTTCGGCAGCACGAACAGAAATAAAGCGGTTGCAAAAAATGACGCTGCCATGATTAGAATACGCTTGGAACGAAACGCCGCTTGCGTTAACATAAACTACTCCTCCTTGAATTCTCTTTTTTACAGGCGGGTCTTCTCCTTCTGGATGTCCGTGCCCCTCTCTCTACGCGACTGCGCTTTCTGGGCGCTCACCCCCCTTCATGGACTAACAACGATCAAGCGGCGAAGCGATGCGGAAGCAGGCTTACGCAGAGCGCGGAATCAGAAAATTCCCGGTAAAATCTAAACGTTTAGATTTTGGGGAATAAAACCGATGCGAACTCTGGCACTTGCGCAACGATCCTCGCAAGCCTGGAAATCCTCAGGTTACAGGACATGCATGACTTCTCCGCTGCTTTGCGGGCACAGAAAATAAAACTGCCGCAAAACAGTCGAGGGTGCTGTGTCCTTCATTCGTTTAACCGTTTAACATTTTAAGCAAAGAAAACAAAACCAAAATATATGGAGTCAGCGTGTGAACGCGGATGCAATTGCAACGGAGTCTCTTTCAATTAATCTGCAGCTCGGCATCGGCTTCGTCTCGACCTGCTCTCCCTTGATCAGAAGAGCCAGCGCCTCCATAGCCTGATAACCGATTTCATGTAGGGGCAAATCCATGGTCGTAATGCGGGGGATCAAATAATCGCTGAATTCCCGGTTGTCGAAGCCCATGACCGACAGGTCGTCCGGAATCCGCAAGCCGCGATCCGCGGCGGCTCGCATCACCCCGACCGCCATCACATCGTTCATGGCCAGGATAGCCGTCGGCCTCTCCTCCAGATCCAGCAGCTCCAAGGTAAGGCGAAAGCCGGATTCGGCCTCCCAGTTGCCCAGCTTGATCAACTGCGGATCAAAGGGCAATTCGTGCTCGGTCACGACTCTATAGTAACCGTTAAGCCTTCGACGGGACGGAATGGAATCCATCGCGCCGCTGATGATGCCGATTCGACGATGACCTTGACTCACCAAATAAGCCATCGCTTCATAGGAGGCTTGCTCGTCATCGTACTGAATCGATATCTCGTTCTGGGTATAGCAGTAGGTATAGACGATCGGTTTGCCGCAGGTGTCGATGAAACCGGTGAGGTCGCGGGGATGAACGCCAATATAGACGATTCCCTCGACCTGCTTGCTCAGCAGCTCGGATACGGCATTGTCGGCATATTGGCGATAGCTGTCCACATGCTCGAATTGCCTTCCGATCCGCTTGTCCAGCCGAAGGTTCGTCAGCAGAATATGCAGGTCCATCCGGTCCGCGCAATCGTTGATGCCGTCGATAATCTCCGGCACGTTGAACACGGTGACGTCTTCCGCAATTACGCCAATCGTGTTCGTGCGCTTGCGCTTGAGACTCTGCGCTGCATTATTGGGCTTATAGTTCATTTCCTTAATGACGCGAAGCACCCGTTCCCGGGTTTTCAGCTTGACGTTGCGCGTTCCGTTCAGCACATACGACACCGTCGCGGTAGATACGTTCGCTTTCGCGGCGATATCCTTGATTCCGACTTCAGACAAGCCTACACCCCGTTCAATCTAAACGTTTAGACCTATTCTATCTCCGTTATATCATATTTCGCGATTTTTGCAAGCGCTTTTTTTGTAATTTAAAACAGAAAAGAGGGAGGACTCAACGCGTCCTGCCCTCTATCGGTTATTTGCTCTGGAAGGCTCCGTTGTAGCAGCGCCTGCACACAGGCTTGTAATCCTCATTGCCTCCGACCTGGAACTGCTCGCCCTCGTTCACGGGCACTCCATCCTTAAAGCGAATGACCATCGTCGCTTTGCGATCGCAATACCAGCAGATCGTTTTGATTTCTTCGATTTTGTCCGCATAGACGAGCAGATTGTAGCTGCCCTCGAACAGCTCGTTCTGAAAATCGTTTTTGAGCCCGAACGCCATGACCGGAACATTCAGCTCGTCGACGACCCGGGTCAGCGCCACGATATGATGCTTCTTCAGCCACTGCGCCTCGTCCACCAGCACGCAGTAGTATCGTCCCGATTGGGCAAGCTGCGCCTGAACCGCCTCATAGAGATCCATATCCTCGTACACGGGGATGGCGGGGCGGGTAAAGCCCGCTCTCGATCCGACCTTGTCCGAGCCGTTGCGGGTGTCTACGACCGGGGTGAAGATCAGCACCGGCTTGCCCTGCTCCTCGTAATTGTGAGCGACCTTAATAATCTCGAATGATTTCCCGCTGTTCATCGTTCCATATTTAAAATACAACTGTGCCAATGCGCTACCTCCGCCGTGAAGTTGATCGATAGCAATCATTATACAACAGTTGGTGCGGACGCAATAGGGAAGCTTGTCCGTGCCGCGCGATAATTAGGCCAGCAGATCGGAAATGAAAATTTTCCGTCCGGTTCTGGAGCTCTCGATCGCTCCATGCACCATCGCCATGCTGTACAGGTTGTCCCGGCAGTCCGTCTCCGAACGGCGGCCCGCCTTCAAAGCGCCGAACATCTCATCCAGGCAGCTTTCATGGAACGGCTTCTCCTGCGGCGGAGCTTCGACCTCGACTCGCGTCAGTTCGCGCATGAACTGCCCTTCTTTCCTGTCCGGAACGACAACCTCCGCATAAGGACTTCCGACGCCGTCCCATACAATCGTGCCTTTCTCGCCGTTCACCCGCCATTGCGCCTCCCAGGAGGTCGGCGCGCCTTCCGCGCACCAGGAGCCCCGATAGCAGAACACCGATCCGTCCGTCATTTCGAAGATGCAAACGGCTGCGGCCTGTCCGCCGTACCAAGAGCCCGCCGGGTTAAACTCCTGACAATAGACGGACACGGGATCTGCGCCAAGGATAAGCCGCGCCTGGTCGAACGTGTGGATCGCCATATCGAGCAGCAGCGGGCTATCCATCGTTTCGCGAAAGCCGCCGAAATGCGGGGCGAGGAAAAAGTCGGCCCCGACGTAGCCCGGTCTGCCGATGGTTCCGTTCTCGATCATCCCTCTCAAGGCGCGAATACGCGCGTCGAAGCGCCGATTCTGCATGACGGAATGCGCGCGGCCGGTCATGTCGGACACCCGGATGATATCCCGGCAATCCGCAATCGTCTCCGCCAGCGGCTTCTCCGCCATGACGTCGCACCCGAGACTCATTGCGGCAGTCGCAACGGCATGATGGCTTGCAGGTATCGTCACGTCGAACACCAGATTCGCCCCGGACTCCTGGATCGCCTGTTCAACGCTCGTATAGGTTGCGCAGCTCAAGCCGTGCCTCGCGGCCATCGCTTGCGCATGCTCGGGATATAGATCAACCAGCGCTACGATCTCCGCATCCTCGCGGCTAAGCGCATATTTCACCCACGTATTCGCCATGCCTCCGCAGCCCGCGATCGCAATTCGATAAGCTTTCGTCATCTGCAACTCTCCTCTGTCGTGTCTGTTCGGAATTCCGCGCTATGGCGTTGTGCCGGGCGCTCTTCATTCCAGTATACGATTTAAGCCGAATGCGCAACAACAACAAAAACGGCTCAGCCGCTCGGAGTCGGCTGAACCGGTCGTCGGTTCTCCTATACTTTAATAAGCGCCATCGACGGGTGAACCTCCTCGATGCAATCCGGCGTTTCCCAGGTTTTATTCTCGACGGAAGGCGTAACGGGATAGAGTCGGAAATCCTCGTCCTCCAGCGAGCGGAGGGCTGATTGCAGAACCTCGGCTCTCGTCTCCTGCGGGTTCAGCCACAGCTCGATAGCCGACTCGTCCATCACGACCGGCAGCGGCCTGTCCGTGCCTAGGGCGTAGCCGGAGTCCCTTGTAATCACGGTGCACATGGGCGATTCGTTTCGCTCCGAATCGCGCCAGACGTCATAGATCGCAGGCATCGCGAACAGCGGCCGGGTACGGTGGACGACACGCCAGACGCTCTTCGTGCGGCCTTCCGTCTTCCAGATATAGAAGCCGCTGCAGGGTACAACGCAACGCTTCTTGGCCAGCATATTCCGCAAGTATCGCCGATCGCCCAGCGTATCCACATCCGCATTGATCGAGCTTTTGCCCCAGTAGGGCATTAGACCCCAGCGATGCAGATTCAGGCAACGCTCCTCTCCGACCCTCTCGATGATGGGAATCTGCTGGGTCGGCGAAATATTGTAGCGCATGAAGTACGGGACGCGAACGGCATCGATTCGAAAGCCCTCCGTCAGCTCCGCCAGTTCCGCTGTCAACGAATATCGATCACACATATTTTCATCAGCTCATTCCCGAGAATTTATCCTTCTCAGTGTGAGCGAACGCGAGGTAAATTATGTATAAAGAATCGGCTTATCCTCACAACAAGCAGACGGCCAAGCCGGCAAGCCCGATTCCGGCCAGCAGGAACAACCCGGAGCTGGCATACATAATCGCGACGGTCAAGCGGATATGACGGGCTTCCAGCGGAAACAGCGGATCGCCCATTCTTGCCCGGTCGGAGGCGACTCCCTTGTAGTAGTTCAGACCGCCCAGTTGAATGCCAAGGGCACCGGCGACGGCCGATTCGGGAAAGCCGCTGTTGGGACTCGGGTGCAGACGGGCGTAACGGCGGACGGAGCGGAGCGCCTCTCGCGAACGCAGCCGCAGCAGCCAGGCCGCCGCCGCGATCGCGAAGGCGGACAGCCGGGCGGGAATCCAGTTCGCAGCATCGTCGAAACGGGCGGAAGCCCAGCCAAGCTGCGCATACTTCTCGTCCCTGTAGCCGACCATCGAATCCAGCGTATTCGCCGCCCGGTAAGCCATCGCAAGCGGTGCGCCCCCTATCAGCGCATACAATAGCGGCGAGAGAATGGCGTCGACGATGTTCTCCGCTACCGTCTCCACCGCTCCGCGCGTAATCTCGGCCTCGTCAAGCTCCTCCGTATCTCTGCCGACGATCATCGACAGGGCTTGCCGGGCTTCCGGCAGGCGGTTCGTCTGAAGGAGTCTCCAGATGTCCGTTCCGGCGTCGCCCAGCCCTCTGGCCGCAATCGTCGTCGAGACGAGCCAGGCCTCCGCACCGTAGGCGAGCCACGGATGCAGGCGATAGAGCAGCAGAAGCAGCAGCCAGGTAAGCGCGAACGCGCCGCCGACCAGCAGCAGCGGGAAGCCGATCCCCGCCAGCTTCAAGGCTCTCTGCTGCGCCGACTGTCCGGGAGGCAACCGCCAGCCGGCCACTCGCAGCACAACCCGACTGGCGGCGATAGCGCGCAATCGCGGCTCCAGCTTGCCGATGACGTATCCCATGCCAACGACGGGATGAGGCAGCATTCGGGGATCGCCGACCGCCAGGTCAATCAGAAAAGCACATAGTACAATGGCGATTTCCAGCATGGGCTACGGCTCCTTTGCGGTCGAAACGGCTTCATATACGGCTTCATATACGAGTCTACCGATTGCATTGCCGATGGTCGTCGCCGCTCCCGCATAGCGATGGGGAGCTGCTGCGTAGACATCCGACTGGCTAACGGCGATGAGTACGGCATCGGTCGTGGTGCCCGTCGCGACAGCCTCGTGGCTGCGATCGGGAACGCGAAGATCCGCGAACGCCGCGCTCTTCGCTTCCGTCGCGCTAATGACGGCATTCACCATCGCGCTTTCCGTCATTGCGCCGTCGATCAGAATGAGCAGGTTAACCGTGCCGGGCTCGTAGGCCGGGAAGGTCTCGCGCGCCAGGCCCGCCCGCGCGGCATTGCCCGTACCCGCCGAAGCGCACACCAGCAGCTTATAAGCGTCCCCGGCTTCCTCCTTGAAGGAGGAATGCGTGATATGCGCCGCCGTCTGAAGGCCGACTGCCGTCGAAGGCTCGTACCCCCAGCCTCGGAGCGCCTCAAGCATCATCGCTGCCGGATCGGAGCAATCGTAGTCCAGCGGCACCTTCCAATTGACGAAATGACTCCCGCTGCCCGCGCCTCCCCGATAAGGAGCGTTGCTGACCGTATGGTAGCTTCTGTCCCCCGAGATTCGAATATGGTCCTTCTTGTATTCTATCAGCAGCTCCGGCCATAAAGGGGAACGGTATTGCGGCGCTCCGCCGCGAAAAGGCTGGGTCATGAACATGCCTCCCGTGAAGTGATTCGCAGGCTGTATTCCGCCTCACGACAGATGAATATGGGATAGAAGGAGGGCCAGCAGGGCCAACGTCTCCGCGCCTTCGATTAAAGCTCCGTAGACGTCGCCGGTGAAGCCGCCAAGCTTGCGCATAATGGACAGCCCGAACAGCCAGGCCGCCGCCAGGACAAGCGCTAGCACGAGCAGGCCTTGCCAGCCTGCCATTGCGAAAGCGACCGCGCCTAGGAGGAGGCCGTTGAACGCCAGAACGGGTCCCGTTACGCCTTGCCGCAGATCGCTGCCCAGTCCCTTTTCCTTAATATAAGGAAAGACGCGCATCGCCAGGAGCAACGCGCCTCTGGCCATGGCGGGAACAAGCGGCAGACAAGCGACTGCCCCGGACACCGCCAGGTGATAGACGGCCGCCGTCTTGAGCAGAAGAAGCACGATGGCAGCCACGACCCCCATTGCGCCTACCCGGCTGTCCTTCATAATCTCCAGCGCCCGCTCTCTGCCGCGCTGACTGCCAAGTCCGTCGGCCAGATCCATCCAGCCGTCGAGATGAAGCGCTCCGGTCGCATAAATCCAGAACGCCACGGTGAGCGTCGCGGCGACGGCTGCGCCCGAGCCTGTTCCGAAGCCCAGCTTGGCCAGCTCCATAACAAGCCATACGGCCAGACCGATCAGCAATCCGATCAGCGGATAATAACGGGGGCTTCTCTCCCACCCCTCCAGCGTCTGCCCTTTCTTCGGCACGGGAAAACGCGTCAGGAACCCGACGGCCTGCCAGAACGCGCTCATCCCTTCAGCCTCCAGGGCAGGCCGCTCACGACAGCCACGACTTCATCCGCGGCCGCCGCGACCTGCTGATTCGCTTCGCCGACGACATCCTGGAACCAGCGTCCAAGCGGAGTCATGGCGACGCCGCCCCAGCCGACCTCGTCGGTGACAAGGATCGCCGCGCGCAGCCCCGGCAGGCGACGCAGCTGGTCGAGGTAGGCCGCAACCTGCTCCCTGACGGTATTGGTTGTCTCCGCATCCCTGCAACGGTCTTCCGGCACGGCCATGAGGCGATTGCCGATCCACGCCGACAGCGTATCGAGCAGAACGACGTCATATCCGGCATATGCGGCCGCAGACAGCTCATGCGCCGCTTCGAGCGTATCCCACTCGGCGGGGCGGCGCGTCCGGTGCGCGTCGATGCGCGCGTCCATCTCTCCGTCGTACCGCAAGCCCGTTGCGACGTAAAGCACTCTAGCCTTAGAGGAGCCTGCGGCGGACCGCTCGCCGGCAAGCCGCTCGGCGTAGGCGCTTTTGCCCGAACGGACTCCGCCGGTGACCATTACGATATTCATCGTCCTTCTTCCCTTCTGCGCCGATCGATATTCGCGAGCGCGCTCATCAGGCGTTCATTATCCGCCCTGCCGCGCACGGCGATGCGAATGTCCCGCTCGGTAAGCCCTTCGTATCTTGCGCAGCTGCGAACCAGAATGCCTCGCGGCCCCAGAGCGCCCTGCAAGTCCGCTGCCGTCCAAGCTTCCGACGTCCGAACCAGCAGGAAGTTCGCTTCCCCGCTCCACGTTCGCCAGCCGAGCCGATCGCCGATCTCCTTCCGCAGGAACGCCCTCTCCGTCGCAATCAGCTCGCGCGTGCGGGCTTCATAGTCGGCCAGCTCGGGCTGCAAGCAAGCCTGTCCGGCCAAGAGCGCCAGCCCGTTCACGCTCCAGGTGACCTGCTTGCGCGCCATTCGTGCGATCAGCGCCGGAGCGGCGACCGTATAACCCAGCCTCAAGCCTGGAATCGCGTAAAATTTCGTCATGGAGCGGATGAGCAGAACATGCGGATAGTCGCGCAGCTCAGGCAGGAGCGTTGCGCGCTCTTCGGCAGGGATGAAGTCGATGAACGCTTCGTCCACCGCGACATACGCGGAGCTGCGTGCCGCCAGCCGGACAATCTCGCGAAGCTGCTCCAAGGAATAGGTCATACCCGTGGGATTGTTCGGATGGCCGACAAACAGCAGATCGACTTCTTCCAGCAGTTCCTCCAGCTCGTCGGCATTGGCCCGAAAGCCGTTTTCTTCCTTCGCGACGACGGTGCGCACCTCCGCTCCGTAATCCGCCGCCAGCTGGGCGTATTCCGAGAAGCAGGGGGCGATGACGCCAGCCTTCCGAACGCCGAGTCCGGCTAGCGCCAGAGCCATGCATTCCGCAGCTCCGTTGCCGATCAGCAGCTCCTCCTCGGCAACCTTCAGCGTATCCGCCAGCAGCCGCTTAAGCTCGCGATGACCCGGATCGGGATAATTCACGATCGCGGCCAGACCGTCCCGCAGCGCCGCAAGCGCTTGAGGCGGCGGCCCGAGAGGATTGATGTTGGCGCTGTAATCCAACCACTCGCCCGGCGCAATATCGAATCGTCCGGAAGCGGTCCATAGATCGCCTCCGTGACCGTAAGGCTCCATCAGCGTCGCATCTTCCTTGCCGTTCATCCTTGTCCCTCCGCTTCCAGGTTCATCATTCGATACAGCCTGTCCACATCCACATGACGGCGGACATGATCGGCCAGACGATCGAATTCGTCCTCCCGCAAGCGATTGAACGCCAGCCCGCCCGCCAGCGGCTCCCAGCCCTTCGCCCTGCGAACCGCATTCAGCCAGTCGCGGCGGAAGTCATCGTTATGTAAAATGCCGTGAATATAAGTGCCCCAGACTCTGCCGTCCTCCGTACGAGCCCCTTCCGCGTGCAAGGCGTCGGACTCTCCGGTATCGTTCCTGACCGTCGCGATGTCCATCGGATGCTCCACCTGACGCAAGAAGGTCGTTCTCCCCATATGAATCTCGTAGCCTTCGATCCTGATTCGCGCAGACTCCCGCTCGGGCGAGCCAGCTTGGCTTTCCCAGCCTGTCGCCCGTCCGGCGACGCGTTCCGTCCGCTTGTCCCGGGCGAACACCGTCTCCATCGGAAAAATCCCCAGACCCGGCACACTGCCCTGCTCCGATTCGACGCCCTCCGGGTCCGACAAGCGCTCGCCGAGCATCTGGTAGCCTCCGCATATGCCGACCAGCCAGCCGCCGCGCTCCCGATGGGCGCAGACCAGCCGATCGAGTCCCGTTTCCCGCAGGAACAGCAGATCCTCCGCCGTGTTTTTGCTTCCCGGCAGCAACACGATATCCGGCGCTCCGAACTCCTCGCCTCGGGTCACGTAGCGCACGGCCGTGTCCTTCTCGGCGAACAAGGGGTCGATGTCGGTGAAGTTCGCCCAGCGGGGAAAACGTACGACCGCCACATCGAGCTGCCCCTCCTCCCGGTTCGGGGACGCCCTGCGGAACGAGAGCGAGTCCTCCGACTCCAGCTGCAGCCCTTCGATATGGGGAACAACGCCGATAACCGGCTTGCCCGTGCGCTTCTCCAGCCAGTCCAGACCGGGCTGAAGCAGCGCAAGGTCGCCTCTGAACTTATTAATGATGAATCCCCCGATGCGATCCCGCTCCTCCTGCTCCAGCAGCTCCAGCGTGCCGACGATGGACGCGAATACGCCTCCCCGATCGATATCCGCGACCAGAACGACCGGAGATTCGGCCCAGGCGGCCATCCGCATGTTCACGATATCCCGATCCTTCAGGTTGATCTCGGCGGGACTTCCCGCCCCTTCCAGCACGACGATATCGTATGCTCCGCGCAGTCTCCGGAAGGCTTCGCGCACGATTTCGCCCGCCTCCGTCAAATATTCATTGCGGTATCGAAACGCATCCATCGTTTTGTACGGCTTGCCGTGCACGACTACCTGCGAGGCTCTGTCCGAGGAAGGCTTCAGCAGAATCGGATTCATGTCCGTCGTCGCCGCAATGCCGCAGGCATCGGCCTGCATCCCCTGCGCGCGGCCGATTTCCTTGCCGTCCGGCGTGACATAGCTGTTGAGGGACATATTCTGCGATTTGAACGGAGCGACTGCCCAGCCGTCCTGAACGAAAATGCGGCAGAGGGCGGCGGTAAGCACGCTCTTGCCGACATCCGACGCGGTGCCTTGCAGCATGAGCGCTCGCGCAAGCCTCACGCCTTGTGCGGTGTCTCCTGCTCTTCCTTGACGGAGGGCCGTCATGCCTGCGACACCCCCGCGCTTTCGAAGGTCGCCATCTCCCGCATGATTCTGCCTGCGGCATCCAGGAAATGAAAGCACAGCACCGCCCCTGTTCCTTCTCCGAGGCGCATGTCCATATGAATCATCGGCGCCAGGCCGATCGTCTCCAGCATCCCGCCGTGACCTTGCTCCAGCGACCTGTGGGAAGCGATCATATACGGCAGGCACTCGGGCGCAAGGCGGCCGGCAACCAACGCGGCGGCCGAAGAAATGAAGCCGTCGATCACGACTAACGAGCGATGGGCTGCCGCGCCCAGAATGACGCCGACCAGTCCGGCAATCTCCAGACCGCCGAGCTTCGCCAGAACGTCGAGCGCGTCGTTCGGATCCGCCCGGTTCGCTTCCAAAGCGCGTTCGACGACGCTCCGCTTATGCAGCAGCCTCGCATCGTCGATGCCGGTGCCGCGCCCGACCGCTTCCTCCGTCTTCAGCCCGCCAAGCGCGACAAGCAGCGCCGCGCTCGGCGTCGTGTTGCCGATGCCCATTTCTCCGGTAGCGAACACTCGGGTTCCCCCGGCCGCAAGCTCGGCGACAACCTCGTAGCCGACGGCAATCGCCGCCTCGGCCTCCTCCCGGCTCATCGCCGGCCCCCGGGCGATATTTCCCGTTCCCCGGCGAATCTTCTTGGAGACGAGGCCCGGGTGGCTTAGATCCGCGTTTACGCCGATATCTACGCAGACGACCTCTGCGCCCGCATGTCTGGCAAGCACGTTAACCGCTGCGCCGCCGTTCAGAAAATTAAGCACCATCTGCGGCGTAACCTCGGCGGGAAACGCGCTGATTCCCTCTTCGCATACGCCATGGTCTCCGGCCATGACGATCACGGCCTTCCGCGACAGGTCGGGAAGCGGCTCGCCGGTAATGCCCGCCGCTTGCCTAGCCACCGCCTCCAGCTTGCCCAGACTCCCCGGAGGCTTGGTCAAGCTGTCCAGACGCGCCTGCGCCTCCTCCATCGCCCGAAGGTCCAACGGTTGAATCCGATCCCTTATTTCTTTAATCCCGTTCGGAGCTATTGCCATCGTTCGTTCGCCTTCCTCTCAACAAGATTTGCGGAACTCCGCTGTCCGGATGATCCAGCACGATCGGCTCCGTACCGTACACCTGCTGCACGAGGCCGGAGGTCAACACCTCTCCCGGCGCGCCCGAGGCGGTCGCCTGGCCTTCGTGAAGCACGAGCAGCCGGTCGCAATATTGGGCTGCCAGATTGAGATCATGCAGCACCGCCACGACGGTTAATCCGTATTCGCGCCTCCAGCTTTGAACGTAATCCATCATCTGTACCTGGAACCCGATATCCAGGTAGGTCGTAGGCTCGTCCAGCATCAGCACGCGAGGCTCCTGCACCATCGTCTTGGCGAGCGCGACCCGCTGGCGTTCGCCTCCGCTCAGCTCGCCGACCAGCCGAGACGCCAGCCCTTGCAGCTCCAACTGCTCCATCACTCTGCGAATGACGGGCTCAGGGTCGCTTGCCTCTCCGCCAAGCCAGCGCTGGTAGGGGAATCGCCCCATCTCGACAACTTCCCGAACCGTATAGCCCACGGCCGGCAGCGCCTCCTGCTGCAGCACCGCAATCCGTCGCGCCGTTTCCTTGCGGCTGTACTCGCGGATCGCTTTGCCTTCCAGCAGCACCTCGCCGGATGCGGGAGACTCGATTCCGGACAGCAGCTTGAGCAGGGTCGACTTGCCGCTTCCGTTCGGACCGATGATGCCGAAGAAATCGCCGGCCTCCACCCGAAGATCGATCTGGCGCAATACCTCTCTTCCCCCGATTCGATAGCTTAACCGCCGCGCTTCGATCATGTCCTTGCCTCCCCGCCTCTCGTTTTTCTTTTCCATAACAAATAGGCGAAAAAGGGCGCGCCGATAAACGCGGTCACGACGCCCAGCGGAATTTCCTTCGGGTTAAGCGCCATTCGGGCAATCGTATCCGAAGCCAGCACGTAGATGCCCCCGACTACGGCGGATACCGGGATGACGATCCGGTTGTCCGGGCCCGTCACCAACCGCACGAGATGCGGAACGACCAGCCCGACAAACCCGATTACGCCGGAGACGGAGACGGCCGCAGCGGTCATCAGCGTCGAGACGACAAGCACGATCAGCTTCGTCCTCTGTACGTTGACTCCCAGATGCATCGCTTGACGCTCGCCCAAGGCGAACAGATTCAATTCGCGGCTCATTGCAATCAGCACGACTGCGCCGAGCAGCATGTAAGGAAGTACGATAAGCGAATAATTCCAGCCCCGCATGGAAAGGCTGCCCATGAGCCAGTAGACGATTTCGTTGACGACGTTATTGGAGAGGGAGACCATGAAGGAAACCAACGAGCCGAAAAAGGCTTGAATCACGACCCCGGAAAGAATCAGCGTCTCCAGTTCCATCCTGCCCTTATGATAAGCCAGCCGCAGAACGAGAAACAGCGTAATCAGCCCCGTCGCGAACGACACGGCCGGTATGGTCAATTGTCCGATCCACATCTGCAGACCGAACAGAATGACGAAGGCCGCCCCGACCGAGGAGCCTGTCGCCACCCCCAGCGTATACGGGTCCGCAAGCGGATTGCGCAGCACCGCTTGAAATCCGGCGCCCGCCAGCGCCAGCGCCGCGCCTACCAGAACGGCAAGCACGACCCGGGACAAGCGCACCTTCGTAATAATCGTCTCGTCCGGGTCGTCTATGCCATCCGTGGCCGGATGCAGATTGAACAGCGTATCGGCGTAAGGCACCTGATGAAGCAGGATGTTCCATACTTTGCCGATGGGTACGTTCGCTCCGCCAAGGGAAAGACTCACGATAATCGAACAAAGGAGGAGCGCTAAGGCTCCTCCCATATACATCGTTAATTTGCCGCGCATCCTTATTTCACCTTATCGGGATGGATCGCTTTCGCCATTTCATGCAGTACTTTGGTCAGACGCGGACCGACCCGGCTGATCGAGTTGTCGTCCACCGGGAACAGCTGCTTGTTCTTCATCGCATCGATGCGGTCGAAACCCGGACGCTCCTGAATCGCCTTCAGAATGCCAAGATCGAACTCATCGTTGCTCGCATAAATAATGACTGCCGGGTTGGCTTTAATGACCGCCTCCGGATCGACTTCGAACCAGCCGGACTTCTCCTTCGAGATGTTGTCTCCGCCCGCGAGCGTAAGCACCTCGTCCATATATTCGCCGCTGCCGACCGTCCAGCCCGGGGAGAACTCCATGTACACCTTCTTCGGGGTTACGCCTTGAAGGGCGTCAGTTACTTGCTTGAGCTCCTCGCGCATCGTGGCGGTGACTTCGGCCGCGCCGGACTGAAGGTCCAGAATCTGTCCGACCGTCTCGATCTTCTCCATCACTTGCTCCAGCGTCTTCGGATCGCTGGCGAACACCTTCACGTTCAGCTTGCGCAGCTCCTCGACTACCTGGGATTGTATGCCGCCGTTGGCGAACACCACATCGGGCTTAGCAGCCAGCAGCGCCTCCGTATTCGTCTTCAGATCGCCAACCTTCTCGATGGCCTTCGCTTCCTCGGGGTAATCGCTGTAATTGTCGACGCCGACAACCTTGGCTCCTGCGCCGATCGCGAACAGCGTTTCCGTCTCGCTCGGAGCGATGGCCACGATTCTCTCCGGCGCTTGCTCGAACACGACGTCGGTGCCGGTGCTGTCCTTCAGCGTCAGGGGATAGACGGTTTTCTCTGGCGCGGGCGATTCCTCCGCGGCGCCGGACGCGGACGGCGAGGCGCTCGGCGAAGCCTGAGTCGCCGCCGGCGCGGAAGGGCTGGCGCTTGGCGTAGCCGCATTGTTGTTGCCGCCGCAGGCCGCGAGGCCGAGCGCGAGCAGCGCAACGAGCGCCCAAGCCCCTATTCTGCTCCATAGACGTGTATTTTTCATAACGATCCATCTCTCCTCTGCATTACTGATTTCTTCTTGAGAGGAGCTTGACCGATTGAACGACCGATACGAGAAACCCTCTCTCCGCGTTCGTCGGAGAGAGGGTTGGCTGACAGGAAAAAGCATGCCTTCGAATCGAAACCGAAGCATTCCCGATTGAGCCGTATCCTTATCCGCGAAGGAGTTCGTCTGCTGCATCCCAAGGCAGGTATCCTGACTGATAGGCTGACGATGCGCCTCGCGCCCTGTCCCGACGGACGGGGCGCGAGGCGATCCCTATTTCACAGTGGCGGGACCGTGCCGGACTTGCACCGGCTTCCCTTTTAACCTTCACGCCCGCAAGCGTCAAGGCACCTTAAGATATTAGAAGTCTATTCAATTGCCGCAAGCTGCCAATCACTTGGAATTATAGCCCTCGGGGCCGGGTATTGCAACAGTTTCCGTCACCGCACTCCGCTCGGCGCAGGGGCTGATCCTGTCTGAAGCGGACTGTAGACGGCGACTCACTCGCTGTAATACGTAAATCCGATCGCGCCGACGCCTGTATGCGTGCTGATGATCGGCGTCGTATGCTCGATGTCGAAGTCGTCGTACCCGGTGAGCGCCCGGACCGCGTCCTTCAGCTTGTCCGCCAGCTCGTAGCCGGCGGCGTGGACGAGCCCTACGCCTTTGATCGCCTTGCCTTTGATGTCCTCCGCGAATGCCTTGGCCAGATAGTCGACAATCTGCGCGCGGGTGCGCACCTTAGCAACGGGCGTGTATTCTCCCCCGTCGAGGGAAGCGATGATTTTGATTTTCAGCAATGAGCCGATCCACGCTCTGCCCTTGCCGATCCGACCGCCCTTGACCAGGTTGTCCAGCGATTCCACGACGACGAACAGCTGCGTGTTCTTGCGGATTTGCTCCAATCTCGCGATGATTTCAGCCATGCTCTTGCCCGCCTTCGCCATCGCGGCCGCCTCCAGCACCTGGAAGCCTAAAGCTTTCGTGATGTACCTCGAATCGACAACGGTAACCTTCGTATCCGTCATCCCGGCGGCCATCTCCGCAGACCTCACCGTGCCGCTCATCTCTCCGGTCATATGGATGGACAGAACCTCGCTTCCGTCGCTTCCAAGGCGGTCATACACCTCCAGAAAAGCGCCTGCGGACGGCTGCGAGCTTCTGGGAAGCTCCTTGGCCGCCTGCATCATATCGATAAATTCCGTGGGCGTAATGTCCACCCTGTCTAGATAAACCTGATTATCGATGCATAAAGACAACGGGACGATCTCCACGCCGTACTCTCGTAATATCTCATCCGACAAGTCGACGGTCGAATCCGTCACCACTTTGATCCTGCTCAACGGGTTTTCCTGCTTTCCGATTCTAAGGATGTAAGACTCGCTATTCTAGTAGTCTACCATTCCCGGCAGCACGACCGCAAACGCCGCTCAGAGAAGCGGGGCCCCCGGCCCTCGCTCCCCTCAGCGACTGAATTTTTATATATGCTGGCGAATGAGCCTGTCCTTCAGTTCGAGGAAGGCCGGACTGAAATTCACGCGATATTGCTCCGGATTCAGCTTGCGCAGATGCTCGGGCCAGAACTGGGTCAGCTGCTGCTCGTGATAGCTGCGGATCTCCTCAAGCTTCGGCAAGGCGTACACCAGCTCTCCTTCCCGAAAAATCGGAGTCAGCAGCGGCAGCGCCTCATAGTTGTCGACGCGCTTGAACCGATGGCGATGCAGCGGGTCTACCAGCTCGACGGGCTTTCCTGCGCAGATGTCCTCATCGTCGGGCAACGTCATATAGTCCGCTTCCGCCATGCCCGTCTCGCGGTTTACGATCCGGTATGCCTCTTTCATGCCCGGATTCGAGATTTTCTCCGGATTACCCGAAATTTTGATCACCGGTTCGAGCTTGCCGTTCTTCTCCCGGGCTACCAGCTTGTAGACGCCGCCAAGCGACGGCTGGTCGAATGCGGTAATGAGCTGGGTGCCTACGCCCCATGCATCGATCTTCGCTCCTTGCGCCTTCAATTCCGCAATGATATTCTCGTCGAGATCGTTCGACGCCACGATGCTCGCCTCGGGAAAGCCCGCCTCGTCCAGCATCGCCCGGGCGCGCTTCGACAGATACGCCAAGTCGCCGCTGTCCAGCCGGATGCCGCGCAATCGCTTTCCCTGTCCGGCAAGCTCGCGCGCAATCCGTATCGCGTTGGGAACGCCGCTCTTTAAGGTGTCGTACGTATCGACCAGCAAGGTTACGTGATCCGGCATCGCTCTCGCGTACTCCCGAAAAGCGTCCTCCTCGCTGTCGTGACCCTGCACCCACGCATGCGCGTGCGTTCCCGATGTCGGGATGCCGAAGCGCATGCCCGCCCGCATATTCGAGGTGGCGTGGAAGCCGGCGATATACGTCGCCCTCGCCCCCCAGATTGCGGCATCCGCTTCCTGGGCGCGTCTGGTGCCGAACTCCAGCAGCTTATCCTGCGGAGCGACCTGCTTGATTCTCGACGCCTTCGTCGCGATCAGCGTCTGGTAGTTCATGAAATTCAACAGCGCCGTCTCGATCAGCTGCGCTTCGAATACGCGGGCTTCCACCCGCACCAGCGGCACGTTCGGAAAGACCAGCGTGCCTTCCGGCACCGCATGAATGCTGCCCGTAAAGGCGAAGCTGCGCAGCTCCTCCAGAAACCGCTCCTCGTAGTTCTCCTCCTGAGTGCGCAAGTAACGAATCTCCTCTTCGCCGAAGGCCAATCCTCGCACGTATTCCACGATTCGCTCCAGCCCCGCGAACACCGCGTAGCCGTTGCCGAAAGGCAGCTTGCGGAAATACGCCTCGAACACCGCTTTCTCGTTCAGAGTGCCTCTCTTCCAATGCGCGTACATCATATTGATCTGATATTTATCGGTATGAAGCGTCAGGCTCTCGCTGCTCATGCTGTCGTTCTCCTTTCGCCTTATTCTGCGTAATCCGCGACGACCGTGGCTCCCAGAACGCCCTCGAAATGTGTCAATGCCCACTCGTGACCGACCGCGTTGAAGCTGGCGACGGCATCTCTGTGCACGATAACGCGAAAGCCTTTGTTGTAGGCGTCCACCGCCGTGTGCAGCACGCAAATGTCGGTGCATACCCCGATCAGATGCAGCTCCTCGATGCCCCGCTCCCGCAGCTTAAGCTCCAGGTCGGTTCCGCAGAATGCGCTGTATCTTGTCTTGTCCATCCAATAGGCCTGTCGTCCTTCTGCGGCGTACCAGGCGTCAAGCTGTCCATACAGACGTCTACCCTCGGTTCCCCGAACGTTGTGCGCCGGAAACAGCCGCGTCTCGGGGTGATACGGATCGCCCTCCTCGTGCAGATCGACGGCCAGCACGACCCAATCTCCCCGTTCGCCGAACCGGCGCGCCAGTTCGACCACTCTCCGCTCGATGTCGATGCCCGGCTGACCGACGGGCAGCTTGCCGACGACGAAATCGACCGTGTAATCAATCACAATTAATGCCTTCATGTGAACACCTCATATCTTTATGTTAATAATATTAATTAGACAATATCAAAAGCCATAAAAACCTCTTAGCTGTAAATGGACAGCTTCGGGCGATAATTCGTAAACCGGTACAGCTGCGCCGCCCGCTGGGAATAGCGATTGGACAGCTTCAGGTCTCCGTCCGAATCCCTCGCTTCTTCCAGTATACCCTTGCGGCTTTGCGTCGACGTAATTTTGCGGATAAAATTTTTCTCCTCGAATTCGGGCACGACCGTCTCGATCACCTGGTACAATTCGCTGATCGTGAACTCCTCCGGAAGAAACTGCTTGGCGATCGTCGTCGTCAGCATCTGCTCCTGAATTCGCGCCAGCGCGTCGCGAAGAATGGCGCCGTGGTCGAAGCTGAGGGACATCTCCAGTGCCTGCGCCACCGGAAACAGCTTCACGTCAGCGGCGTCGTCGTTCGCTCTTCGTCTTGCCAGCCTCGTCTCGTTCACGAGCGCGAAGAAGGCATGGGATATCATCCACCCTCGCGGGTCTCGTCCCGGCTCGCTGTAAGCGTTGAAGTACTCCAGATGGATATCCTCCACGCCCGTCTCCTCCAGAAGCTCCCTTTGCGCGCATTCGCGTAACGTCTCGGACTCGGAGCAGAAGCCGCCCGGCAATGCCCACATGCCTTCGAACGGCCAGTTTTTCCGTCTAATCAACAGCACCTGCAATTCCCGATGCGGGAGAGATTTCTTGGCGGATTTGCGCTCTTCGGAAGCGATGGTGAAAATAACGATGTCGGCAGGCGCGCCGTCGGGCGTCCGATATCGGCCGGATGAATAGTTCGATGCGTTCTCCCTCTCTTGGTTCATGTCGCTCGCCTGCCTCTCTCATAATTTCGATTTGATATTATCAATATGAACTTATTGAAGGGAAAAGTCAAGGCTCTTCCCCATCAAGAGCGAAAATAATCGGCCTTGCTTCTCAGTTCAAGCGATTTCGAACGAAGGGCATCCGTGGATGCGGCGATTTCCTGCATGACCGAGGTTTGCTCCTGGGAAGCGGAAAATACCTGCTGGGCGCCGACGCGGATTCGATCAGCCACCGCGGCAACCTGCCGCGCTTCATTGAATTGCTCGGTCGCTTGCATCGCCTGCCGGGACAGATCGTTGGCCATCGTCTCCACGATATCGACGACAAGCTGAGCTTCCTCGTTCACCACGCTGAAAGCGACGGCGAACCGTTCGCCCTTCTCCGCTTCCTGCTCGGATACCTCGTACTGTGAACGGATATGGCCGACAGCGCGGCCCACCTCTTCCTGGATTTGCTTGATAAGCCCGCGAATCGTCTGAACCGATGCGGCGCTCTCGTCCGCCAACGCCTTAACCGCTTGCGCAACCACCTCGAAGCCTCTGCCCTCTTCCCCCGCCCTTGCCGCTTCAATCGAAGCGTTCAAGGCGAGCAAGTGGGTCTGATCTGCGATATCGCCGACAACGTCCGAAATCTTGCCGATCTCATGCGCATGACCGCTGAGCTTGGCCACCACGTCCATCGCTTCCTTGTTCAACGCCGACAGCTGGCGCATTCCGCCGATGAGAGAGCGGAATACTTCCTCGCTCTGCTTCGCCGCGCGATTCATCTCTCCCGCCCGCGCACGCGCCCCTGCGGCTTCCTCGCTCATCCGGTCGGCCGCGGCCGACAGCGCCTCTGCATCCTCCCGCAAGCGATCGGCCGATTCGGACTGCGCTTGCGTCCCGGAAGTAATCGCTTCCGATTCGTTCGTCATTTGTTCGATCTGACCTGCAGCCTGTCCGATCGCCCCTTGCAGTTCCTTCACATGGGCGTCCGTCAATCGCGTATTATCCTTGATGCCGTCGATAATCGTTCTAATCTGCTCCAGCATTTGCTCGAATGCCTGGCCCAGCGCCTGCATCTCGTCGCCGGAGGAATGCTCGGCGACTTTGACGCGAAGGTTGCCGGTCGCCGCTTCCTGCGCGGCTTGGGTCAGCGACAGCAGCGGCTTGAGCAGCCACTTGGCGGCGAAATATCCGAACAGCCCGGTCCAAAATATGCCAAACGCCAAAGTCAGGACGACGAACAGCCATCCCGGCATAAAATCGAACATATCCTTTAATACCAGCAGAAAAAAAGCGCTCGTGCCGTAGGTTACTGAAGAAGCAACCGTTATGCCGACCACCATTTTCTTCACGATGCCGAATTGCGTACTCATGCGGTTCTTCCCTCCGTAACCCTCTGAATGTCATTTTCATTGAAGCATGCCCTGAGGATCGTAGCTGTGATCATTGTCACATTGTGTCGGCAGCTCTTGGCCGCTTTATCCTCTCTGCGCACCATGGTACATTATAATAGGAAAGGGGATGGCTTCTGTGGAAATCGCGTGGATGGCGCTGGCCTTGCTGGCCGCCGCTTCATTGAGCGCATACGGGCTCTTCGGCGAGCGAGGCAGAATCGGTGTTACCCGGCACGAAATTCGTTCTCCCCGCATACCTGAAGCCTTCGACGGCAGAACGATCCTGCAGTTCAGCGACACCCACATCGGACCCTATTATTCGCTTGACAGACTCAAGCGGCTAACAGTCGAGATCAATGCTCTGGAGCCGGACATCGTCGTATTCACCGGAGATCTGCACGATGCCGGCCGCCGCGACACGCTCGGGCGTTACGATCCTGCGCCCATTCTCGCCGAAATTGAAGCCAGACTGGGCAAGTATGCCGTCTACGGCAACCACGATTTCGGCTTCGCCAGAAATCTGCGCTCCTCCGGCTCCTTCCTCGCAAGAGGAGGGTTCAGCGTCCTTCTTAACTCGGTTGCCCTAGTCTCTCTGCCCGGAGGAGAATCCATAGCCATCGCCGGGCTCGACGATTACGTGCTCGGCAGGCCCGATGCCGCCAATACGCTGTCCGGGCTGCAGGGTGAGCGATTTCATATCCTGCTGGCCCATGAGCCCGACGTTGCCGACCGGTTGATCCGTTATCCGATCGATCTCCAATTGTCGGGGCATAGTCACGGCGGTCAAGTGTCCCTGCCCTTCATCGGTCCTCTCGTTACAACTCCTCTCGGCCGCAAATACATCAAGGGAATGCACCTAATCGGAGAACGTTCGAGGAAAAATCGGCCTTACGTGCTTTACGTCAACAGAGGGATCGGCACGACCCGGCTCCCGCTGCGCCTGGGCTCCGTGCCCGAGCTTTCCTTGTTTACTCTGCGACACGACAAGTAAATTGGCTCCCCCGTCCTTGGGGACGGCGGCACACGTTATGTAACGAGCAATGCGAGAAAGGATAGGAAGCGGTATCCTATCCTTTCTCGCATTGACAAAAAGGCGAATAGCTCGCGCTATCGCCTTCTGATCTTACGCTTCCAACAAGCTCTGTCCGATGTACTGGCCTTCCCGCAAGCCGCCGGGACATGCAAACATTCCGCTGGCAATGTGAACGGCGTATTCGTTCAGCGCGTCTCGGCTCTGCATCAGCTTCAGCATCGGAATCAATTGCTCTTCCGGATTTCGCTGAAAGCTGACGAACAGCAAGCCTGCGTTGACGTTGCCGGTTCGCTGGTCTACGCCGTCCGTATAGGAATAGCCTCTGCGATGGATGAGCCGCTTCGACTCCTTCGCCAGCCGCACATGGGCGTCGATCGGCATCTGGGCGGGATCGGCGGTATCGAACTCGCCTTTTTTGCCATAAGCGGCTCCCGACTCCTTATATCTCCCGAACGTGTCCTCCTGGTCGGCCAGCGAGGAGCGATCCCACACCTCCAGAAGCATCCGGATTTTGCGATAGGCCATGTAGGTTCCGCCGCGCATCCATTCCGGTTCGCTCGCTCCCGCCCAGACGACATCCCGATACCCTTCCGCCGACTGGTGCAAGGCGTTGGCCGTGCCGTCCTTGAAGCCGAACAGATTGCGCGGGGTTTGTCCCGCCGGTCCGCCGCTGATGAAGCCCTCTTGCAGCCAATTGACCGTCGCCAGACCGGTCGAGAGACGAATGAAATTGCGCACGGCGTGGAACGCCACCTGCTGATCCTCCGCGCACACCTGCACGCATACGTCCCCTCCGGACAGCAGCGAATCCAGGTTATCGCGGGGCATGCGGGGAATATCCTTAAGGTACAACGGCATTTTCCCCGCGATTCCGTAGCGGTCCTTCCCATCCTGACGGAAAAAGGTCGGTCCGAAGCCGAACGTCGCCGTCAGCCTCGCTGCGGGCAGATCCAGCGTTTCTCCGGTGTCGCTTGGCGGCAGCAAAGGATTGTCCCCTGTCCTCATTGTCCCTCCCGCGCTGCTCAGATCGGCGAACCTCGTCCAGTCGCGGAGCAGGCGAACGACGGAAGCTCGGTCCGAAGCCGTCAATCGAAAGCTTGCCAAATACATGTACGATTGCTGGGGCGTAATGATTCCCGCCTGATGCTCGCCATACAGCGGAATCGTCGCATCCGGCGCCGAGCTCCCTGATGGGGCTTCCCCGGTCGCCGGCTTGGAAGGGGACACGACCTTCTCGACCGCCGCCATCCCGGAAGCGCCGAGAGCAAGCCCGACGCCTACGGAAGCCGATATTTTCAGAAAGTCCCGGCGCGACATTCCCTGACGCTTGTTTTCGTGATCCATTCGCCTCTCTCCTTCTATCGTTGGCTAGAGGATGCTGGCCGTCTGCGACATCAAATTCGACAGCTGGCTGATCTGATCGCTGATTGCTCGAATCTGCTCCGTTGTCAGCTTGTCGTAGGACACGAACACGCCATCCGTCTGATGCTCGCCCAGCGTCTTCTCCAGCAGCTGGAACTGCTTGTCAAGCTGATCGGCCAGGTCCGTGTTCTTCTCGTTCAGCGCGGGAATAATGGCCAGATAGACGCTCTTCGAGCCATCCACGTTCGCCGCGAAATCGACCAGGTCCGTATGCGAGTAGATTTCCTCTTCCCCCGTGATTTTGGAGATTGCCGCTTCGTTCAGCAGCTCCATTGCGCCGGCGACCATCGCCTTAGGCTCCAGCTCAAGCGTCTTGACCTTCGCAAGCAATTCCTCGGTATCCTTCACGAGAAGATCGGCGTAGGCGTCCATGCCCTCCATCGAGTTGTCGAGCCAGAGCGCTTTTTCAATCCGATGGAAGCCGCTCCACGTGTTTTCGTCCTCGACGTCGGCCAGCCGGGCGTCGATTCTCGGGTCGAGATCCCCGAAGCTTTCGGCAATCGGCTCGATGTTCTCGAAGAACACCCGCGCCTTCGGATATTCCAGCTTCGCCTTCTCCGCGTCACCGGCCTTGACGGCCTCCACGAAGACTTTCGTCTGGCTGACCAATTGCTCGGCTTGCTCTTCGACATAGGTTTTATAATTCGCTACCGCCTTCTCCAGCAGCTCGGACGTCGTTCCCGTCGTTTCCTTGGCGTTCAGCAGAGCCGCGAGCGCGCCTTGCAGCTTCTCCGCCGTCACCTTCAACGAATCGAAATCCACCTTATCGTAAGCGGAAGCTGAGAAAATCGGCATTTCGTATTTCTCGACCTCGGTATATTCCAGCGGGAACGTCTGGCGCACGGAATTCTCGTATGCGAGCCATGCGTCGTTGATCGCCTTGCCGAGCCGCTTCACTTCGGCCGCATCCTGCTTCTCGATCGCCTCCTGAAGCTTCTTCGTTTCCTCCTGCAGCTTTATCGTCCCCTCCTGAATCGGGCTCAGTTCAGGCGATGCGGACGCAGTCTGGGATGAGGACGGCGACGCTGCGGCCTGGGAAGGCGTTGCGGAGGTCTTTTCTTCGTTATTTTGTCCGCAGGCGGCGAGCACCAGAGCTGCGGCAAGAATCATGCCGGTCCATTGAATCGTTTTCTTCATTTCCGATTTCCTCCATTAATTCGCTTAGGTTTTGGCCGTAAATCTCTGCCGGACGAGAACGCCGACAGCAATCAGAACGAACAACAATTGCGGCAAGGTGCTGTACCAGGACGGGTACAGGCTTAAAGCGCCGTATTCCGGCAAATATTCGTGTACAGCGGACGGAACGATGCCTGCCATCTGCAGGCTATGAATGCCCGAGCCCATAAACTTGAAGCACAGATAGAATACGATTGCGCTGGACACAAGAAAGACCGGGCGGATCGGAAGACGGTTCCCCAGCTTGATCATTACGACCGCGCAGATGCCCAGAATCCCGAATCCGGCGGCAATGCCTCCGGTCAGCTCTCCGACGGACATTTTTCCGGCCATGCCGATCAAGAAGATCACCGTCTCCAGCCCTTCCCGAACGATTGCGAAGAAGGCCAGCAGAGCGAGCGACACCATCTTCCCGCTGGTCAGCGCCTGATTGCTCTTCGAGCGCAGAAACTTCGTCCAGCGCTGCACATCGGCGTTACGGTGGAGCCAGTAGCTGACGTACAGCAGAAGCAAGCTCGCCAGCACCCCCGTCCAGCCGTTGATCAGCGAATTGTTCTGCCCGAAGGCGCTGGAGGAGAGCAGAAACGCCACGATGAAGCCGACGACGATACACAGCAGCACGCCGGCCGAAGTGCCTCCGACGACCCAGCGCTTCGCCGCCTTCGAGGCCGATTTGCCGGCGTACATGAGAAGCGTTCCGACGACCAGAAGCGCTTCAATGCCCTCCCGCAGCGGAATGAGCGCCGCGTCCCACCAGGAGTATTGGGCATCGATCAGCGGGGTCAGGGATTGGATCATACGCTCGGCAATCGGGCGCGCCTGATCCCGCTTCTCCTCTCCGGACAGATAGGCGTCCATCAGCACGAGATCGCGCTCGGCATTGTTGTAAACCGTCTGCGATTGACTGACGACATCGCCCTCCACCGACAACCATTGGCGTTGAAGCAGCTTGACTTCGACTTGCGCTTCTTGCCAGCGCTCTGCAGTCATCAGGTCTGCGGCGCGACGAAGCTTCATCACATACGTGCCCAGCGTCATCCGCTGCTTGCCGGCGTTGTCCTTGAAGGCGCCGTCCGCATAATTCTGCAGGGAAATCCGCAGAGCGCCCGCTTCTTCCTCCGCTTGACGCGTTTCCTTATTCAGGAACGCCAGGGACAGACTCGCCATCTGACGGTCGATCTCCAGCGACATGTCCAGCGACTGCTCCTTGACCGTCTTCTTGTTCGCGTTCCACCATTTCTTGATCAACCCGAACGATGCGGCAGCCTGATCCCTATTGCCCGACTCCAGCTCGGCGATCATTTCGTCGGCGTGGGCGACCGCCGAACCGATATCCGCATCGGAGACAACCGCTGCATATACCGAGGAGGCGAAGCCCAACGCAGGCAACAGCAGCGCACACGCAAGCAGCAGCGGCACTGCCGCACCTATAACCCTCAGCTTCGGTCGACTTATGACCGACACGTTGACGCCCCCTTGCCGTTTCGGCTTTCACCGTTTGTTATTGATAATCATTCTCAAGACAATAAGTAATTATAGACATATCATTAGGGAGAGTCAATGGACGTTTTTAGAACTTCTCCCGGTTTTCCCCGGCTGCTGCCGCGCTCGACAGTTGGACGTTGCTTCTTAAGCCGATGTCGGCGATGATAGAGGAAGAAGATTCGCGGCGAAAGAAGGGGCTAGAGCATGGATTATATTACCCATACCCTGTTCGGAGTGGCCATCTATGGAGCGCTTAATAAAATTGACATGAACGCACGGACCAAATGGGCGTTGCTGGGGACGGCGGTCGGATCGAGCGTCATTCCCGACATCGATCTGCAATGGGCTCGCGATGGCGCGAGCTATCTGATGTCCCATAGAGGCATTACTCATTCCTTCGCGATGGTGCCCGTATGGGCGGCTATGTTTTATTTGCTGTCATGGGCGGTGTTTCGCGTCAGGGACTGGCGCCTCTTCGCGACAGCCGCAGGCGGCGTGCTCCTTCACATCGTAAGCGATTGGACGAACGCCTGGGGCACGGGACTGCTAGAGCCGTTCACTTCCCGAAGGTACGCCATCGGCATTATTCCAAACAAGGGTTATGTGTTCTGGATCATGGCGGCCGCCATACTGCCCTTCCTGTTTCTCTACCGCAGCCAGAAGCACCGACAGCGCCTCTTCCGCATGTTCTGGGCCGTCGGAGCGCTTTACGCCTGCTTCCAGATTGCTCATACCGCTTATGTCTATGTTGAATTACAGCGGGACGGGCATGAGCAGGTCGCCATTCGAGCCGATCGCATGCCCGGCGGACTTTCCTACTACGGGATCAAGGAAGAGCAAGCGATCGAAGGCCGGCATGAAATCGGGAAGTCTCCGCAGATCGTCAAAACGTATCGCAACGATCCCATCGATCTCGAGCTGCTGAAGGCTCATCGACCCGCAAGGGATCTGCTGCTGTTCGCCCCGTTCGTGGTCACGCAGGACCTCGGAGACGAGATTCGCGTCTTCGATCCGCGCTTCGAAGGCAGAGTGTCCTTCCTCAACCTGACGCTTCCCAAACCTGACGAAACGGCTGTCACCGGAGCTCCGTAAGCTCCGCGGGACAGCCGTTTCGCTATAGACGGCCTCAGCCGCCAACAGTGGCGCAAGCTTCTAGCCCTTGACTGCCGCGCCGACCGTCATGGCCTTCTCCACCTGTTCGCTGAACAGGATATAGACGAGCACGGTCGGCAGCGAAGCGATAGTCATCGCTGCGCCCATAGCCCCCCAATCGGTCGTGAACATCCCTTGAAAAAATTGCAGCCCGAGCGGCAGCGTCTTGAGCGATTCGTCGGAGATGAGCATCAATGCAATCGGGAATTCGTTCCAGGCCGCCAGGAAGACGAAGATGACCATCGTCGCAATCGACGGCTTGACCAGCGGAAGCATGATCTTCCAGAAGGTTTGATAAATATTGGCCCCGTCGATGCAAGCCGATTCCTCCAGATCGTTGGGGATCGTGCGGAAGAAGCCATAGAACACCATAGAGGAGAAGGATACATTAAACGCGATATAAGGCAAAATAAGCGAGGAGTACGTATTGGTCAGATGGAAGTCGCGGACCAGAATAGCCAGCGGAATCATAATGACCTGAACCGGCACGAACATCCCGATGACGATGTACATCTGCGCAATCGTTTTGCCCCGCCAGCGCAGCCGGGCCACGGAATACGCGAACATGATCGCTAGCGCGATCGTCCCGACGACCGTAATCGACGTGACGAGAACGCTGTTGAGGAAATATTGAGGCACGTTAAACTGCGAGAGCGCAGCCGTATAATTTTCGAAACGAAGCGAGGTCGGGAACCCGAACGGATTCGTAACGAAAATCTCGTTGTTGTCCTTTAGAGAATAGAATACCATCCATACAAGCGGATATACGGATATGATCGCATACAGCCACAGAAACAACTGGAACAACGGCTGTTTTTTTCTTAGCCTTGCAAGCATTCGCCATCTCTCCTTCCTAGTAGACAATTCGGTCGCGCGCAATCAGCTTGTTGATCGCGAACGTGACGATGAGACACTCGATGACGAGGAACGCCGCCGAAGCGCTGCCGTAACCGAACTCGCCTACCCGGAATGCGGAACGGTACATCATGTACGTAAGCGTATAGGTATCGGTGCCCGGACCTCCGCCCGTCATAATATACATGTTGGCGAAGGCGTTCAGTCCCCCTGTAATCGCTAGAACGAAACAGAACTTGTACGTTTCCGCCATCAGCGGAATGGTCACCTTCCAGTGGGCCTTCCACTTCTCGGCGCCGTCGATGCGCGCGGCTTCCAAATACTGCTCGGGAATGGAGTTTGCCGCCGCGAGCAGCAGAGCGAAGTGATAGCCCATGTACTGCCAGGCATTCACGAGGGCAATGGCGTAAATCGCCGTCTTCCCGTCGGACAACCAGTCCTGACGGTATTCGATGCCCGCCATCTCGAACAGCTTGTTAATCAATCCGTATTCTCCGTTGTAGATCGCCAGCCACAATTGGCACACGACCGTCACCGAAAGCACGACTGGAATAAAGTAGCTGATCCGCAGAAATTTCCGCCCCTTCGTCCCTTTGCCGGAGATCGTCAGGGCAAGGATCGTGCCGATCCCGATCTGAAGAACCGCCAGCACAGCGGCGAAAATAAGGCCGTTGTATAGCGAAGTATAGAACAGCCGGTCCTCGAACAACCGGATGAAATTGTCCAATCCAATAAACGTGCCCTCGTTCAGCCCGTCCCAATCGAAGAAACTTCTGTAGAAAACCTGCAGCGTAGGCCAAAATACGATAACCGTAAACAGCAGAACGGTCGGCAGCGTAAACAGAAGGATGGCCCCCCTGTTGCCCAGGTACTTGTTCATCTCTACTCCTCCTTGCCGGTCGCTAAAAAGAGCCATGTATACCTTGGCATAACATGGCTCTTATTAGGATTTATCTGTAATCGGTTATTTCAGTGCGCTCTCCAGATCGGAGATGAACTGTTCGGCGGTGTAGGAGCCGCTAAGCAGCGCCTGGGACGCGTCCTCGATGGCCGCCTTGAACTTCGTGTTGGACAATCCCCAAGCGAACGCCGTCGTGCTCGTAATGCTCGGAATATCCTTGGACAATTGCTCCATCATCGGATCGAACGGCTTCTCGACCGGCTTGTCGACCTTCGTCGATACGATCGGACTGCCCTTCTGCGTATATTTGAATTCCGCGTATTTCAGGGCGATGAAGCTGGCCACCTTGGCCGCAAGCTCCTTGTCCTTCGTATTGGCCGACACCGCGTATCCGCCCGGCGTTCCGCCGCCGCTGAAGGCATACTTGGCGCTCTCGTAAGAGGCAGCATCCGGCGCCGGGTAGTACATGTAGCCGACCATGTCGCCCAGCGCCTTGGTCGAGGCCTCGATCTCCCATTGTCCGTTGACGAACATGGCCGCCTTGCCTTCGTGGAACAGAGCCGCAGCCTGATCGTAGTTGAGGTTGGTCGCTCCCTTAGGCAGCAATCCCGCCTTCACCAGATCGACAATGTCTTGCGCGGCTTTCAGGTAAGCCTCGTCCGACGGCTGGGCGATGCCCTTGTCGAGATCGCTGATGCCTCCCGGGCGATACCGCGTGGCGAACATATCGAAGAAGGCGACGTCCGGCCACTTCTCCTTGGCGAAGATCGACAGAGGCGTAATCCCCTTGGCAGCGAAGGCGTCGATTGCCGTCCGAAGCTCTTCGAAGGTCGTCGGAACCTTGACTCCGTTCTGCTCGAACAGCTCCTTATTGTAATACAGCAGTATCAATTCGTTCCCCGCATACGGGAACGCGTAGACGTGGTTGTCGTCCGTGTACAGCGTGTTCAGCGCGTTCTGATGCATCTTGTCCTTGAAGCCGAGCTTGTCGACGTACTCGTCCAGCTCCAGAATGTTGTTGGACTTGCGGAACACGTTGATCTGATCCAATCCGACGTTGATGATATCCGGCAGGTTGCCTGTCGCCGCGTAGGTTTTCAGCTTCTGGCCGTCGTCCTGCGCCTGGATTTCCAGCTCAAGCTCTACGTTAGGCATCTCCTTGGCGAGCTCGGCTACGGCGTAATCGTAGTAGCCTTTCGTGTCCTCGTCAGAGTATTGCGCATAGATTCTCAGCTTCGTTTTGCCTTCCTGGGACGAGCTTGCCGAGCTTCCGGACTGAGTGTCCGATTTGCCGCCGCATGCAGCCAGCGCAAAGGCAAGCGATAGCACAAGCCCGATCGATAAGCCCTTTTTCATTTTTTTCATTGGATGTACCCCCCGTCACAAAATAACCTTCTCGCCTGCAACCACACGATTGCTCTAAAGACAAATTCAGTATAGCCTGCGGGAAGATCATTCTATATGGACTAAACGCACCTCATTAGGATTATCCGCGCATGTTCTCGTAGTCTCTGGGCGAGTAGCCGTAATATTTCTTGAAGGCGCGGCTGAAGTAAGCCGGATCGTTGTAGCCGACCCGTTCCGCGATATCCGCCAGCTTGAAGGCGCCTTCCGCGAGCAGCGCCCTCGCCTGCTCCATCCGCTTCTGCGTAATGTAATCGCCGACGGTAAGGCCGTGCATTTTTTTGAATACGCCCCGCAGATAGCTCGGATTGATATAGACCTGCTGCGCGATCGTCTCGACCTTCAATTCCGAATCCCGGTACTGCTCGTCGATCAGCTGCTTGGCCGTCTCCGCCACCTTCCCGGACTTGGTCTGGCGATGGAGCCTCATGTAATCCATAGCTGTACCGTACATCCCGACGATCCAATGCCGAACCTCCTCGATGGAATGGCGCTGCATGATATCGCTGTAGGGGTAAAATTGCTCTCCGAAGCAATCCTCGATCGGATGCCCGCTCTCCGACACGCAGGACAGGCAGATCGACACTAGCCCCATGCAGATCGTATATACGTAATCGAGGGAGAGCCTGTCCGCGACAATCCCTTGAAAAATATCGTTGAGCTTGCGGTTGACGCTGTCCGCGTCGCCCAGGCGCAGAGCGATCAGCAGCTCCTCGTTCGTCTGGGAGGAGATAAAGCCGCTGGCAAACCCGCGAACGCCTTCGATCTTGTCGTCATAGGCAATGACGCGGTCGCTTCCGATCACGAATTTGTACTGGAGCGCGCGCCTTGCCTCCAGGTAAGATCGGCGAATGCCGCCTACGCCCTCGTGGAACGTTCCGAGCCCGATCGTTACGGCGAATTTCAGATACTTCTTGATCATGAAGCAAAGCTGCTCGTACGCATCGTTGAAGTCGCCCGATTGAACGCTTCTGCCGTCCGGCTCGCAGACGCATAGAATGCGGCCTTCCGGGCCGTTGAAAATCATCGGATTGCCTTCGAACCGAAGCGTCTCGGACAATATATTCGCCACGGCGAATTTCCATAGCTCCCGATCGCTTACCTCGCGCCATTTGTCGTCCATATGATCGATCTCGATGCAAGCGACCTGGAAGCGGTTCGACGCGGCCGGGTATCCGAAGCCCTCCAGACGCGCGCGCGTCTCCTCCTCTCTCAGATGCTCGCTCTCGATTAGAAGGTTAAGGAAGCTCTCTCTCAACATCGCTTCATTGGCCTTGAGGGTCAGCTGCTTGTCCCGCGTCCGGCGAATCTCGGACTGGAGCTTGAGCAGCGTAAGCAGCAGCTCCTCCTTCGTGAAAGGCTTCAGGACGTAATCCTCGACGCCAAGCTTAATCGCTCGCCTCGCGTACTCGAATTCATTATGGCCTGTAATGAGAATAATGCCGGTCTCCGGATAAATCTCCTTAAGCCTCCCGGTCAGCTCCAGGCCGTCCATGAAGGGCATATTGATATCGATCAACGCAATATCCGGGCGAATGCGCCGGGCCAATTCCAGCGCTTCTTCCCCGTTGCGCGCCTCTCCCGCAATCTCAAACCCGTATTCCTCCCAGGGCAGCACCATTCTGAGGTAATCCCTGAAGATGGACTCATCGTCCACGATCATCAATTGAATCAAGCTCGGTTCCTCCGTTTCGTTCGAGAGGGAGCGTAACGGTGACGACCGTGCCCTCCTCCGGGTTGCTGTCGATTTTCAGTCCGTAAGGTTCTCCGAACGAAAGCCGGATTCTTTCGTTCACGTTGCGCAGGCCGAACGAAGCCGGCCGCTCCTCCGGCACCATATTCCCGTCTGGCTCCTCCGAAGAATAGCGAAGAAGCCGGCGAAGCTTGTCCGGCGGAATGCCGACTCCGTTATCCTCCACCGTCAGGACGATTGCGCCCGGCTCGCGGCTTCCGCGGATGCGGAGATGGCCCTTCTCCTTGCGCAGCTTCAGCCCGTGATAGATCGCGTTCTCGATCAGAGGCTGAATCGTGAGCTTGAGAATCGGCCGGTCCAGAATGTTCTGGTCGATCTCGATCGTATACGTGAACACGTCCGAATACCGGATATGCTGAATAGCCAGGTAATCCCTCGCGATGCGAATCTCCTGTTCGATCGTTATGAGCTCCCGGCCTTGGTTTAACGTATGGCGGTAGAAGTCCGCCAGCGCTTTGGTCGTCCGCTGCACGTCCTTGATTCTGCCCATCTCCGACAGAGCGTAGATCACATCGAGCGTATTGTATAAGAAATGCGGCTTGATCTGCGCCTGAATCAGCGCCAGCTCATACTCCTGCTTCTTCTTCTGCTCGAACCTCACGTTGGCGAGCAGCAGCTTGATTCTTCTGGTCATCTCGTTAAAGCCGGAGGCGAACAGCCCCAGCTCGTCCTTCGAATCGACGGCAAGCTTGACGTCCAGGTCTCCGGCCTGGAAGCCCTTCATGCTCTTGGCCAGCCTGACGATCGGATTGGCGATCCACTTCGATAGATAAGCGACGCCTGCAGCCGCGAACAGCAAGCACAATCCGGCGACGATCGCCAGCGTAATCTTGATCTGCGCCAGATCGGTGGTCAGCGCCTTGAGCGGCGTAACGCTGACCAGCTTCCATCCCAGCTTCTGGAAGCTTTCCAGCGTTAACAGCGTTTGTTCGCCGTCGATCGTCCGTATGTCGGTCTCTTTCGCGTGCCCCGTCACCCAGGTCAGCAGATCCGTATCCCCGATTGGCCGCAGGACCTCCTCCTGCCTGCTCGCCGACACGACGTTTCCTGAAGCGTCCGCAATTCGATATTGGGCCGAAGGCTCTGCGTTCATGGTATTCAACACGGCGGAAAACTGGCTTTCCCTTAAGTTCAGCAGCAGAATGCCGAGCGTAGAGCCGGAGTTGATCTCGACGATTTTCTTGCCTGCGGTAAGCACCGGGGCTTGCGTATCGGTAACCCAGTAGGAGCGCCGCTGCATCGGCATCCAGATCGTAATTCCGTTTGTAGCGTCCACGGCCTCGTACAGCGCCTCCCGGATTTCCGGAGGACGATGCTCCTCGACGAACCGATTGGAGCCGTAGGCTCTGCCTTTCGTGTCGATGAACACCGCCGATTCCACGTCGGGGAAGACGAGCAGCGCCAGACTGATCTGGGTCGTAATCGCCGTATAGCGGGTCAGATCGAAGTCATCCCCCTTGTCCGGCGTAGCGGCGATGGCCCGATTCAAATTCAAGGAAAGCATATTCGCGCTGCTCTCCACGTTCTCCATCATCCCGCTCATTCGGTTAATGATCAGGGAGGAGTTGTCCGCGAAGCTCTTCGCGGTTTTGTCCACCACAACGTTCGAATAGACCGCATTGCCTACGTAGCCGAGCACGAGAAAAGGGATCAGCAACAGCGGAAGATAGACGAGCATAATTTTGGTCCGGATTCTGCGATCCCGGAACCATTCGCCGAAAGGTTGCAATTTGGTCATTCGGACGGTCTCCTTAGACGATCTGATAAATGGCCGGCCTTCCCGCAAGCTGCAAAAACGGCCTATGCCTAAATATACAGTCGACCGTTATGAAAATCCATACGGCCTCGCGGAACGACGACAAACCCCTTCATATCGGCAGTGGACTCCGACGAAGGGGCTCGCGATTGAGGTATGGAGAATGCAATCTCTCCGGCAAGCAGCGGGCTTCGAGTCCGCCAACTAGCCTTCCATTCGAATGGTTCTGATCTCGTAAGGCTTGAACGACAGCTCAAGCGTTCCTTCCGGCGACACATCCAGCTCTTCGAGCGCTTCCTCCAGCAGGTTGACGAGCAGCGCGCGCTTCGCGGTAGGAGGCAGGGCAATAATGGCCTTGTCGCGGCTGCCGCACGATTCATACAGCCTGACGACTGTACCTTTCCCGCGCTCCGCCGGCTTGATCGTATCCAGAATAACCGATTGGCTGCTGTATCTCATCAGAGAGCCTTCCGTCGGCAGCGATCTCGGATGTACCGTATGCGCGGGGGAATCGCTTGCCGCAAGCGCGACGACCGGATGATTCAGCTCGCATGCCTTGCGGACGACCTGAGCGGCTCGCCAGTCGCCGTCGTGCGGATACAGCGAATACGTAAACTCATGCTCTCCTATATCCGCGAATTCGTCCGGCCACGTTGACGCTCTCAGCAAAGACAGCCTCATCGTCCCGCCGCGGATATCGTACCCGTACTTGCAATCGTTCAACAGACTGATGCCGTAGTCCCCCTCCGATACATCCGCCCAGCGATGGCCGCACACCTCGTATTGGGCTTGCTCCCAGCTCGTGTTGCGATGGGTCGCCCTTTCCAGAGCGCCGAACGGAATCTCATACGTCGCTTTCTGCGAGACTAGCTCGAAGGGGAATGCCGCCTTAAGCAGCTTATGGCGCTCCCGCCAATCGACGCGAGTCCGGAAATCCACTCGTCTGTCCCGATGATGCAGGATGAGCTCCTGCTCGATCCGGGACTCGTTAAGCCGCCATTCAAACCGGAGAATATCCGCCGTGTCCCCGGCCAATACCGTTCTCGCGGCGAGCAATTCGACTCGCTCCGCGCGCTGCTCTTCATAGCGCGGGTCAATATCCCATGCGTCCCAGAGCAGCGGTCGGTCGTGGAATAGCTGCAGCTCGTTCGCCACGGCTCCGGGCCGCAGCAGCTCGCGTTCGTTCGCCTTGTCCAGCCAGCGCGTAATTTCTCCGCGCTCGTTGAACTCCAGAAGATAGGAGGCCGTCTCCCAGGAAGAGCCCAGCGCGTCAGGAGCTTCCGCCCGCTGCTGCGTCTCTTCCTCCTGAGGCCGCTCCCGCAGCCATATCGCGGCATAGCCGAACGCCGGGATCGCCGGAACGGTCACGCGCAGCTCGCTCTCGCCGCCAACGCCGCCTCCCGGCACATAATCGCTCTCCAGCCGCTCTCCCTTTGCCCCGTAAGCGGCCGTGTTCCGCAGCTCCGGTCCGCCTCGGAGAATGACGGTGTCCGTCCGTTCCCATCCGAGACTGTTGAACAGCACGTATGGCGTTCCCTGTCCGCTATCGACAGCTACTCGCAGCGCGATATCGCGCAGAGCACGATCTCTTTCCTGTGTCCCTGCGGCAAAAATTTGTTCGTATTGCTCCCTTGACGTTTCATAAGCTTCGGTAATCGCGGTTCCCGGAATAATATCGTGGAACTGATTGAGCAGCATCAGCCGCCAGCCTTCCTTCAGCGCTTCCGGTGGCCCGGCAGCCCCTCTCCCCAGCGATCGCGACAGCTCGCTCCAGACTTCGGCGTCGCGGTACAAAACCTCTGCAAGCCGATTGCTTCTTTTATTGCGCGCATGTGTCGTGTACGTCCCACGATGAAGCTCCAGGTAGAGATCCCCATGCCAGCGAGGCAGCGTGTCCGACACCTCTTCGACCCGTTCGAAGAAGGCGGCCGCCCGGCCCATTCTCGCCTCCGGCAAGCCCGGCAGCAGGGGAGACCGGCGAACGAATTCCAGCATTTGGCGGGTAACGCCGCCTCCCCCGTCGCCATGGCCGTATAGAAGCATCAGCTCATCCAGCTTATCCTGCTGCCGATATTCCCGCCAATGCTCCTCTACGTCCGCCGGCCGCGTATGCTCGTTGAGGCCGTGATTCAAATACGATAGGATGGAGGTTCCGTCGATTCCGACCCAATGAAACAGCTCGTAAGGGAACTTGTTCGTGTCGTTCCAATTCAGCTTGGTGGTCATGAAATATTCGACGCCCGCAAGCTTAAGCAGCTGCGGCAACGAAGCGCAGTAGCCGAACGTATCCGGCAGCCATTCGATGTGCGACTTGCGATCGAACTCCTCCTGATAGAAGAGCTGCCCGTGCAGCATCTGACGGACGAGGGATTCGCCGCTCGGAATATTCAAATCCGGCTCGACCCACATGCCTCCGACGAGCTCCCATCGTCCCTCGGCGACGCGTTGCTTGATCGCAGCGTACAATTGCGGATCATGCTCCTTGGCAAAAGCGTACAGAAGGGGCTGACTCTGGGTATAGACGAAATCCGGATATTCCTCCATCAGCGCGAGCATCGTAGAGAACGTGCGGCTCGCCTTGCGGACGGTTTCCCTTACGGGCCACAGCCAAGCAATATCGATATGCGATTGGCCGATCATATGCATCTTGCCTCCAGCCGTGGACCGGGCCGCCAGGCTTCCTGTCTCCTCCGCAAGCGTTCGTTCAATGGCGGTCAGCCCCTCCATATCGCCTCCTTGTTGCGTGCGAAGATGCTCCTCTTCCCGCATGGCCCGATGAAGAGCCTCGTTCAGGGTACGGCGAACCGCGCTGGTCCCGGGCAGCAGAGCCATCGCTTCATAGATCGATTGCACGGTGTACAGCAATTGCTGTGCCGCCCTATCCACCCGAACGAGGAGAATGCGAAAGCGCTCCACCGGGGGATGAATCGTCGCCTGTCGATTAAGCGGGTCAACCGGCTCCGGGATCGGATCGTACAGCTCGATCTCCAGAGACAGCTCCCGCCCCTGATCGGCTCCCGATAAGTACAGCGGGATGAAGGAGTGATTGCGGTCGATGCCGTGATACGAAGCGCCGTTGATCCTCAGCAGCCCTTCGCCTCCCCCTTGGACAAGCAGCCCGGCCGTTGCCGGCTCCCATTCGCGGGGAACGGCAACGCTGCGCGTCAGAAAATAAGTGATGCCGTGCACGCCGTCCAGCCGATCGTCCTGGAAGCGTCCGGCTCCGCCGGGCAACTCCTCGTAATGGCCCGGCCGGACATAACGCGTCTTTCTCATCCGCCAGTCCCTTAGCGGGTGGCTTTCCCTCCATTGTCGATCCGCCAGCACGCGAATCCAACGCTCGATGCGATCCATGCGCTACCCCTCCTCATCCGGAACGACGATAAGCTTATCGCTCGTCCACCGCTCGCAATTCGGACCGATCTTGATCTGGAACTCTCCGGCCTCGACTGTCCATTCCATGCGCCCGTTCAGCATCTGCAGCTGCTCCCGCGAGATCGGGAAGCTGACCTCGCGGGATTCGCCGGGCTGAAGGCTCACTTTCTTGAAGCCCTTCAGCTCGATTGCGGGACGCGCGACCGAAGCGACCTCGTCCGTGACGTACAGCTGGACGACCTCCATGCCGGCCCTCGTTCCGACATTCGTAATCGTCACGCTGGCCGTAGCGGTTCCCTCCTTCGTAATCCGCTGCGGCTGAACCGTCGCCTGTCCGTATTCGAATTCGGTATAGCTTAAGCCGTAGCCGAACGGGTACAGGGGTGTCAGGTCCATCTCCAGATAACGCTTGCCCCGGCTTCTCTTCCCGTTGTAATAAATCGGCAATTGGCCCACATGCCGCGGAACGGAAATCGTAAGCCTCCCGGACGGATTGACGTCTCCGAACAGAATATCGGCCAACGCCGCGCCGCCCAGCTGCCCCGGATACCACGCCTCCAGCAAGGCATCCGCATGCTCGTCGATCCAGGGCTCGACGACGGGCCGACCGTTCATGTAGACGACGATCAGCGGCTTGCCCAGCGCGCGAAGCCGCTGCGCGAGCTCAAGCTGCGCGCCGAGAAGGCGAAGATCGGTTCTGTCGATGCCTTCGCCGCACTCCATCTCGCTTTCCGCCTGACCGTTCACCACAGAGGCTCCCGTTCGCAAATCGATCGAGCCTTCTCCGAAATCCCTGGCGCTCGATCCGCCGAGGGCCAGCACGATCGCGTCCGCAAGCGAGGCTTTCTCCACGGCATAATCCAGCCCGCTGCGGGATTCGTCCCGAATGCCGCAGCCCGGCGCATAGAGGACGCGCTCTCCTTGTTGCCTGCCCAGCTTGGCCAGGATGCCGTCCAGCAGCGTAACGACGCCTTCGCGCGCTTGCGGCGACGTATAATCGCCCAGTTGGTTATAAATCCGGTTCGCATTGGGACCGATCACCGCGACTTTGCCGATGCTCGGCGACAAAGGAAGCGCCTCGTCCTCGTTCTTAAGCAAGATGATGCCTTGTTGAGCCGCTTCCCGCGCTAGAGCCAGATGCTCCGAGCAGCCGTTGACCCTCTTCGCATGCGCGGGATCGATGTACGGCGAATCGAACAAGCCGAGACGGAATTTGGCCGTCAGCACGCGTCCGACCGCTTCGTCGATATGCGCCTCGTCGATCAGCCCCCGGTGCAGCGCCTCCTGCAAATGTCGGCCGAACATCTCCCCCGACATTTCCATATCAATGCCGGCTTTCAGCGCCATAGCTGCGGCATGAGGACCGTCCTGTGCCACGTCGTGTCCCGAGATCAGCATTTCGATCGCTCCGCAATCCGTCGTCACGAAGCCGTCGAAGCCCCATTCCTGCCGAAGCGTCTCTGTGAGCAGCTCCGCGCTGGATGTGCAAGGAATGCCGTCGATCTCGTTATAGGCCGCCATGACGGAGCCCGCGCCTGCGGCGACTGCCTTCCGGAACGGATGAAGATCGACCTCGTGCAGCTCGCGCGGCCCCATATGCGCGGGGCCTGCGTTCCGTCCGCCTTCCGGGCTTCCATAGCCGGCAAAGTGCTTCAGCGTCGCGATCAGGCTGTCCTTGGAATCGAGTCCCGGTCCCTGCAGCCCTTCAACGGCGGCGACGGCGAACTCCCCGATCAAATACGGGTCCTCTCCGAAGCATTCCTCCGTTCTCCCCCATCGGGGATCTCTCACGACGTCCAGCACGGGTGAATAGGCGGCCGCCCCTCCTTGGCTGCGGGTCTCGCGCGCGATCGCCCTGCAGATATCCCGGTACAAATCCGCATTCCAGGTGCTGCCCAGCAGCAGCGGCACCGGAAATACCGTTGCTCCTATGGCCATATGCCCGTGCGAGCATTCTTCCCCGAACAGAATCGGTATTCCGAGCCGCGAATGCTCGACGGCGTACCGCTGGATTTCGTTAAGCGCCTCGGCCCCCGCTTCGGGCGACAACCCGTCCAGCAGTGTTACGCCGGACCACGGGTCCGCGCGCAGAACTCCGTACAAAGCCCCGATTCCGCCTTCCTCGCCGACCTTCCGCTTGAACTGTTCCGTCAACACGATGCCGCCGCTCTCCTTGCGGTAGACCTGCCAGCCGAAGGGCTGCAGAAGTTGGCCGATCTTCTCCTCCAAAGTCATGATCCGAATAAGGGCGTGAACGCGTTCCTCCGTCGCCGTACCTGTTGTGCCTGTATCGATGCTTTTCATTCCGTCTCTCCGTTTCCGTTGGTCGTTATCTCCAGTCACAGCCATTGCTTCTCCATCCCGTCGTACACAAGCTGGGCGAACAGGCTGTTTGACCAGCAGAACCAGCTTCTCGTATATTGAGCGGGATCGTCCGCGTGAAAGCCTTCGTGCATAAAACCGGTATCGGCGTCGGTTGCCTCCAGCATGTCGACCATTCGTCGTTTCTCGTCCGCCGAGACGGCGGTAAGGCCCTGCATGGAGAGCGCCATCGGCCACACATATCGCAGCGGCGTATGGGGACTACCGATGCCTTTGGCGGCAACGCCTTCAAAGTAGTAAGGGTTGCCCGTGCTGAGCGCAAACCTTCGCGTATTCAAGTAAATCGGATCGTCGCAAGCCGTAAAGCCGAGATAGGGAATGGACATCAGCCCCGGCGTGCCTGCATCGTCCATCAGGCAATAATTGCCGAAGCCGTCCGTTTCGTAAGCGTAGATGCGTCCGAACTCGGGATGAAGATACGTGCCGTACAGACGAATGCCGTGTTTGATTTCTTCCTCCAGCCGCGCAAGCTGCGATGCCAGCTTCTCGTCGCGGTAAGCCTCCATGGCCATCTCGCGCATGTAGCCGAGTACGACGGCCGCAAACATGTTCCCGGGAATGTTGTAGTGAAATTCGCAGGCGTCGTCGCTGGGCCGGAATCCCGACCAGATCATGCCCGTGAAGTTCACCGGCAAGCCCCGTCCTTCGTTCAGCAGCGTTTCCGTCAGCATTCCGCAATCCCGCTCGAACCGGTAGGGCGAACGCTCCATATGACGCTGCTCCGTCCTCCACAGGGCCAGAATCGTCCGAATCGCTTCCTTAAAGCTGTCGTCGAAAATATCGGAGCGCTTCGTAGCTCTCCAGTACTTGTAAGCCAGCCGCATCGAGAAGCAGATCGAATCCAGCTCGAATTTTCTTTCCCAGGCCCAGGGCCCCATCTCTGTCACATCCGAAGCGTCCCAATGCCAATCGTTGGGCGACTCGTTATACGCATTCGCATAGGGGTCGATCAAGATGCAGCGCACATGTCTGCGAATCAGCCCGCTTAGAATCCGCTGCAAGCCGGGGTCTTCGGCAGCCAGCGGTACGTAATGGATCATCTGCTCGACCGAATCTCTCAGCCACATTGCCGGAATGTCGCCCGTCAGGACGAATGTCGTTCCGTCGTCCGTCAGCTTTGTCGCCGTCTCCAGCGTATTCGGGTAGCAATTCAAAAATTGGCGGAGCAGCCTCGGCCTATGGGCAAGCTTCTCCTCCGCGCGGGTCATGACGCTGCGAACGGAGTCCGGCAGGGTTAAGGGCGGCACATGAATCGATGGCAGCTTGAATTTTTCCATGGGGTCCAAACCTCTCTTGTCGTCAGTTGAAGTGCTTATTCGCAAGGGAGGAGAGCCTCCGGCTCTCCTCCCTCTCCGTTACTGGCCTCGCAAATAGACCGGGGTCGATAGATTGCCGGCGTAATCCTCCATGACCACCGTTACGGTAGTCGCGGTCGAGGTGAAGCTCAGGGCGGCTTTGGTCGTGCGGCCGCGTATGATTTTCGCCTGATTGCCCGTGCTGTAGGTCGTCGGGAACGATCTGGCGACTCCGTTCTCGTAAATATACATATAGCGCCAGTCTCTCGCATTCGGCATCGGCAGGTTCAGCGTGTTGCCGCTCCACGACCAGGCTTCCGCGTAAGGCTCGGAGACGGCGTCGATGAAGTTCCCGCTCTTCGAGACGGGCGCGGCGCTTCCCTTCGTCACCGTTACGAGGTAATCGTCGCCGTTGACGGGCATTCCGGTGAATGTCGCCGAATTCGCTCCGGGCGACACTTGCGTCTGCACGCTGATCGGCGTTGCCGTCGTAATCCAGTTGAGCGACTGCAGACTTACGGTCGTCGTACCCGTTCCCGACGGCGGATTCGTCCAGCTGACGACGACCTGGCCGTTCGCGCTCGAAGCGACATTGAGGCCGGAGACGGCGGTTGTCAGATCAAACGGCAGCATAGCGGCGGTACCTTCCGTTCCGTCCGCGCCGACGGCAGCGACATTAATCGTTCCCGACAAGGCCGGCAGCTTCTTGATATAGAACGTGTCGTCATACTTCCCGCCGACAAACACGTCGTTGACATAAACGTTATACTGCTTGACTTGCGCATAATTCGTATTCATGTTCCACTTAACGACCATTTCGTTCGAATCCTTGTACGCTTGGGCGATGGCCAGACCGGAAGGCGCTGCAGGCGAAGCCGCCGAGCCGTCGAAGATGCGAATTTGACCGATATTCATCTGGTAGTTGTTAACCGTGCCCGTGCCGGGATTAAACGCAAGGCCGAACGCGGCAATCGTCTTGCCCGCATACGCGCCCAGGCTCAGCTCCTGCGTCACCCAGCCGCTTGTCTGGGCGCCGGAATTAGGCACCTGCACCTTGACCGTCGCCCCCGGATTGTCCGCGAAGACAAGGCCAACGTGCATCGTCGACAGATCGGAAGCCGAAGGCTTTCTGTACGTGATCGAAACCTTCGAATTCGCGTTAACGCTCAAATTCGTCTTGTACAGACGCAAAAAGTTTTCGGCGTTCAGGCTGCCGTTCACGACAAGCGAGCTGCCTCCATGATATCCGCCAAGCTGCTCGTAATTGAACCTGCTCGTGGAGGCGAGGTTGTATTCCGGGCCGTAGTCGAAATCGACCGTAAGCCGGTTGCCCGTCGTATCCTGCCACCATTGCCAAGTGACGGGAATGTCCTGCAGGCTCATGTTGGACCATTCGTCCGGGTTGGACACGGCCCCGTTCGCATAATAGTTCAGGCCATGCCCCGTATTGAAGTTCGTATAGAAGTTGGCGCCGCCGATGACCGAGCGCTCGGCGATGACGGACGCGATGCCGGGCCAGTTGCGATTATCCGCGTATACGTCGCTGACCGTGTTCGTCGTCGGCTTCGCCGTATTTTTCGGGTTGACGTTAGGTCCCGACCACCAGAGCTGCTCCCTCAGATGCGTCATCCACTGGTAATCGTTGTCCGCGCGCCGATTGCTCGGATAAGCCAGCCCCATATCCTCGTCGAGCCCGGCGTGCACGAAATCCGCGCCCAGCGTGGCCAGGCTCAGCCTTAACGAGCTGCCGGACAGCTTGCTGCTCAGTTGGGTTCCGTTCGTCGCGCTCCAGCGGTTGCCTCCCGCCTCGATGCCGGCGAAGCCCGTGTCGAAAATGTTGTAGCTCGTGCCGTAAGCGCTGTTGATCGTATTCAAGTAGCTGACGGCATTGGAGATCTGCGTGCCGCTCATGCCGTAATCGAAGAAGAAGGAATCGGACACCCGTCCGGAGACGCTGTCATGCAGCATGGAAGCGTTCGTTGCGTTGAAGGTTCTGGCGAACGAATTGGAGCCGTTGCTCGTATTCAGCGAGTCGTACCACTGCACGTACAAACCCGCATTTCTCAGCGCCTTCACGAAAGCTTTGTAATTGGCGATATCCGCGGTGGCGACGTTGGGAGACAGCTCCTCCTGATTGATGAAATAGCCGTCGTAGCCGAAATACTGCGCCATCTCGATCAGCTTGAGCGCCACCGGAAAATTGCCGGCCGCATCCTTCGCGAGCATCTGCTTATACGTCTGCTGGCCCCGGTCGTTGTTGGAGAAAAAAATACAGGCCAGCGACAGTACGCCGTTCTTGTGAGCCGCATCCGTATAGGCCGGATTCGGGATGTTCAGCATGCCGAACTCGAACCATTTTTGCTGCCAGTTCTGCTGGGCCAACGCGTCGTAGTAGCTTGGAGGCGTATAGGCCGTCGCCGTGCCGTGCCAATAGGAGTAGTAGTCCGCGTATTGCCAGAAGCTGAAATGATATTGCGCGAATTTGTTCGTATACGGCGCATTCTCGATGAAGGCGTTTCCATAATCGCCCGCGACCGTGATCATTTTCGCGTTTGCGCTTAAGCTCGGGTTGGCCTGCGTCGCGGCGAACGAAGCGATTCGCAGCTGCAAGGGCACGCGCGATCTCAAGCTTGCCGCATCGGGATCGATCGCCGGGCTCCATCTCGCGATCTGGCCGCTCGTATAGCCATGTACGCTGGGCTCGTTGACGCCGTGAGCGCTGCTGCCCGTAAAGGGCCAGGTATCGCCTGCGCTTGCGGTTCCGGGCAGAAGAAGCGTAATACTCAACAATAAAGCGGGCAACCAGACAAGTTTTTTGCGGCCTTGCGGCTTTTTCCTCATCATTTTATCCCCTTCACATTGAATTTGCCTTTCCAAGACCGAATATATCACGCCGATACCGGACCCTCTAGTGAACAAACTATACTTGAAGTGTCAGTATTAAAGCTAAGTCGATGAGAGAACGGCAACCTCGTCGGGCCGATAGACGCTCCGAATCGCGCCGTTCCCGTCGACGGCGAACAAGACCGCGCGCTCGCTGTCCAGCTCGAAGGAATAGACCGCGCCGTTCGCAGGGTCCTCGACCTTGACCGGAATGCGGCGGGAGCTTTCGGAGACGAAGACGAACAAGACTCCTCGGGGGAAGGCAAGCTTCCTTCCGTATACGCCCGGCTCGTCGCCGCCCTGCAGCCAGAGCAGCTCCGGCCGTACCCCCGCCGCGTCCAGAGCATATCGGTACAGGGCCGCGATCGGCTCGGTCCTGTCGTTCAATTCCACAGGAAGCGGACACCAGATTAGCCGCCCCCGGCCGACTGGGATTACATGTACGCCCGCCGCGCCTTCTCCCGCAGTGGGAGGCGTCTCCAGGCTTAATTGGGCGATCCGCTCTCCGCCGAACGAGACCGGGTAGAGACGGCCGTTCAGCGACAGCGCCTCTTCCCGCAGCGCGTTGCGAATACGGCGCGCCCCGGTCAGCTCCTGCAGGCGGCTGGTCGGCGCGCCGTATTCGTCCAGTCCCAGCGCGCCCGTAACGAGCAGCGTTCCTCCTTGCCGCTCCATCCATCGGACGAGCTTGTCCATCGCCCCGTCCGAAAACTGATGAGCCCCCGGCACAATGATCAGCTTGGCCGGATCGCCCGCCAATTGTTCAAGATGATACTCTCCTGCGGCTCTGAACGCCGTCTTCATCTCGTACGCGAGCGTTCTCGTCAGCTTCGCCGTCGCATCGAAGGCCAGCTTGCGGGTGGAAAAGTCGTTTGCATACGGATAGACGACACAGATTTCCTCTGGCTCCCGATCCTCGAACAAATCGCCGATGCTCGCCATGAATTGCCCGAATCGATACGAAACATCGGCTTCCGGCTTCTCCGAGCCGTCCGCCCGCAGCGCGCCGATGTTGGACTCGTTCACATTGTTCATGTAGCTGTTCGTATTCCAGATCCATTGAACGGCCCCCGCCCCGCCGGTCGCGAACGCGTACGCGTACTTGCGTTCGAGAATGCTGCGCAGCTCCTTTTCCGTTCTCTTGGCAAAGCCGTTGCCCGTCTCGACGTACATGATGCCGGTTTCTTGCACGAGGCAGGGCTTATCCGGCGTCTTCGCGAAGATGCCGTCCCAGACGAGGTGATCCATCAGCCACCAGGAATGCATCGTCGTGTAATCGACCGCTTCCGCATAGAAATGAGGGGACGGACGCTGTGCGGACAATGCCTCGTCCTGCCCCACCGTAACGGGCTGGCGGCCACCGCATGCCCGAATCGCAGAGGTCATCTCCTCAATCCAGCGATTGTGCATGTCCATCGTAAACAAGGCGTAATCGAGCCATGGCCCGCTTTTTTTCGGAAGGATCGGGGTCGTACGAAAATTCACGTCCGTGATGTCAGGCAGCCGGGCGGACCGGAAATCGGGCAATTGTCGAGGCGTCATGTCCCAGCGCTCCTGCAGCGCAGCTATCGTGCCATGCCGCTTCTCCAGCCATTCGGCGAACCGTGTCCTCTCGAACTCGTCCCCCGCCGTAGCCGGCCCCGAGAAAATCCTGGCGGGATCGAACAGGGACGGCTCGTTAATGAGATCCCAATGAACGTTCGCGGTGGTCGCATGCCGCGACACGATTGCGGCGACAAACCGCTTCTGCGCCTCGACGCTGCGAGGATCGAGATAAGGATTGACGCCCTCCCACGCCTCCGGCACGAAGGAGAAGAACGTAAACGTAACCTCCATTCCGTGCTTGACGGCCGTCAGAATAAAGGCGTCGATCGCGCGCAGCACCTCCTCGTAAGGATGGCCGTCCACGAACATGACCTGCCGCCAGGCCGTCCAGATGCCCGTGCGGATAAGGTTGACGCCCGCCTCCTTCATTCGGGCCATGTCTCTGTCCCAGAGCGCCACATTGGGCAGGAACAGAAATTTGCGCCCCACGTCGGAGCCCATGTAAGTCATGCCGACAACCGGCATCGGCCTTCCGTTCTTTCGAAAATAATCGCGTCCGCAGCGCAACGGCTCTCCTTGCTCCAGCAGCGCTTTATCCATCCCCCAGTAGCCCTGAAGCAGAAGTCTCGTTTCACCCTTCTCCGATTCGGCGCGGCATTCGAGGGTATATTGCCCCGCTTCAACGGCCGAAGGCGCGGGGATGCGTACGATTGACAGCTCCCGGGTTATCGGAAGAGCGAACCGCTCCTCCCCGATCTGCTCACGCGTCGTTCCGCTATGACGGAAGAGCTGCAGCCGGAATTCCCAGCGAATCTCCGGCTTTCCGGCCGTTTCCCCTCGTCTGGCCAACCGTTGCCCCTGAAGCATCAGCCGGGCTTGTTCACCGGGCTCGTACACGGCGGCTCCCGGCTTGAGCCAGAGCTCCGTAACGCCTTGGCGCGCGAAAGCGGCCCATTCGACGAGAGCTTCAACGCCGCCTTGCTCCCAGAAGCGCGCCTCCGGGAGCAAATTCGCGAATACCCATCTGCCTCCGGCGAAGGCGCCCTTCACGTTCTCGATCAAGACGATCGGCGCGGCGACTTCTCGCCCTTCCGGCGATATCCCCTTAAGCAGGGCATGGATGTGCGCATCCATCGGACCGCTGGTGCCGCCTTCGCCGACGCGGTCGTCGGCCCGTGTCGCATGCAGCACGAAGCCGTCCGTCTCCTGCACGGAAAACAGCTCCTCCCGTCCCCGCAGCAGAGGATACTCCTCGCTGGCCGCATAGCGCGCGATCGGGGCAGGGTCCACGCGAAGAATCTCGTGTATGCGCAATTGCTGATGATAGGCCGTCTGTTTCCGCTCCGCGACAACAGCTCCTTCCGCTTCCCGAACCGGAATTCGGAACGGCTTTCCGCCAAGATGAAGCAGGGCTCCCCCTTCCTCCAAGAAATGCAATATTGCCGCCCATGCCCCCTTAGGAAAGTACGGACCGTGCAGGTTGATCAGGCAATCGGCCTTCTCCAAGGCAGACGGCAATTCGTCCAAGCCTGCAATCCTGAAGCCCGGAGGAAAGGAGGCCAGAGCGGTATCGCCCGGCCTGGCTCCCGCAAAGGGCAAACGTTCGTCATAGAATACGATAGCTGATCTCATCGTTGCACTCTCCCCTACTCTTTCACGGCTCCAACGGTCAGCCCTTGCACGAAATAGCGTTGGAAAAACGGATAGGCGAGCACAATCGGCCCTGTGGCGAGCACAACCATCGCCATTCGGGAGGTTTCCTGCGGCATATCCTGCAAGATCGTCGTGCTGATCGAGGAGTTCGTCGTATTTTGCATCAAAAACTGCATGCTCGTTTCCAGGCGCATCAGCATCGATTGGAGCGGAACGCGATTCGGCACGTCGATGTACAGCAGCGCGTTAAACCAATCGTTCCAATAGCCGAGGGTGCTGAACAGCCCGACGGTCGCCAGTCCCGGCAGTGATAACGGCAGCACGAGCCTGAACAGCGTCTGAAATTCCCCCGCCCCGTCGATTTTGCCCGACTCGATAATCGCATCGGGAACCATAGTGCTGAAATACGTTCTCATAATCATGATGTAGAACGCGTTAACCGCCATCGGCCAGATGAGCGCGCCGAGCGTATTCTGCAGATGGAGCAGCTGCGTGACGACGATAAACGTCGGCACCATGCCTCCGTTGAACAAGAGAGTAAACACCGCGAAGAAGCCGAAGAAGCGTCTATACTCGAAGCTCTTGCGGGAGATCGCGTAAGCATATAGCGTAATGAGCGCCAGGCTGACCAGCGTTCCCAGAATGGTGATCGTAATCGTTACGCCGTAGGAGCGGAGCAGCGCTTCGCCGGTCTTGAAGATGAAGCGATAAGCGTCCAGGCTCCAAGCCTGCGGTATGATTCGGTAGCCATCCCGTGCGAGCGTATACTCGTCCGTAAAGGAAATGAGTACCACGAACAGGAACGGGAAGACGCAGGCAATGGCGAATAAGCCGGTGAGCACGTTCAAAGCGATGTTCGTCGCCGGCGATACTTGATGGAAATTGCGTTTGCGCGTTCGCGTGAATGCCACTTTCATCCCTCCGACTTCAAAACAGCGCGTTGTCTTTGTTTATTTTCCTTACAATGAAATTCGTGGAGACGACAAGAACGAAGCCGACGAATGACTGATACAAGCCTGCGGCTGTCGTCATGCCGATCTCCCCCGTCGTTTTTAAGCCTCTGTACACATATGTGTCGATTACGTTCGTCGTGGCGTAGAGCAGACCCGAATCCCGGGGCACCTGATAGAACAGCCCGAAATCGGCGTAGAATATTTTACCGACCGCCAGCAGCGTCAGAATCGTCATCAGAGCCGAGAGCTGCGGCAGCGTAATATGGCGAATCTGCTTCCACTTGCCCGCTCCATCAATCATCGCGGCCTCGTAGAGGGAACGATCGATTCCCATGATCGCCGCCAGGTACATGACGCTGTTATAGCCGACGAATTTCCATAAATAGATCAGAACGAGGATGTACGGCCAATATTTCGGATCGGCATACCAGTTGATCGGCTCCATTCCGAACAAGGAGGTAATCTGATTAAGCAGCCCCTTGGAGGAGCTCAGAAAGCTGAATACAAAGTAGCCGACAATGACCCAGGACAGGAAGTACGGCATGAACATCGCCGTCTGGTACGTCTTGGACAAGCGCTTGCTGCTCAATTCCACCAGAACGATCGCCATCGCCACCGCGACGATCAGGCCGAGCACGATAAAGGCCGCGTTGTACAGCACCGTATTGCGCGTAATGATGAAAGCGTCGTCCGTTCGGAACAGGAAGTCGAAGTTTTTCATGCCGACCCATTGGCTGTTGACGATGCTTGCCAGAAATCCGCCCGAATCGTAGCGGTATTCCTTGAATGCAATAATCGTGCCGGCCATGGGCAAGTAGGAAAAGACGACGAACCAGATCGTGGCGGGAAGCACCATGAGCAGCAGCATCTTATTTCGGTTCAATCGCTTCAAGGATCGCGCCAGCATGTGAATTCCCCTTTCGCTTGAATGGGAAGGGACCGGACGCTCGCATCCGGCCCCTCCTCAGCTTGCTACTTCGCAGCCTTCCATTCGTCCAGTTGTTTTTGCGCTTCGGCGATAATGACATCCAGCCCCGCCGCCTTGAACTTCTCGATCGCCTTCGGCAGGTAATCCTCCGGATCGACCGTGCCGGTCATCAGAGCGGACCAGAACTCGCCTTTGACATTCTGAACCGCCGCCAGCTCGGAGGTGACGTTGGACGTGTCGAAGTTGAAACCGAGCGTCGGAGCCGGCTTGCCCGCGCTGTTGAAGGTTTTGTATTCGTCCCATTTGTTGTCCGGATCGCCCGGATTCAAATACGTAAGCATGATATTGCCCAGCGAGAAGGTCGGCATATCGTAGTTCTTGGAATCGTCCAGGTTCTCCATGCGATTGTCGCCCGTTTTCTTGTAGTGCACGCCCTCCATGCCGGAATCTACCATATTGCGAAGATAAGGATCGGTATTCAGCAGATTCAGGAAATCCATCGCCTTGTCGGGATGCTTGGAGTTGGCGGAGATCGCTTGCATGGACCCCATGACCGACCAGTTGAAGACGACCGAATCGCTGGCCGGCGTGGACACGACAGGGTAGCCGTAGCTCGACGACCACAGATTGTCGGCGAACGGCGTCGTCGCCGCGCGGTCGAGGAACCACTTGCCGGACTTCTGCACGTCGTCAAGCGATGTCGCCGTAGCCGCTTCAGGGGATACATATCCGGCCTTATAATATTTGCGCATCGTTTGGAGCGCTTGCTTCATCTCCGGCATCTCCAGTACGTTGACCACCTTGTAATCCTCCGAGCCCAGCCTCACGGCCATCGGCAGATTGGAAATCAGGTAATCGTACGGAACGACCGGCACGTAGTCCTTGTTCATTGCGAACGGAACGACGCCCGGCTCGCTTTCTTTTATTTTCTGGAGCATCGGCTCCAGGCTTTCCAGCGTCGAAGCGCCCGTGATGTCGATGCCGTATTTGTCCGCGAGCGTCTTGTTGAACCTCCATACCTCCAGAGCGGGCAATTCCTTGTTGGCCGGAATGCCGTAATTGTGGCCGTCCACCTTGGAGCCCTCCAGGAATGCCGGATTCAACGCCTGTTGAATGCCTTGGCCGTTCGTTTTCAGCAGCTCGTCGATTTCAAGGAATGCGCCCTTCCGCGCATTCTGCACGTAGTCGAACGCCCAAGAGGAAGTAAACAGAATGTCCATCGGCGTTCCCGAGGCTGTAAGCACTTTCATTTTTTCGCTGTAATCGCCCCAGTCGAGCTGGGTCATCTTAACGGTGACTCCGATCTTTTCGGAGGTGTATTTGCTCACTTCTTCCATAACCCGGCTTACGTCTTTCTGCGGCGTTCCGATCGTGTACCAGATCAGCTCGACGGGCTCCTCCTTGCTTGCGGACGCTTCCGTCGCGGCCGAAGGCGAGCTGGAGGACGAAGCCTGCGCCGAAGGCTTAGATTTGTCATTGCTGCCTCCGCAAGCGCTGAGCGCAAGCGCGAACCCAAGCAGAACGGCGAGCGAGAGAGCTGGAAAATTCCTTTTCTGTTTCATGTTTTCTACCCCTCCGAGATGGATTGACCTTATTCCTGCGTCTAAGGCTTAATTCAACTGTACGCGATGAAAGCACTTTCATATAGAAAAGAAACTAAACATATCCTGTTCAAAATAAAGATAGCCTCTCGGGCGAGAGGCTTACAGAAGCGCTTTGAATTCAGTCGGGGTGATGCCGACGTGCTTCTTGAACTGCTTGTGAAAATAGCTCGGCTCCCAGTAGCCGACCTCCTTGGATACCTCGTGAACCTTAAGCGTCGTCCGGCCGAGCAGCTCCTTCGCTTTCTCGATGCGAATCTTGTTCAAGTATTCCGTGAAGGCTTCGTTGGTCTCTCGCTGGAACAGTCGGCCAAGATAAACCGGGTGCGCATTGAACCTGGAGCCGAGCGACTTCAGCGACAAATCCTCGGCGTAATGGGTCTGTACGTGCTTCAGGACCTGCTTGATAATCGGGCTCGTATCCGCACGGACCAGCTCCTCGGAGGACAATCGCGCCACTTCTTGCAGCGCTTGAAGCAACCGCTCCGAATCGGGGGCGTGATAGGCTTGCCGGAATAGCGTGCGGTACCGCTCCTCGAACGACGATTCGCTCTGCTTCAGCTTGCGCAATTCCATCTTCATGCGCACGACCGCTTCGATAACCGCGCCTCGAACGTGATCCGGCGTAATGCCTTCGGAGGCTTGCATGGCGCGGAAATCGGCGTCGATGCGGGCCTCTAGCCGCTGGCTGTCGTTCGACAGCAGCAGCGGTCTGTAGCTCTCCCAGTCCAGCTCGAAAGCTTGCGTCCCGTTCTCCGGCGCGAAGCTCAGCAGCTCGTAGCGCCCAATCTCAGAGCGGCCAAGCATGAGAAGAGACTCCATCGCCTGCTGGGCGTTCCGATAAGCCAGGCGCTCGCTTCCCCGCTTTTCTATGGAGCCCAGAGAAATAAATCCCCCGGATGAGACGAACGTTTGCTGCACGGCCTGCATGAAAGCAAGACCGCTCTCCCGGCATTGCTCCGCACTCTCGCCGAGAAATACCGCGACGCTGTCGCCTTCGTTGTCCCGAAAGCAATGAATCGTCGCCCGGCTTTTCGCCAGCCTGCGCATGCTGCCAAGAGCCTTGTCCGCCTCCTTGTGCCGCACGATTCCCGCCTGCACGAACTGCCCTTCCAGCTCGAAGCCCAGCATACGCGCGCGTTCGTTCAACTGCTCTGCGTCGATTCGCTCCGTGATCCAACGATAGAGGACGTTGTCCTTCAAAATGTCCATGACTTCCTCATTGTATCCGGCGGGCTGCAGATCGGCGTTCAGCTTCTCGACCGTGTTTCCCAGCGTAGCGTACAGCTCCTCGAAATGAATCGGCTTAAGCAGATAATTCTCAATCCCCAGTCTCATGCCTTCCTTCAGGTAGTCGAACTCGTTGTAGCCGCTCAGGATAATGACCTTGATCTCCGGACGGAAAGCCCGAACCTGCCGAATAAGATCAAGACCGTTCATGAACGGCATCGTGATATCCGTGACCAGAATGTCTGCGGGCACCTCGCGCAGCCTCTCCAGCGCCTGCCTCCCATCACCGGCCGTCCCGCAAATTTCCAGACCGTAATGGGACCAGTCCACGCCGTCGCTTAACCCTTCGACGATAAACGGCTCGTCGTCAACCAGAAAGACGCGATACATTCGTATTCTCTCTCCATTCCTTCGCCGGGAACCAGACGGTTACGCTTGTTCCTTGACCCGGCTCGCTGTCGATTTCCACTCCAAATGGCTTGCCGTGCATCAGCTGAAGCCTCTCGTTCACGCTGCGAAGGCCAAATGAAGCCTTCTCGTTCACAATCTCCGGGAAACGCAGCACCTGACGGATTTCCTCCAGCCGGCTTTTGGCAATGCCGTTCCCGTTATCCCTCACGTCGATCCGAACTCTGTCCTCTTCCCGGACAATGCTGATCTCGATCCGGTTGTCGTCCCGATCGGTCCGCAGCCCGTGAACGATATAGTTCTCGATGAGCGGCTGGAGCGACATCTTGGCGACCTCTAGCCCATGCAATTCGGAATCCGCGTGGAAGGCGTATTGGAATTTGTCCTTATAGCGAATGCGGAATAGCTCCAAATACTTGCGGCAATTATCCAATTCCTCCTGCAGCGTGACGACGGCCTGACTTTGCACGAAGCTCTTGAACAGTCCGGCCAGGCTGTAGATCATATCGCCGACATCGTGAACGCCCTGGGAAACGGCGCGCATTCGAATCACTTCCAGCGTATTGTACAGAAAATGCGGATGAATCCGCGCTTGCAGCGCGGACAATTCGGTCTGCTTCTGGCTGATCTCCGCCTTGTAGACCCTCTCGATATAACGGGTCAGCTCATCGAGCATGTCGTTGAAGCCGCGAGAAATTTGCCCCAGCTCGTCCTCGCGCGCGTCCTGAATGCGAACGGTCATATCCCCGGTCTCCACCTTCCTCATGGAACGGATAATCCGGTTCACACGCTTCGCGAAATTCAGCACGAAGATGGACGGGATAAGAATCGCGACGAAGATGCCCGCGATTGCGATCAGAATAATCAGCCGCATTAAATCCTGCGTATACGCCGCCAATTCGGCCTTCGGAACAATACCGACGACGACATAGCCCGGATGCTTGGCGTTCAGCATGGAGACATACGCGTCTTGGTCGAGCGCAGCGGACCCGTCCGCGCCATAGATTCGACTCGCATACGGGTAGAGATCGCCGTAATATTGTCCCGAGGAATCGAACAGCACCTTGCCATCGGGCGTCAGTGCAAGGATATAGCCCGGCAGCGATTCCCCGTAGTTCGCCAGCGCCCGCGTCACGGCCTCGGAGTTGTAATAGACGATTAATTGGCCGGCCATCTTGTACGTCGCCATATCGTTGATGACGCTCTGAACGGCAATCAGCTCCGGCTTCCACTGTCCAATCGCCTTGCGCACCCACTCGTTGGGGGTGGAGATGTCCATATTCGGCAGAATCATCGCATCCGGCACATAGGATCGCGCCGCCTTCGTCTCGACCAGCTTGGACAGGTTATGCTGGTCGTTCACGAACAGGAATTGCTTTTCGGCGCTGTACAAAATGATGTTCTCGATATCCGGGTCGTCCTCCAGCCTGTCCTTGAAGAAATCCAGCCCCTTCGACACTCCGTTGGCGCTGTTGACGAATTTGTCCAGACGGTAGGATACATAGTTCTCGTAAGAGTTTTTGAGCAAATAGCTGACGTTGTCGGACAGCTGCTGATCCCGGTATATGCTTTGCAGCATGAGCTGAACCGCATCGTACTTGCTCTCGATAAACTGGTCGACGCTTTTCATCGCGTTTTTTTGATCGTCCAGCTTGTTGTCCACGATGGATTTGGCCAGAGAGACGTAGGCAAAATAGGACAACGTCGCGATGGTCAGCACCGCGATGCCCGCATAGACGAGAATTAATTTGACGAACCAGTTGTTCCTCACGTAGTTCCGGTAAATCCGGTGCATCGTCGTATCGTCCCTTCCTTCGGCCCGAGCCAGACGAGTGAAATCCAATACGTCTATTATTGTAAACGGTTGCAGTTTTGTCGATAGAAAAATCGCCGGGCCTGCTGTCCAGGACCGACGATTCTCGTCTTCTCGCTATAGTCGCCGCCCTCGGCTACTCCTTAATCGCCAGCGCGCTTCCTTGCACGGTGTTCAGCCAAGCGTCCGCGATCAACCGGTGACCCGCCGTCGTCGGATGCACGCCGTCCCATATCCAATAAGCGGCTTCGGCTCTTTCGCAGGCTTCGTCGAACGTCCGCTGCAGCGGAACGAACACGGCGCCGAAGTCCTCGGACAGTCGCCTTGTCGCCTCTTGATATTTGGCAATCTGCGCCTGCCAGCGCGGCCAGTCCGCTGCCGTCGCTCCGACATTCAGAATAAACGGCTCGCACAGAACCAACCCGGTATCCGGCAGCACTTCTCTCGTTTCCTCCAGCAGATGCCGATAGGCTCTCTCGAAACGATCCGTCGCACCGGTCGGCTCCCCGTTCATAATTCGCCAAGCGTCGTTGACGCCGATCAGGATGCTGATCGTGTCCGGCTTGAGCACGATGGCATCCTCATTCCAGCGGGCGTACAGATCCGATACCCGATTGCCGCTAATCCCGCGATTGATGAACAACGGGGCGCTTTCCGCCAGCTTTGCCCCCAGCTCGGCGGCGATGAGATACGGATAGCCATGGCCGAGAATATGGTTCGGGTCCTCAGAGCGTCCGCGATTTCCGTCCGTAATCGAATCCCCTTGGAACAAATAAACCTTGCCTTGCTGAGTCAAGTCGATCTCTCCTATCCCGTTAACGGATTTGTCCAGTGAAATGAACGATAAGCCGATCATGACAGAAGGAACGAGAGAGCGTCAATATAAAAAAGAGGCGGTGCTTGACCTCCTAAGCCGCAGCTCACTTCGCCGTACCCCTGATGCTAGGCACGTCAAGGAATGTCATTCCCGAGATATTTCCCTAAAACTTTCGTCGTCCCACTTCTTTGGCCGCTCTTTCCTGCGTGAAGATATCTTCCGGCGGCACCATCCTCTTCGGAAGCGTTCGTCCGGCCATAATCTCTTTGGCGGCTTGCATGAGGAGCGGTCCTTGCAGCGGATTGCATTCGACCACCGCGTCAAGCTTTCCCTCGGCCAGCAGCTGCAGCGCCCTTCGGGAGCCGTCCACGGACAAGATCGCAATATCCTTGCCCGGCGTAAGCCCTGCCTCTTCTATCGCCTCAATGGCCCCGATCGCCATCTCGTCGTTGTGCGCGAACAGCACATGCGGGCGCTTCTCAGCGGGAGCCTTCAGGAACTCCTTCATGACTTCCTTTCCTTTGCTTTCCGTGAAATCCGCCGGAGCGCTCTGGGTGATGATCATATCCCCGTTCTCCCCGATCATGCTGCGGAAGCCTTCCCCGCGCCGAATAGACGGGGTTGAACCGGCGGTTCCCTGCAGCTCGGCGATCCGAATAGGGCCAGGCCGATTGCGCATCTTGTCCAGCAAATATTTGCCGGCTTTGACGCCTTCCTCATGGAAGTCCGAACCGATTGTCGTCACGAACAGCGACGTGTCCTCTACGTTCACGAACCGATCCAGAATCACAATCGGGATACCGGCGAGCTTGGCCTCTCGAAGAGTATCCTCCCACCCGGATTCCACCACGGGCGCAATGGCGATCACATCTACCTTCATACGGATGAATTCCCGTACGGCCTCGAATTGCTTTTCTTGCGACTGCTCCGCATTCTTAAACACGAGCGAGATGCCGGATTCCTTCGCGGCCTCCCGCACGGACGAAGTATTCGCCATCCGCCAGGCGCTTTCGGTTCCGAGCTGGGAAAAGCCAAGCACAATCGGCTGCTCCGGCATATCGTCCGACTTCGCAGTGCTCATCCATTCCTTCAAGGACGGAAATTTATTCGCAGGCATCGAAGCAATGGACGGAGCGGAGGTACCGTTCGCGCATCCTTGAAACACCATTAGCACGATCAGAAGAAAGGCTCCATATACGTACGGCTTCACGACTCCGCCCCCTGTATTCCGGCATCGGCCTTTTACGATTTGACAGTAATCCTTCGCTCGCTAAGCACTTTCTGAAACAAAATAAACACAAACAACAGCAATCCGATCACAATCTTCGTCCACCAGGAGCTGAGCGTTCCTTCAAAGCTGATTATAGTTTGGATAACCCCCTGGATCAATACGCCGAGGAAGGTTCCCACGATATAGCCGACGCCTCCGGTCAACAGCGTTCCGCCGATCACTACCGCAGCTATCGTATCCAGCTCAAGGCCCATGGCGTGAAGCCCGTACCCGGACAGCATGTAGAACGTGAACACGACGCCCGCTAGAGCGGAACAGAAACCGCTCAGCGTGTACACGAGCACTTTGGATTGCGCCACGGGAAGTCCCATCAAGAGAGCGGATTGCTCGCTGCCTCCGATGGCGTACACATTTCTTCCGAAGCGCGTGTAGTGGGCCAGATATAAGGCAAGCAGCACGACGACAAGCGCAATCATCACGTTGATGGAGACGTAACCTCCCGGAAGAGACACCTTCGTCTGCGCAACCCAGGTATAGGAGGCGTTCTTAATCGTGATCGTATCAATGCTGATGAGATAGCATAATCCGCGAGCCAGGAACATCCCGGCCAGCGTGACGATAAAAGGCTGGATTCGGAAGTAATGAATAATCGCGCCCATCGTCGCGCCGAACAAGGAACCCATGACGAGCACGAGCGGAATAACGACGGCCGGCGGCCATCCGTGCTGCTCCACCAGACTTGCGCTGACCATCGTCGTCAGAGCAATGACGGAGCCGACGGACAGATCGATTCCTCCAGATAGAATGACAAAGGTCATCCCTACGGCCGTAATCAGCAGAAACGAATTATCAATCAGGAGATTATAGAAAACCTGCATAGAGAAAAATCCGGTATAGCGGAAAGCTCCCGCAGCGAACATCGTGGCCAGCAATCCAAAGGTCACCGCGACGGGAACGTATTTGCGATTAAGTAACATGGCGCGTCGCCTCCTGTTCGATGGGATAATTCCGTTTCTTCCAACGAATCGCGAGCGTCTTGCGGAAGGCTTCGGATTGGATCAGACAAACGGCAAGGACGACTACCGCCTTAACGACGAGCGTAATCTCGGGCGGAACGCCGACCATATAGATCGTGGTCGTAAGGGTTTGAATGATCAGGGCGCCGACGACGGTTCCCATCAGATAGAATCGTCCGCCGTTCAGCGACGTCCCTCCGATGACCACCGCAAGGATGGCGTCAAGCTCATACCAGAGGCCCGCATTGTTGCCGTCCGCGCTCGATACGTTGGAGCTGAGGATTAATCCCGCGATGCCGGCGCACAATCCGCCGAAGACGTAAACAGACAAGATGACCGTGTTCGCGCGCAGCCCCGCCAGCCGACTCGCTCGGGCGTTGCTGCCGACCGACTCGATGAATAAGCCCAGAGCCGTCTTGCGAGTCAGAAGGAAAGCCGCCAGCAGAACGGCCGCTACGATAAAGATCGAAAAGGGCAATGCCGCCAACGAGCCCGCGCCGATATAGGCATAGGGCGAGCTTGAGACGGTGATGATCTGGCCGCCCGTAATCAGCTGCGCGATTCCCCGGCCCGCTACCATCAGAATCAGCGTGGCGATAATCGGCTGTATGCGTGCGGCGGAGACGAGGGCGCCATTCCATAGTCCGAGCACGAGGGATAGAGCCATAGAAGCCAACACGGCCCCTATAACGAGAGGCAACGAGCCCTGATCCGCGCCCTTGCTGATCGCAAGACATGAGATCGCGCCCGAGATCGCGACGATAGAACCGACGGACAGGTCGATCCCGCCGGTCGCGATGACGAGCGTCATTCCGATGGATACCAGCATGAGCGGAGCTCCGAAGTTCAGAATGTCGATCAGGCTGCCATACAGGTTCCCGTTGCGAACGACAAGCGAGAAGAAATCGGGCGAATAAAGCAAGTTAAAGATTAAGAGAGAGGCCAATACGCATAATGGCCAAAACATAGGGTGCCGAACGAGCCTGCCAGCCATTGTGTCAACCTCCTGCCATCGCTTGCATGATTTGCTGCTGATTGATTTGTTCTCCTGCGAGTTCCTTCACGATGCTGCGATCCCGGAGCACAGCGACCCGGTCGCTGACCCGAATGACCTCTTCCAGCTCGGAGGAGATGAACAGCACAGCCATCCCTTGCTTAGCCAAGGAGAGAACCAGCTTCTGAATCTCGGCTTTGGCGCCGACATCGATCCCGCGAGTCGGTTCGTCCAAGATGAGCAGCTCCGGCTGCGTAAGAAGCCAACGCGCCAGCAGCACCTTCTGTTGGTTGCCCCCGCTGAGGTTTTTGATTAAGTGCTCCGCATTTTTCGGATTGATATTCAGCATTTGAATATAGCTTTCCGCGATCTCTTCCTGCTTCTTGCGCGAGATCGGCTTAAACCAGCCTCGCGTCGCCTGGAGAGCCAAAATAATGTTTTCCCGTACGGTCAGATCGTCAATGATGCCTTCCGTCTTGCGGTTCTCCGAGCAGAAGGCAAGACCTTGACGAATCGCGCTTCTCGGCGACTTGACCGGTCTGCCGGCGGTCGCGACGGCGAGCTTGCCCTCATCCGGGCGATCCGCTCCGAAGAGGAGTCTGGCCATCTCCGTCCGGCCGGAGCCGAGAAGTCCGGCCAGTCCGACGACCTCTCCCTTGCGAATCGCCAGATCGAATGGCCGTATCGCCCCCTTTCTTCCTAATCCGGAAGCGGTAAGCATGGTGCCGCCCGTCTTCTCCTTGTGTTCCTCGGACAGCATTGGAAGCTCATCCAGCAGCTTAAGCTCCTTGCCGATCATCTTCAGGACGAGCTCGAATTTGGGCAGCTCCGCCGCCAGGTATTCGCCTTCCAGCTCTCCGTTGCGCAGAATCGTCAATCGATCCGACATTTCGTAGACCTGATCCAGGAAGTGCGTCACGAACAAGATGGCCATGCCTTCGCTTTTAAGCTTCCGCATAACTGCAAACAGCTGCTGAACTTCGTTCTGATCGAGGCTTGATGTCGGCTCATCCAGAATGAGCACCTTGGCCGAGATGCTCAGCGCGCGCGCGATGGCTATCAGTTGCTGAATAGCCACCGAATACGACTGCAGCGGGAGCGTGACGTCGATCGAGAGGTTAAGCCGCTCCTTCAGCAGCTTGTCAGCGTCGCGATTCAGCTTCTTCCATTGAATTCTGCCGAGCTTGCGCGGCTCTCGGCCGATTGAGATGTTCTCGGCGACAGACAAATTCGGGCATAGATTCACCTCCTGATAGACCGTGCTGATGCCCACCCTCCGCGCCTCCAGCGGTCCCGTGATCGAAACTCTCTTGTCCTCCATCTCCACCGCGCCTTCGTCGATGGAGTACACGCCCGTCAGCACCTTGATCAGCGTAGATTTGCCCGCGCCGTTCTCGCCCATAAGCGCGTGAACCTCTCCGGGAAACAGCCTGAAGTTTACGTTGGACAGAGCCTTGACGCCCGGAAATTGCTTGGTAATGCCCGTCATCTTCAGAATCGGCGTTGGGACGGCCATTTCATCCTCTCCTTTTTGTAAAGCGAGAAAAGCCACTCGGCGGCTGTTAGCCCATTGGAGTGACTTTCCCGGCATTATCCTCTGCTTGTCGCTATTAATATTCGCGGGACGGAAGAGCTTCCTTCGCTTGCTCGGAGGTAAAGGTCGTCTCGTTCGTCACGATTCGAGGCTCGATTTCCTTGCCGTCAACGACAGCTTGAACGGCCTCCATCAATTGCGGTCCGAGCAGCGGGTTGCACTCTACGATGAAGTTGATCTTGCCTGCCGCCGCGGCCGTCATTCCATCCTTAACCGCGTCGACCGAGATGATGATGATGTCCTCGCCCGGCTTCAGACCGGCAGCTTCGATGGCTTGAATCGCGCCAAGCGCCATGTCGTCATTATGGGCATACAGCACGTCGATGTCCTTGTGCGCTTTCAGGAACGCTTGCATGACTTCCTTCCCCTTGGCGCGCGTGAAGTCTCCCGTCTGGGATGCAATGACCTTCAGATTCGGATTGGAGGCAATCATTTCCTGGAAGCCGGACTTGCGATCGTTCGCCGGAGCGGAGCCCGTCGTGCCTTGCAGCTCAACGATGTTGACGGCTTCCTGGGAATCCTTGAACTTGTCGACCACCCACTGACCGGCTTTCCGGCCCTCTTCCACGAAGTCGGAGCCGATGAACGTCCTGTACAGCGTCTTATCCTCCGAATCGACGGCGCGGTCCGTGAGAATAACCGGAATCCCCGCATCCTTAGCCTCCTTCAGAACCGTGTCCCAGCCGGATTCGACGACTGGAGAGAACGCGATGACATCGACCTTCTGTTGAATGAAGGAGCGAATGGCCTTGATTTGATTTTCCTGCTTCTGCTGAGCGTCCGAGAACTTCAGATCGTAGCCTGCGCTCTTCGCCGAGTCCTGGATCGATTTCGTATTGGCCGTTCTCCAGCCGCTCTCTGCGCCGACTTGGGAGAACCCGAGCGTAATTTTGCTGCCGGACGGCTTCTCGCTTGCGCTTGCGCTGGTTGTGGCGGATGGAGACGGTTCCGGCGAAGACGCTCCTCCGGTATTGCTCGCTTGGTTGTTGCCGTTGCTGCCGCAAGCCGTCACGATGGCGATCAGCATGGCAAGCAACAGACCTGCACCCCATTTTTTGTTGCTCTTCATTTAGCATATCCTCCCTTAAAGTTCACCGGCCTCGGTGTGTCCCCATTATAGAACCGGTGACTGCGCCCCTTATATGGAGTCCGTTTCGGGTTTGCTGGGATTTCTTGCGGATATCGCCATGCAGCAAGCTGTAAAGATGTGATTTTTTATGTAAAACGTGTATTATTTTGCGTTTCTCTCATTCCCCGAGCCTGATGCGCTATAATTAGGAACAAATCGTGAAAACTCCCTTGGACGAGGAATGACTTATGAATCTATTCAAGTGGATTACTTCGAGTCTAAGAGCCAAGCTCCTCAGCATGTTCATCTTCCTCACCGCCTTCCCGCTTCTTGCTGTGGGGCTCGTATCCTACCAGAAATCCTACACCACGGTCTCAAATCACAGCAAAGCCTCGGCCCAGTTGACCGCAGAGCAGTTGGCCCGCAACATCGATACTTTATTCGAGGACACGGAGCGTCTTCTGGAATTGGGCAACAACCCGCAAGTGCTCCAATTCCTCTACTCCCAGTCGGAGACGTACGAGGAGGCCAAGACGATTCTGCAGACGTTCCAGTTGTATCGGGAGACGTACAAATTCGACAACATGCTTAACATCTCGATGGTCAACTTCTACGGCAAGGGCATCAGCGAGCGAAGAGGGGTATTCCAACTGGAACGAAACCCGCTTCGCAACCCCCACTTTCAATACTTGACGCAATATCCCGATGCGATTCTCCGGCTGCCCTATTCCGCGACCACGGACAGCGATCGTCTGGACGGCTTCTCCTATCCCGCCAGGAACGCGTTCTCGATCATGGCGGCGGTTAAGCAGCGCATTACTCATGAAGTCATCGGCTTTATCGTCATTGATCTCGACGATTCAATCATTAAGGAATACTTGTCCAGCGCCATGATCGGTCGAACGGGCTTCTTCTATCTCATTGACGGATACGGCTCGACGCTATTCCCGCCTCCGTCCAACCAGACCAACCGGGAGATTCTCGAGCGGATCTCCGTTCAGCCGATGACCGCCAACAGTAACAGCTATGTGCTTCAGAACCCGAGTCCGAAGCAGTTCGTCGCGTACGGAACCGCGAGACAGACAGGTTGGACCGTCGTCGGCGTCGCTCCGCTCAAGGAGGTTGTCGCGGAGGCTTACAGCATTCGCCAGCTCATATTCCTAAGCGTCCTGCTTAGCGCGGTATTTGCCTTGACGCTGTATTTCTTCCTCACCAAGCGCATCACGCAGCCGATTCAGATTCTGATGAACAAGATGCGCAAAGCCGCAAGCGGCTATCTGGACGCCAAGGTGAAGCCCAACGGGGATGACGAGATTGCCGATCTGGGGAAAAGCTTCAACATTATGCTGGAAAAAATCAAGAGCCTGATCGAAAAAAGCAGACGCGAGCAAGAACGGGTGCAGCTGGCCGATTTGCGTACGCTTCAAGCGCAGATCAATCCTCATTTTCTGTACAACACCCTGGATTCGATTCTATGGATGGCCGAGGACGAAAATAAACAAAGCGTCATCAAGATGGTGAAAGCGTTATCAAGGTTTTTCCGGCTAAGTCTGAACAAAGGGCGCGACTGGATCTCGATCAAGACCGAGCTGGAGCATGTCGAGAATTATCTGGTCATTCAGCAAATGAGATACCGGGATATTCTGCAATACGAAATCAACGTCGACCCGGCGCTCCAGATCTATCCCATCATGAAAATGTCGCTGCAGCCTCTCGTCGAGAATGCCATCTACCATGGGATCAAAAATAAACGAGGCCAAGGCATGATTCGAATAGGCGGCTACATCGACGGCCATTTTATGGTGCTGACCGTCGAGGACAACGGAATCGGAATTGTACCCGAGAAGCTTGCCGTTCTGCGGGAACAATTAGAGCAACCGGCCGATGCCCATCTTCCTTCGGATGACGACCATGAGGGGGGCTTCGGTCTGCTCAACGTGCACCATCGGATTCGGCTCTATTTTGGCGCTCAATACGGAATTGAGCTGGACAGCATCCATAAGGAAGGAAGCAAGGTGTCCATACGGATTCCAAAAAGATAAAGGGGGTTTGTTCGTGAAAAAGGTCATGATCGTGGATGACGAGATTCTCATTCGGGAGACGATACGCCGATGCGTAGATTGGGAGAAAGAGGGCTTCCTCTACTGCGGGGATGCGTCGGACGGCGAGCTCGCCTTGCCGATCATCGAGGAGCAAAAGCCGGACATCCTCATTACGGATATCAAGATGCCGTTCATGGACGGATTGGAGCTTGCCTCTATCGTTCATAAAGAAATGCCGGACATCAAGATCATCGTGATGAGCGGGCATGATGAATTTCGATACGCCCAAGCGGCCATCCGTCTCGGAGTCGAGGATTACTGCCTGAAGCCGATCAGCGCCTCGGAGTTCATTCAATTGCTTCGCAAGGTCAGCCGCAAGATCGATGAGGAACAGCAGCTGAAGCGCAATCAGGGCATGACGAAGGAAAAGCTGCTATCCGACCTCTGCGGCGGCCTGATCGGCACCCATGAGGCGATTGAATCCGCCAAGAAGCTCTCGCTGCCGCTCGCCTCCCGCTTCTATCGGGTTGCCGTGCTGGACATTCGCATCCCTGATTTCGCACGCTCGCAGAATGACGTCTTGCTGAATGGCATTCAGGGAAGCATCGAGCAGTGGGTAACGCCGGATGCGGACGGATTGACGTTCGTTCGCGGACGGACAGAGCTGGTTCGCATCTTCAAGAGTAGCTTCTCGGAAAACCTCTCGGAACGCTTGGAGCAGGTCGGGAACCGAATTCGCTCGGAGCTTGAGGAGCAGTACCCCTGCGAGATTACGGTAGGCGTCGGGAGCCTGCAGGAGCGTATTCAAGGCATTCATGTCTCCTATCTGGAGGCCCAGGAGGATCAGTATATTACCCGTCTGACTCGTCAGAACAAAATATCTCTTCGTGAAACCACCTATCGGGAGAAGCTGGATATTCTGCTCGATCGGGCCGGCTTTCTCGACTTTTTGAAGGTGGGCACCCCCGCCAAGCGGGAGGCTTTCGTTCGGGAATTCGCGGAGGCCTTGAAGCAGATCGATTGGCAGTCCTCCCTGTACGGATTTTATCTCTTGAACGACCTGACGCTGGAAGCCTTCCGCGTCGCCAAGCAATGGTTCCGTTCTCCGGAGGAGCCGACAGCAAGCCTTGAACGTCTGCAACAAACGCTGCGACAGGTGTCATCCTGGGAGGACAGCCTCCTCTACCTGAACGCATTGCTGCAGCAGCTGTGGCAATGGCGCGTAGAATCGTCCGACAAGTACGGGGAAATTATCGATAAGGTAAAGTCTTACATTCAGGCTCACTATGCGAATGACCAATTGTCGCTGAAGGATATTGCCGCGCACGTCCGAATCAGTCCCAGTCATCTCAGCAAAATATGCAGCCAGGAGATGGGCCACACGTTAACCGAGCACCTGACGCAGGTTCGAATCCGGCGGGCGATGGAATTGCTGAGGTCGACTCCCAACAAAACCTTCGAGATCGCCTACGAGGTCGGATACAGCGATCCGCATTATTTCTCGAATCTCTTTAAGAGACTTACGGGCATGACGCCCAAGGAATATCGAAATCAGGACATGACAGAGCTTAGAGCCGACCGTCCGAGGGTGATGAATGATGGAAGTTAGGCAGGCATCTCGCGCCTTGTCCCGCGTCTTGGTGATAAGCCTACTCTTCCTATTGGCTTTAAACGGCTGTATGGGGATCGGAAAAGTGTCGCTGGCCGAGACGGCTGCGGATGTCGCCTCCAGCTCCGTCGCTCAAGCTCCTCCGAAAAAGTTCGGCATTATTTATCCCATGACTTACGCCACCTACGAATCGATCACGCAGGACGCAAAAGCGACGGCGGAGAGCCGAAATGTCACGCTGCTCGTCAACGCTCCCGACGAAGCCAATACGGAGCAGCAAATTCGCATTATGGAAATGATGATCAAGCAGAAGGTAGACGGAATCGCCATCTCTCCGGTCGATACGCAAGCTCTGACTCCTGTCATCGATAAGGCCCAGGCGGCCGGCATACCCGTTATTACCTTTGAATGGGACGCTCCCGACAGCAACCGCGTCGCTTACGTCGGCGCCGACAATTATGCGACCGGGAGGCAGTTCGCCATGACCATCAGCGACCTGCTGGATAACAAGGGAATGATTATTGTCGAGACCGGTATGCAGGAGATGATCGGTCTCCACCAACGGCTCGAAGGGCTTCTGGATTATTTGAACGAGGAGTCCTCGATTGAGGTGCTTGATGTGCGCTATAACCAAGGAAGCGAAGATCGCGCCATGAGCGACATCGAGAGCATGATTGACGAGCACCCTCACTTCAGCGCGATGGTCAGTCTCGATATCGTGTCGGCTGCCGTCTCCACCCTAATCTGGAAGGCCAAAGGCTTGGATCGAATTTCTCTGTCCATGGGCAATAACCCCTCCAGCATCGAGACCTTGCAGAATGGCCAGCTAACCGCCGTGATCTCCCAGAACGAGCAGGAATGGGGCCGTACCATCGTCGAGACGCTGCTCCGCGTCAGCGATCATCGGCAGGTGCCGGAGTTTATGGATATGGGTATCAGGGAAATCCGCCAAACCGACGTTCAGACGGTCTGGGCCTCCGCGCCTTAAATGAACAAAGCCTGTCAGCGGTTGCTAGGTTACTGACAGGTTTTGTTCGCGAACGGGGTATAGCTAAGATTAGATCGGTGCATAAGTATGCGTTTATGTGGGATTGCGATTCATCTATGCATGCCGGCAAATAATTAGGCTTGAACCAGATTGAGGGTCCAAGCCAAATGTCTAAACTTTATTAATTTTAGTAAGTTCTTTATTGATTGCGAAAATCAGTTTCTCAGGGAAATTTTCCGGCGACATTCCTGCCAGCATGTCGATTGTAAATCCTTGCATCATAGGGTATTGCGGCCTGTCCCTGAAATTTTCTCCGAAATATTTATTCAGCACAGTCTCCGCATCTTTGTTCTCGAACAGCTCTTTAAATGTGCAACGGGTGGAATACGCGTCGTCCGTAATTTGCAACTCCGCTAACTCTTCCGCGCTCGTATCGGGCAGCTCGAACCAGTTTTTAACTTCTTTTCCTTCATCCGCAACCGGCGGCGCTTCATAGCTTGCATTCGGCGCTTCTACTCTATTGAATCGGGCTATATCTTGATAGTTCACGTTACTTTCGCAGGCCACCGCACGGATTTCATTCATGTCCTCCGCCAGTACGACATTGTCGAAGACGAAGATTTTCTCTTTGCTGGATTTAGATTGAATTTGTTCGCCGTTTAAATACAGCGTGACCTCTTCGCAATTCGAATAGACTTTCACTTGAATGCTGTCCTCAGCCCGATCCACGAAGCGCTTGCTTGTAATATGGACGAACTTTTCGTCGGAACAATGGGCTTTATACATATAGAAAGCGTCCTTCTTAATCTTTCTATCGTAGGTGACCAGCCCCTTATTGTTCCTTCCTTTAACTCCGCCCTCGTCTCGGATATTGGCTCCGAAATCGAACATATTCCATACGTACGTAGCCCAAAGGAACGGCTTTTTCTCGAATATTTTCCAAGCGATCTCATGATAAAGCGCATGGTATTCTTCGGTATAGTCTTTTACCTTCGGCTCAGCGCTGTGATATTGGACGATCCCTTCAACGCCGTATTCGGAAATACAAAGCGGTCTATCGGGATTGATCCGATGAAACTTGTCCAACCAGGGATCGAAATCTTCAGTCTTACCGTGATACCATCCGTAATACTTATTGTAACCGATCACGTCCGTCATCCGATTATATTCGTCCTTCTCGTCGACGAATAGAACGTTGGCCATCGTCGTGAGTCGGGTAGGATCTTCTTTTTTGGTCAACTCGCTTAATTCTCTAACGAGTTTTCGGACTTCCGGTCGTTCCCCGCCGATTTGAATTTCATTTTGCACGCCCCAGAATACGATAGAGGGGTGATTGTAATTCTGTTTGATTAGCTCAAGCATCTGTTGCTTTGCGTTAATTCCTTCCAGCTCGTTCTGAGACATGATCGAGATAAAAGGAATTTCCGCCCATACCACCATGCCTTCTTTGTCGCACAGATCGTAAAAAGTTTGGCTATGCTGGTAGTGGGCGAGGCGAAGGGACGTCGCGCCGATTTCTTTAATCAATTCCATGTCTTCGATATGCTCATGTTCCGTAACGGCCCAACCCATATCTTTTCTGTCCTGGTGTCTCGATACGCCGAACAACGGCAAATGCTCGCCGTTTAAGAAGAAGCCTTTCTCTGGGTCGACATGGAAGTACCTGACTCCGAATAGAGCTTTAATCTGATCGATCGTGTCGTTGAAGCTGGTCATGGAGACAGTTGCTTGATACATGTAGGGATTTTTTCTGCCTTGCCAGAGAATCGGATCGTCTATGACGCAATCGAGCGTTTCTGTTCTAACTTCGCCTGCGGCCAGAACGACCTCCTTCGCGGCGTAAGTGACGGAACGATTGTCGGCATCGGTAATATCCGCCCACAGTCTGACTTTTTTCTCCTCGCCGCTGTCATTTACGAGTCTGGATTCGATTTTTAGGTGAGCCTTTTCTTTCGAAACCTCTTCCTGAACGATATATACGCCGTTAGAACCGTAATCCATCGCGTCGAAATGAACTTCATTCGTAACAAGCAGATATACGTCGCGGTAAATGCCGCCGTAGAAAGTAAAGTCCGCCTTCTGAGGATATACATCGTCTACTACGGTATTATCGACTTTGACGGCGATCACGTTTGTCGTTCCGAAGGCTACGTCGGCCGTAATGTCAAACCTGAAGGTGGAGTAACCGCCTTTGTGCTGACCAACATGCCGAGCGTTGACGTATACATCGGTAACACTATTGGAGCCGTTGAATTCGATGTACACTTTCCTTCCCTGATCGGAAGCGCTTAGAGTGAACTCTTTTCTGTACCAGCATGCGCCTTGGTAATATTCATAACCGTTCGCCCCGTCTACCGCATTCCAGGTGTGGGGAAGATTAACTTCGCTCCAGCGGTCGTCTCGATACGTTACGGTTTCGGCCAACTCTTCATTATGACGAATAAAGCGCCAAGCATTATTCAACTGAATGCGTTTTCTCATGTTCTTCTCTCCTCCTAAGGATATATCTCATCTTCCTATGATAAGACGAATAAATCCTCGCCACTAACACTCTCACGACTTCTCTACTAACGGTTTGACGACTTCTGGAGGATAGAAAAAAACCTTACGATGCAGGAGCGGCTTCCGCCCCCTATCGTAAGGGAATTCTTAATCAATAAGCCGTCCAGCCTGCATCCGCGGTAATCGTCGTGCCGTTGACAAAGCCGGAATCATCGGACGCCAGGAACAATGCGACCTTCGCGATGTCTTCGGGTTGACCTAGGCCGGGATTGATGCCCATGCCGATCTGCGCACGTTCCGCGCCAAACGGATTCGGTGCCGTTATGGACATGGCGATATTCGTTGCGACCGCGCCTGGCGCAATCGCGTTGCAGCGAATGCCGTGTGTCGCGTATTGAAAGCCGACGTTCTTCGTAAATCCGACGACAGCATGCTTCGAAGCGGTATAAGCGGCTCCCGCCCGGGAACCGAATAAGCCGCCAGCCGAAGCGATATTCACGATTACGCCTTTCTTCTGGCCGATGAAGAGAGGAAGAACCTTCCTTGTCGTCCGCATCGGTCCGGTCGTGTTCACGGCAAATACCTTGTCCCATAGCTCGTCCGTCAAGTCACCGGCAGGCACGAAATTGTCCATGATGCCGGCATTGTTGACGAGAATGTCCACGGTGCCGTACGTTTGAACCGCGATATCGATCAAGCGCTGAACGTCTTCTTCGACTGCGACATTGGTTGCCACCGCGATCGCCGTTCCGCCAGCAGCTTCGATTCCCTCAACCACTTTGCCCGCGTTGTCGACATTAAGATCCGATACGACCACTTTAGCGCCTTCTTGAGCGAAGAGCTCCGCGATCGCTTTGCCCATCCCCGATGCCGCTCCCGTGACAACCGCTACTTTACCATGAAGCTTCATCTGCTCAACCTCCTTGCTTCAATTGTTTGGAATAACCGGCTCTTCTATTCGATAGCAGCTAAATCGGAAACGATGGATGCCAGTACTTCCGAAGAGACGTTAGCTTGCGGAAACGCCGCCAATTGGCCCAGCGTAAACCCGCTAGCCATTCCGGTCATCGGGTTGTTCGAGAATCCCGGAAGATGCTTGTCCAGTACGGCTTTTGCCGCAGCGTTCCCTAACAAGTCGCCCAGCTTGGAATTTTGATCGAATTTCATATCCGTGTTCACTTCCCTTCAAGTGTATCTTACGGAATTAATCATAGCTTTTTGCCCTTCGACGGACTAACGGTTAGACGATATGTCGAATAACACTTTCACGACTTTTGAACTTTCTTTATCGGTATCCGAATAACTTGATTTTCAGCAACGTTGGGGTTTCGAACCGCATGCTCGCAGCCTCGTCCCCATTCAGCCGCCGGCTCATCTTCCACATCCCTTGCTCGAAGCACCCTTCTTCCAAGGATAATATATCCACGTTGGGCTTGTTCGGGTTTGCGGAGAACGGAATAACGGCACAGCCGTTTACAATGATGTAGAACTCCTCGGCCGTCCTTTTCAACACAAGGCATACTCCGTCTTTCCGTGTCAATATGGGCAGATTCATCAACGCCTTGAAGCCATACTCCCCGAACACCATCGTATCTTGCTCCGGACGCTCGACGATCGTTGCCTGCAAATCCGATGTGCCGTATTTGTCCGTCAATAACGGCATCATACTGTGAAGCGTTCGATTATACCACGCATATTCATCGATGTTCTGCGGCGTCTTCAACATGGGATCGTCGATGTCCATGCCGAAGAGATAGCTTTGGATGGCCGTAAAAGGTTTCCCCATGTCTTCGAAAGCGAACGGAGCAAATCCCAACGCATGATGATGCCCCACCACGTAGACCAGCCTCGGACCTGCATAGCCGTGAGTCGCCGTCTCGGGAATAAAGAGAGGGTTGTCCATCTTGACGTACTCGTCGCACACTTCGCAAAAATTCGGAACATAAATATCCGGCGCAAGTACGTCTACATGAGGCGCGCAGTACTTCCACACCTCCATCATCCGGGATACAGGCCCGCCGCTCGGAAAGATCCCGGGCTTTTGGCCTTTATCCAGCCAGCAGTTGGCCATCATCGGCAGAGAATAGACCTCCTTGCCGGCGGCAGCAACTTTATCGATATAACTTGCAATGTGATACGCGCTGAACACTTCCTCCGACGCTTCTCCGAACACCGCTTTCCAATTGCCGCTCTGCGCGCCTTTCTCGACGGCATCGCGGACATCCTCGGCCATAGTTCCCGTTTGCGATTTCATATAATCCACGAACGGTTGCGGGACATCCGCCTCGAACACAGTGTCCGCTATATCGGAATGTTCTCTCGCCGCGCCTTGCAGACCGGGCTCGTTCTCTACCTGGACAAGCAATACCGTGCGCTCTTGTTCATCCACTTCTTTAATGTGACGCATCAATTCGCGAAACGCTTTGGCATCGGCCGCATTGGTTGCTTCGCAAAGATAGGATAACGTCGTATAGGGCAAATCATAGAAATCCTTCATGTTGATCTTATTTTTGCCCTTCTCGACTTCCGCCCTTCTGAAGCGCTCCAAATCCGTCTTGACCCACGATGGCGCATAATAGCACTGTGCGTTTTTCCAGGCGCCGAACCACAAGAAGCCGATCTTCATCCCGTGCCTTCTAGCCTGGCCAATCAGTTCGTCCACCAATCGGAAGTCGAACACGTCTTCTTCGGGTTCGACCATCTCCCATGTCACCGGTAGCAATAAGCTGTTCATGCCAAGCTTGACTGCCTTCTCCCAGATCGATTCCATATATTCTGCGGATGACGAATTGGAATTATGGACCTCGCCCGCAAGCATAATGAACGGTTTTCCTTTATCCAGTAGCAGATGGTTCTTCCCTTGCGACTCCTGATTCAACATACAGCTCCTCCTCGCTATTAATGCTTTCTCATGATAATCATATCCATTCGCGCCTAGCCGGACTAACGGTTAGACGACATGTCGAATAGCACTTTCACGACTTTTGCGAGCAACATCATTTTCAGGGACATTTTTGTTTCCCCATAAAAACCAGCTAATGTTTGTCAAGCATTGGTGTCTTGGCTTGATAACATGATGTTGATATAATTCTCATTGCACACCAAATAACCTCCATAGCAGTGGAGGGTGTTGGTTAAATATGGTTTATACGTGGTAGGGCTGACTCTTTTTCAAGATGGCGTAAATGTGATGCAATAGCTTGTTGGCGCAAGCAATCACCGTCACCTTGTAGGGTTTGCCCTCTTCTCTTTTCTTGTCGTAGTATGCCCTAAGTTTCTGGTTCGTGCTGCGCCTGATTCCACATTGGACAGCCAAATACAAAGCTCTGCGCAATCGTTTAGATCCTCGCTTGGTTATTCGGTTGCTAGTGGCCACAAATTGTCCAGAACTAAAGACCCCAGGATCTAACCCCGCAAAAGCTACGAGTTGCTTCGGATCCTCAAACTGCTTGGCATCCCCGATTTCTGAAACTATAGCTGCGGCAAGTTT